>JBBPZE010000033.1:0-10418 GCA_038199185.1 Solirubrobacterales bacterium
GAGCCGATCGCGTGCCCGGACTGCGGGCCCCGCCTCTCCATGCCGGTTTCGGAGGCCGTGGCGCTGCTGCGCGACGGCGCCATCCTCGCCGTCAAGGGCTTGGGCGGCTACCACCTGGCGTGCCGTGCGGCCGACGAGGCGGTCGTCGCCCGGCTGCGCGCGCGCAAGCACCGTGAGGACAAGCCGTTCGCGGTGATGACCTCCGAGGCCGGGGCGCTGGCGCATCTCGACGAGGCCGAGGCCGGGTTGCTCGCGGGGCCCGCCCGCCCGATCGTGCTCGCCCGCCGGCGAGCGGACGCTCCCGTGGCGCCGTCGGTCGCGCCGGGGACCCCGTGGCTCGGGGTGCTGCTGGCCTACTCGCCGGTCCACCATCTCCTCCTCGCCGAGCTGGGCGAGGCGCTGGTCATGACCAGCGCCAACCGCTCTGACGAGCCCATCGTCATCGGAGACGAGCAGGCGCGCAGCGGCCTGTCGGGCATAGCCGACGCCTTCCTGGCTCACGACCGTCCGATCCGCCGCCGTTGCGAGGACTCCGTCGTACGTCGCGAGCACGTGATTCGCCGCTCGCGCGGAATGGCGCCCGAGGCCCTGTCCCTCCCCGTGGCGGCCTCGCGCCCGATCGTCGGGGCGGGAGCCGAGCTCAAGAGCACCTTCTGTGTCGCCCGGGGCCGGCAGGCGTTCCTCTCGCCCCATCTCGGCGACCTCGACGGCCTCGAGGCCCACCGGGCGTTCGAGCAGGATCTGGCCCTCTACCTCGAGATGCTCGGCGTGCGCCCCGAGGTGATCGCCCACGATCTGCACCCGGATTATCACTCGACGCGCTGGGCCGTCGAGCAGGACGCCCAGCCGATCGCGGTGCAGCACCATCATGCGCACGCCGCCGCGTGCCTGGCCGAGCACGGCCACGAGGGGCCCGCCCTGGCCGTCGTGCTCGACGGAACCGGCCTGGGGACCGACGGGACCCTGTGGGGAGGCGAACTGCTGCGCTGCGACCTGACGAGCTTCGGGCGCGTCGCCCACCTGGAGGCTGTCGCCCTGCCGGGCGGCGAGGCCGCAATCCGCCAGCCGTGGCGCATGGCCGCCAGCTATCTCGAGCGCGCCGACCGCCCCGTGCCGTTCTCACGGTGGCCCGAGGTGCGCCAGAGCCTGGCCGTCAACGCCCCCCTGTCCTCGGGAGCGGGGCGACTGTTCGACGCGGTGGCCGCGCTGCTGGGCGTCCGCGAGGAGGTCACCTACGAGGGCCAGGCGGCCATCGAGCTCGAGCAGCTCGCGGGAGCGGTCGCGGCCGAGCCCTATGGCTGTCGCGTGGACGCCGACGTGCTCCGGGGTGCCGATCTCGTGGCCGCCGCCCACGACGACCTGGCCGCCGGCCGGCCCCGCGACCAGATCGCCGCGGCGTTCCACGAGGGCTTCGCGGCAGCCGTCATCGCCGCCTGTGACCGCGCCGCCCAGCCACGTACGGTCGTGCTGTCGGGCGGGACGTTGCAGAACCTGCGGCTTCGACGCGCGCTGCACGACGGGCTGCAGGCCCTGGGCTTCGACGTTCTCGAGCATCGGCTCGTGCCGCCCAACGACGCCGGGATCAGCTTCGGGCAGGCCGCGATCGCGGCCCGGCTCACATCGTCATGACCACCCCAACCGGAACCCTCGACCTCGCCCTCCTCGTGGAGGAGCGCGAGCGCGTGTTGCGCGCGTTCCTGGCGGCCGAGCGGGTGCACATCGCCCACGCCTGCCACGACATGGCGCGGGCCTTCGCGCGCGGAGGCGCCCTCGTGGCCTACGGCAGCGGCCCGGCGGCGACCGACGCCGCCCACGTGGCCGTCGAGTTCATGCATCCGGTGATCGTCGGCAAGCGGGCGCTGCCGGCGCTCGCCCCCTTCGACGACGTGTCGCGCATCGCCGACGTCACCCGGTCGCTGGGCCGGCCCGACGACATCGCGCTCGGGATCGCCCACGCCGGGCCCGACGAGGCGGTGACGGCCTTCCTGGCCACAGCCGGTGAGCGGGGAATGCTGCGCATGGCGCTCATCGGCGGGGACGCGCCCGCCCCTGAGGCCGATCACGTGCTTCGCGTCCCCAGCGACGACCCCCACATCGTCCAGGAGGTCCAGGAGACCGCCTATCACGTGCTGTGGGAGCTCGTGCACGTGTTCTTCGAGCACCCCGGGCTGCTCGACGACGCATGCATCACGTGCGGGGACATCGCGGTGGCGGCCCGGGTGGTGTCGACGGGTGACGGAAGCGCAGTCATCGAGTCCGAGGGCGCGCGCGAGCAGATCGCCACCGACCTCGTTCCCGACGTGATGGTGGGCGACGTCCTGCTGTGCCACGCGGGCGTGGCGCTCGAGCGCCTGGAGAGCGGCGCGGCGCCCGAGCCGGCGGTCGAGGACCCGGCGAGCTTCCTGTATCCCTTCCTGGAGCGCTCCGAGCACGACGTCGAGAGCGTGCTCGCCGACGTCGAGGCGTCCACCGTGGGCAAGGGCGAGGACGTGATCGCCCTGCGCAGCGGTCTCGACATGGCCGCGATCGCCGCCTGCGCGAGCGACGTTCGCGCGCGCCTGGACGCGGGCGCGCGTGTGCTGGCCTTCGGCAACGGCGGCTCGACCACCGATGCGTGGGACGCGTGCTCGGACGCCCGGGCGGCCGGGTGGCCGGCGATCTCGCTCCCCAACGACGCGTCGACCGTGACCGCCGTGGCCAACGACGTGGGGTTCGAGAACGTCTTCAGCCGCCAGCTCATCGCTCTCGCGCGCCATGGCGACGTCGCGCTGGCCATCTCCACGAGCGGGTCGTCACCCAACATCGTGGCGGCGCTCGAGGAGGCGCACCGCCGCGGGATGCTGACCGTCGCGATCACCGGCCACGACGGGGGGCGCATCGCCAACCTGGAATGGCTGGATCACCTCTTCGTCGTACGCAGTGACTACGTGCCTCGCGTCCAGGAGGCGCAGGCTACCCTTTACCACCTGCTGTTCCACGCGATCGGAGCCCGCACATGAGGTACGTCGACGAATACCGGTCCGGCGAGGTGGCTCGCGGACTGGCCGAGCAGATCACGGCCTTGGTCGAGCCCGGCCGGACCTATAAGTTCATGGAGGTCTGCGGCGGCCACACGCACGCCATCTACAAGCACGGCGTCGAGGACCTCCTGCCCCCCGAGATCGAGCTTGTCCACGGCCCCGGATGTCCCGTGTGCGTGATCCCGATGGGCCGCCAGGACGACGCGATCGCCATCGCCGAGAACCCCGAGGTGATCTTCACCACGTTCGGCGACATGCTGCGCGTACCCGCCAGCCACGGCTCGCTGCTCGACGCCAAGGCCCGCGGCGCCGACGTGCGGATGGTCTACTCGCCCCTCGACGCGCTGCGGATCGCCCGGGAGAACCCGGATCGCGAGGTCGTCTTCTTCGCGATCGGCTTCGAGACCACGGCGCCGTCCACCGCGCTGACGCTCCTGCGTGCGCGCAAGGAGGGTATCGCCAACTTCTCGGTGTTCGCCAACCACGTGACGATCATCCCGGCCATCCGGTCCATCCTCGACTCGCCCGATCTGCGGCTCAACGGCTTCCTCGGCCCCGGGCACGTGTCGACGGTCATCGGCACGATGCCCTACCGGTTCATCTCGCGCGACTACGGCCTGCCGATCGTCGCGGCCGGATTCGAGCCCCTCGACATCCTGCAGAGCGTCTACATGATCATGCGCCAGCTCACCGAGGGCCGTGCCGAGGTCGAGAACCAGTACACGCGCGTGGTGCGCGACGAGGGCAACCCGCTGGCGCTGCGCGCCATCGCCGACACGATGGAGCTGCGCACCACGTTCGAATGGCGTGGCCTGGGCTTCATCAGCCAGAGCGCGCTGAAGCTGCGGGAGGAGTTCGCGGCGTGGGACGCGGAGGTGCGCTTCGGCGTTCCCGGCGTCCGCGTGGCCGATCCCAAGGCCTGTCAGTGCGGAGAGGTGCTCAAGGGCGTCATCAAGCCCTGGCAGTGCAAGGTGTTCGGGACCTCCTGCACACCCGATCGCCCGATCGGCACCTGCATGGTCTCCAGCGAGGGTGCGTGTGCGGCCTACTACAACTATGGTCGCCACGCCGGGCGCCGGACGCGCGAGCCCGCGCCCGAGCCCGCTGTCGCCAAGTGAGTCGCTCCGAGCAGGACGTCCTCGATGCCATCGAGAAGCGGCGCCGGCGGCCGCACGTCAAGCTCATGGACAAGCACATCACGCTCGCCCACGGGGCGGGCGGCCGCTCGTCCCACACGCTGATCGAGACGCTGTTCGTCCGCGAGTTCGCCAACCCCGCCCTCGAGGCGCTCGGCGATGCCGCGCTGCTGGAGGTGGCGCACGGCCGGCGCCTGGCGTTCTCGACCGACGCCTCCGTCGTCAAGCCGCTGTTCTTCCCGGGAGGCGACATAGGCGAGCTGGCGGTCAACGGCACCGTCAACGACCTGGCGATGAGCGGGGCGCGACCGCTCGTCCTGTCGGCCTCGTTCATCCTCGAGGAGGGGCTGACGACCGACGACCTCGCGCGCGTGGTGGTCTCCATGGCCGCGGCCGCGGGCCGCGCGGGCGTGTCCATCGTGACCGGCGACACCAAGGTCGTCGAGCGGGGCAAGGCCGACGGGCTCTACATCTCCACCGCGGGTGTGGGGATCCTCGAACGCGACATCGACCTGTCGCCCGCCGCCGTGCGAGCCGGAGACAAGGTCATCGTCTCGGGCACCATCGGCGACCACGGCATGGCCATCATGGTGGCCCGGGGCGAGCTCGAGCTCGAGACCGACCTGCGCAGCGACACGGCCGCCGTCCACGAGCTCGCGGCCGGCCTGCTCGACGCCACGCCCGAGGTCCGCTGGCTGCGCGATCCCACGCGGGGCGGCGTCGCCACGGTGTTGGCGGAGCTGTCCCTTGCCGCCGAGCTCGGCGTCGCCATCGACGAGGCGGCGCTTCCCATCCGCGACGAGGTCAACGGCGCATGCGAGATCCTCGGCATCGACCCGCTCTACGTCGCCAACGAGGGCAAGCTGGTGGCCGTGGTCGGCCCTGACGGCGCCGACGCCGCCCTGGCCGCGCTGCGCGCCCACCCACTGGGCGCCGACGCCGCGGTGATCGGCGAGGTCCGCCCCGATCCGCCCGGCATGGTGTTGCTG
This sequence comes from Solirubrobacterales bacterium, assembly GCA_038199185.1. GTDB lineage: Bacteria > Actinomycetota > Thermoleophilia > Solirubrobacterales > Solirubrobacteraceae > BP-464. Next base: position 5,146 of record JBBPZE010000033.1, read on the forward strand.
GAGACCTCCTTCGGCGGCAGCCGCGTGGTCGACATGCTGGCGGGCGACCCGCTACCTCGTATCTGCTGACCCGGGATGAGCGGCGTGCGGAGAGCGCCCCAGACGACCCTCTCCGTTCTCGACGGCGGCCGGCTGCTGTCGTTCTCCTTCGCCGACATGATGCGCTACCACGGACCGGGCTCGCCCGGCGGAGTTGCTCACGCGTTCAAGGTCATGGAACTGGCCTTCGACCTCCTTGACGCCGAAGGCCCGCTCCAGCGGCGGGAGATCACGGCCACGACCGCGTTCGGCGGCCCCGGCGCGCGCGACGGGTTCGAGATGGTGACACGAGCGGTGACCGAGGATCGTTACGTCCTCGACCCCGGCCTCGCGCGCGCCGACCGAGGCACCACGCTCGAGCGCTTCGTCTTCCGGATCGGCTATCGCCGGCGCAGCGTGACCCTCCAGGTCTGCGAGGGGTTCGTGACGGACGAGTTCATCGCGTTGGCGCGCAAGCAGCGCAGCCCCGAGGAGGAGGCCCGGCTGGATCGCCTCAAGCTCGAGATGGCCGACCGAGTGATGTCCCGGCCGGCCGCTGACGTCTACGAGCCGAGTTAGAGGACCTCGCGCTCGCGTGTGACGGTTCCGGTGCTCCGACGGTCGGCGATCATGCTGCCGAAGAGCAGCGAGATCAACAGGCCGAGGGCGCCGGCGACCATGAGGATGACCCCGATCGTGTGCAGGCTGAACCCGCTGGTCGAGACGTTGACCGCAAAGCGAAGAATCGCTCCGACGGCGATGAGCAGGACAGATGTACCGATAGCCATGTGTTGCCTCCTTGCAGGGTTTTCAGCGTTATACCCCGCTTCGCCGCCTTGCAGTCGGTTGCAAACCAACGCCTTTCCAAGCGGCGAGGATGGACCGAACCGTCAGCCCTCGTCGTTGGACCAATCGAAGTCGTAGAGGATCCAGTTGCTGTCCTGGAACGAGAGATGGATGCCTTCGGCCTCGACGTCGAAGCTGCCCTGGCCGCACTTTCCCTCCTTCCAGATGAAGCCCTCGTCCAGGACGATCGAGACGCCGTGCTCCTCCCCGGTCACGGGGTTCTTCAGCATGGTGCCGGTGGCCTCGCCGACGCCCTCGGCACGCATCGTGGTCGACAGGCCCTCGCCCTCGATCTCGACCGCCGCACGCACCACGCCGGCCACCTCGTACGTGGAGCCGAGGATGGCCCACGGCATCCCTCCGAGCTTGCCCGTGAAGATCTCGGCCAGGCAACCGAGCTGCTCGTCGGAGACCTCGGGAGGGACAACGAACACGGCGCGGCCGTCGCCGTCGTGGATCGCTTTGGGCCAGTCGAGGATCGCCATCACGGTCAGGCCCGACAGGTCGACCTCGCCGCACCTGCCATCATCGATCCGGGTGCCGACCGCCGCCTTGCAACTGCCGTCGGAGGAGGTGGGGAATCCGGAGAAGTTGCAGGTGCAGCCCGGCTGGCAGTTGCAGAACTCGTATCCCACGCCCTTCAGACGCCAGGCGGTGGTGGTCTCGGGGGTCGTCTCGGTAGCAGCCATGTGTTCCTCCTAGGTCAGATCGATCAGCACCGACGTGTCGTACAGCAGCAGCGCCCCCACGATGCCGAGCCCAGAGCCGGCGGCGAGCGCGACCCGCTCGCCATGAGGGGCGTTCTTCTCCAGGACGATCAGCGCCGTCAGCGCCGCCATCCAGGCCAGGTTCATGGTGCCCAGCACCACCAGGACCGCGAAGATCGCCCAGCAGCACCCGAAGCAGAAGACCCCGTGGGTCGCGCCCATGCGCGCCGCGCCCAGAGGCCGGCGGATCCTCCCGCCAAAGCGCAGGAAAAACCCCAGCGGGGAGCGGCAGTGACGCAGGCAGACCGTCTTGAGAGGGCTGACCTGCCAGGCGCCGGCAGCCAGGAACGTCGCTCCGGCGAGCCGCGCGACCCAGGGCCGGCCCTCGGCAAGGGGGTCGGCGAGCGCCCGCCAGGCGAGATAGGCGGGGGCGGCCATCGAGGTCCATACGGCGAGGTAGCCGAGCACGAAGAACGCCGTCGGCGCGGCCCGGCCGCGTGCCGCCGCATGTGCGTAGAGCTTGACGACCGGCAGGACGGCCGGAAGCATCATCGCGGCCATCATCGCCACCCAGGCGACCACGAACGCCCCGAGCGACATGCCCGCCTGCATCGAGGTCATCCCGCCCATGGCGCCGGGGCTCGCCCCGGCGGCCATCCGCTGCGACCACCACCAGCCGATGGCCGCCAGCCCGAGGAGCGCCAGCGGCACGCCGAGAGCCGACACCGCCGCGCCACGCTGTGACGGGACCGCCAGCCTGATATCCGCGAGATGCATCCTGCAGAGTCCCCCGCGCGACCATCTCACATCTACCGGCTCCGATCAAGCGGCGGTCCAGCCCCTTCGTCGATCACCCCCGGTGGCCCCTCACCCCCGCCAGGGGAATCCCGTCACGAGGCCGCCGCCCCATGGGCCGAGCGGAAGCGGCGCAGCCGCAGGGCGTTGGCCACCACCGAGACGCTGGAGAAGGCCATCGCGACACCCGCGATCAGCGGGTTGAGCAATCCGGCGGCGGCCAGGGGCAGCGCGGCGACGTTGTAGCCGAACGCCCACGCCAGGTTCTGCTTGATCGTTCGCAGCGTCGCTCGCGACAGGCGGATGGCGTCGGCCGCCGCGCGCAGGTCGCCGCTGACCAGGGTCAGGTCCGAGGCCTCGATCGCGACGTCGGTCCCGGTGCCGATGCTCAGGCCCAGGTCGGCCTGCGCAAGGGCGGGAGCATCGTTGACGCCGTCGCCCACCACGGCGACGACCCGGCCCTCGGCCTGCAGGCGGCGAACGACGTCGGCCTTCTCCGCAGGCAGGACCTCGGCGATGACCTCGTCGATCCCGACCTCGGCCGCGACCGCGCGCGCCGTCGCCTCGTTGTCGCCGGTCAGCAAGACGGGGCGCAGCCCGAGTGCCTTCAGAGAGGCGACCGCCTCGGCTGAGGTCGGCTTGACCGAATCGGCGACGACCAGAATGCCGCGAACCTCGCCGTCCCAGGCGGCGATGACCGCGGTACGCCCCCTGGACTCGGCGGCGCGCAGGGCGTCGTCGAGCTCGGAGGGGATGCGAAGGCTCCATTCGTCCATCAGCCACGAGCGCCCGATCTGGACACCGTGGCCCTCGACGACGCCCTCGACACCGATTCCCTCGCGGTTGGTGAATCCCTCGGCCGCGGGCAACGGGCCGACCTCGTTCCGCGCCGCGCCCGCGATGGCCCGGGCGATCGGATGCTCGGACGCGTCCTCGAGAGCGCCGGCGATCGCCAGAAGCTGCTCCCGGTCGATGCCGTCGGTCAGGATGACGTCGACCAGGCTCATGCGGCCGGTGGTCACCGTGCCCGTCTTGTCGAGCAGGACCGTGTCGACCCTGCGCGTGGACTCCAAGATCTCCGGCCCCTTGATCAGCAGCCCGAGCTGGGCGCCGCGCCCGGTGCCCACGAGCAGCGCTGTCGGCGTCGCCAGCCCGAGCGCACACGGGCAGGCGATGATGAGCACGGCGACGGCCGCGGTGAACGCGAACCTCGACGGCTCGTCGGCGGCGAGCCAGAAGCCGAGCGTGGCGACGGCCAGGCCGATGACGATCGGCACGAAGACGCCCGAGATGCGATCGGCGAGGCGCTGGATGGGGGCCTTGCCCGACTGAGCGTCGACGACGAGCTTGGCGATGCGCGCCAGAGCGGTGTCGGCGCCGACGTGGGTCGCCCGCACGACGAGCCGACCGCCCGCGTTGACCGACGCCCCGGCCACGTCGTCGCCCGGTGTCTTCTCCACCGGAAGCGACTCCCCCGTCAGCAACGACTCGTCGACGGCGCTCGAACCCACCTCGACGATTCCGTCAACCGCGATCTTCTCGCCGGGCCGCACAACGAAGCGGTCTCCGACCGCCAGCTCCTCGACGGGCACGCGCCGCTCGGCGCCGTCGGGGCCCAGCAGGGCGACGTCCTTGGCGCCGAGCTCCAGGAGCGCCCTGAGCGCCGAGCCCGCGCGGCGCTTCGCGCGCGCTTCGAAGTAGCGTCCGGCGAGCAGGAAGGCGGTGACGACCGACGCGGTCTCCAGGTAGATCTCGTCCTCGCCAGACGCGCTGAAGGAGACGTGCATGGTCATTCCGGTCCTGCCGGCGTCACCGAGGAACAGCGCCCAGAGCGACCAGACGAACGCGGCCAGGACGCCGATGCTGACGAGGGTGTCCATGGTCGCCGCACCGTGGCGGAGGTTGGTCCATGCAGCGCGATGAAAGGGCCAGGCGCCCCAGATCACAACCGGGGTCGCCAGCCCCAGAACGAGCCACTGCCAGTTGTCGAACTGGAGCGCAGGAATCATCGAGATCAGCAGGGTGGGAAGCGCGAGCACGCCCGACACGATCACCCGCATCCGCAGCGATGTCAGCTCGTCGACGTCGCTGCGCAGCGCCCCCGGCTGCTCGAGGGGCAGCACCGCGTCATAGCCCGCTGCCCGCACCTGCTCGATCAGAAGCTCGGGAGCCACGGCCGCCCGGTCGTAGTCGACGGTCGCCCTCTCGGTCGCGTAGTTGACCGTGGCGCTGACGCCGTCGAGCCGGTTGAGCCTGCGCTCGATCCGGTTCGCGCATGAGGCGCAGGTCATGCCGCTGATCGGCAGCTCGATGTGCTCACCGACCGTGGCGGCCATGGTCACCGCTTCTCTCGCAGGCCGATCGTGCGCGGGCGATTCACGAGGCGATCCCGTAGCCGGCCTCCCGGATGGCCGCGCGGAGGCTCTCGTCGCTGATGTCCTCACCGGTCACCACCACGCGCCCGGACTCGAGGTCCACGTCGACCTCTCTGACACCACGGACTTCGGAGATCTCCTCGCGGACCGACGCCACGCAGTGAGCGCAGGTCATGCCGGTGACGGCGTAGGTGCGAGAGTCGTCGGTTCCCAAGGTCGTGTCCAATACGGCTGGGGGGTATCGTCGCAAACCACGGTAGCACATCCGGGAGCCGGATCCTCAATACTCCCGGCGGGTATATACTCCGCCGATGGCGATGGAAACCGAACCCGGTGCTCGCGGCTACAGCGCCGAGAAGAAGCAGCTCATCAACCGCCTGCGGCGCATCGAGGGCCAGGTGCGAGGCGTCCAGCGGATGGTCGAGCAGGACACGTGGTGCCCGGACATCCTCAACCAGATCGCCGCCGCCGGATCGGCTCTCGACAAGGTGGCGCTCGGCCTGGCCGAAGGGCACGTCAGCCACTGCATGGC
>JBBPZE010000034.1:0-3595 GCA_038199185.1 Solirubrobacterales bacterium
CCCCGTCCCCCGACAGGGCGAGCAAGGCGAGAGCCGACTGGGTTCGTCGGCGGGCGCATCAGAGGCCACGGCGCGGTCAGGCTACTCGTGTCAGGCCGTCGTACGCTTGCGACCGTGCCTTCCGGCCCGCCCCTCCTCTCTCCTTGACCGGACGCTATGCCCCCAGCCCGACGGGAGCGCTGCACCTCGGCAACCTGCGCACCGCGCTGCTGGCGTGGCTGTTCGCGCGGTCGGCCGGCTCGCGGTTTCTCCTGCGCATCGAGGATCTCGATGCCGGGCGTGTGCGCGCAGAGCACGAGGCCGGCCAGCTCGCCGACCTGGAGGGCATCGGGCTCGACTGGGACGATGCCCCGGTGCGCCAATCCGACCGGTCCGATCTCTACCGGGCCGCCCTCGAGCTCATCGACACCTACCCGTGCTTCTGCACGCGGGCCGAGATCCGCGAGGCGGCCTCGGCTCCGCATGGGTCACCGGCCGGTGACCCCTACCCCGGCACGTGTCGCAACTTCACCCGAGGAGAGCAGGCACGCCGAGAGAGGTCCGGCCGCCCGCCGGCTCTGCGCGTTCGCGCCTCAGGCGCGCACGTCACCGTCACCGATCGCCTGGCCGGACCCATCGGCGCTCCGATCGACGATTTCGTCGTCCGGCGCAACGACGGCGCGTTTGCCTACAACCTCGCGGTGGTGGTCGATGATGCAGAACAGGGCGTGCAGGAGGTGGTGCGGGGCGCCGACCTCCTGAGCTCCACCCCTCGCCAGGTCTGGCTGGCCGGCGCACTGGGCCTCGCGGCTCCGTCCCACGCCCACGTGCCGCTCGTGCTGGGTGCCGACGGGAGTCGGCTGGCCAAGCGCCACGGCTCCGTCACGCTCGCGGAGCGCCCGGAGGACCCGGAGTATGTGCGGGGGATGCTGGCGGCGAGCCTCGGGCTGGCGGAGCCGGGCAGCGCGCCGTCGATGGAGCAGCTGCTCGCCCGCTTCGATCCCGCGGGCCTGCCCACCCGGCCCTGGACGTTCTCGTGAAGTCCTTCGTGCGCTACGGCCTGCCCGCGCTCGTGGTCATCGGCGGCATTCTCGCGATGGCGCTGGGACCGGCGGACGGCGGCCTCGAGGGCGGCGCCGCGATCATCGGGGCCGGCCTGGCCGTCGCGCTGCTGAACTTCTTCTACCGGATGGGAGCATCGGGCGATCAGGAGCGCGACAGCGAGGAACGCGCCCGCGAGTACTACGACCGCCACGGGCGATGGCCCGACGAGGAACCCTGATGGCGCAGTAGGGTCGCCGGCAATGGGGCAGGTCGAGGAGCTGGCCGAGCGCGCACGGGCCACCGGGAAGCTCGGAATCGACACGGAGTTCATGGGCGAGGGCCGCTACCGCGCGCTGCTGTGCCTGGCGCAGGTGGCGGTCGACGGCGGCGAGCGGGTCGAGGTCCTCGACCCGCTCCACGGCGGCCTCGATCCGCGGCCGCTGGCGGCCGTGCTCGCCGATCCGGAGATCGAGGTCGTCATGCATGCCGGCCGCCAGGACGTGGCCCTGCTGCGGCGCGTCTGGGAGACCGACGTCACCAACGTCTTCGACACGCAGCTGGCGGCGGGGTTCGCGGGCCTGCGGGCCCAGCTCGGCTACGAGGCGCTGCTCTCGGAGGTGCTCGGCGTCCGCCTCGGCAAGTCGGCGAGCTTCACCCGATGGGACGCGCGGCCGCTCTCTCCCGAGCAGCTGGAGTACGCCCGCGAGGACGTCCTGCACCTCCTGCAGCTCGCCACCGCCCTCCAGGAGCGCCTGGAGGGCCTCGGGCGGCTCGGGTGGGCGCGCGAGGAGTGCCGGATGCTCGAGCACGCCACCGACATCCGCGATGTCGACACGGTCTTCGAGCGCCTGCCCCGGGTCAACTCGCTCGATCCCGGGCAACGAGCGGTGGCGCGAGAGCTCGCGGCCTGGCGCGAGGGGACCGCACGGGACGCCGACCGCCCGATCCAGACGATCCTCTCCGATGCCGGGCTCGTGGAGATCGCCAAGCGACGCCCCAAGACGCTGGAGCGCATGCGACAGATCCGCGGCATCAACGAAGCCACGATGCACCGGCGCGGAACGCAGATCATCGAGGTCGTCGAACGGGCCCGCGAGCTCGAGCCGATCCCGGTCGAGGGCGAGCGCCCCGCGCAGGCGAATCCCGAGGACGCCGTGCTCATCGCCCTGAGCGAGGCGCTGGTGCGTGCACGGGCCCTCGAGTCGAAGGTCGCCTACGAGCTCATCGCCGCCAAGGCCGACCTCCAGCGGATCGCGCTCGCCGTTCGTGACGGAAGGCCCGAGCCGGCGGTGCGCACGCTGGAGGGCTGGCGCCGCGAGCTCGTCGGGGCGGAGCTGCTGGATCTGCTGCACGGTCGGCTGAGCGTCAGCGTGGGGCCCGACCGGCGCCTGGCCGTCCTGGGCCCTTAACGACGTGAGCCGGCCCCGGGGGGCCGGCTCACGAACGGCGTTGGCGTCCGGTCTAGATGACCTGGACGTTGACGGCCTTGGGTCCCTTGTCGCCGGCCTCGGCGTCGTAGGAGACCTTGGCGCCCTCGGCGAGCGACCGATAGCCGTCGCTCTGGATGGCCTGATGGTGGACGAAGAGGTCCTTGCCCTGGTCATCGGGAGTGATGAATCCAAAGCCCTTCTCGTCGCTGAACCACTTGACGGTTCCTGTTGCCATTTGGTGTGTCCCTCCTGGGTGAAGTGCGGCAAACGCGGAGGGTGCTGTGAGGCAACAACTGCGAAGCGTGCACTGCTTTACCGGATCTGATGTCCGGGTTTCACCGCATACGGTAGAGCAATGGGCCGACGCGTGTTGCGTGCGGTCTTGCCGGTCGGGTCTCAGGGCGCCACGAGGGTGACCCTGACGGTCCTGGTGGCCACGCGGGTGGCGTGCCGGCCGACGAGCCCGATGGCCACCCGCAACGTCCCGTGACGCGCGAGCACTCGGCGTGCCCGCTCGGTGAGGACGAAGCGGGGGCGGACGGACCGGCCCGCGACGACGTGCGCCCGCGACGACCCGATGCCGGAGGGCCTCGACCCGCTCAGCACACCGCGCGCGCGGGTCGTCAGCGAGCACCGCAGGGTGCCGGCCGGGCAGATCGCCAGCGGCCGGCGCAACACGACGACTCCCCGACGAGTGACGCCGACGATCCTCGGATGGCCGGTGCCGAAGTGCATGCTGAGCACCCCGCCCCCGCGGGACCCCGAGCCGAGTACGGGGGCGGGAGAGGTCGAGGCGGGCGCCGCGCCGGCCAGGGAGGTCGTGGCGGGCGTCGCGCCGGCCAGATCGGTGGAGACGGGCGCGGTGGAGACCGCCGCCGCAGCCGTGGCGGCGGTCGTGGCGGCGGACGTGGCGGCGGTCGTGATCGCCGCCACGGTGACGGAGAGCGGCTCGACGAAGCTGAAGGCCTCTCCGTCGAGCCCTCCGCGCTTGTCCGACCACACGGGGATGGGAACGCCCTGCGTGGCGTCGAGCCCGGTGTAGTCGCCGTAGTCGTTTCCGAAGGTGCAGCAGGGCGCGTTGCTGTAGTCCGAGGGTGCGCTGCTGACCCGGTTCAGCGCCCCGAGCGTCTGAGCTGTCCCCG
>JBBPZE010000035.1:0-14791 GCA_038199185.1 Solirubrobacterales bacterium
ATGATCTCCTCGCTGTCCAGTTCGGCATAGCCTGGAGGCGATGGAGGCGACGGGGCCGACCGAGGCGACGGGGCCGACCGAGGCGACGGGGCCGACCGAGGCGACGGGGCCGACCGAGGCGACGGGGCCGACGGCCGCGACGGAGCCGACCGAGGAGACGGGGCGGACGGGGCCGGCTTCGACCGCGCTCGCGACACCGGCTTGGATCGCGAGACCGCCTGCGTGGAGGACGAGGCGGGCGCGATCCGGGGCCCTGAGACCTCGGCAGCGGACTCGCGGCCGCCGGCGGCGATGTTCTCCGGCAGTCGCGGCGCAGCGTTGGTCGCCCGCACGCTCGGGCTGTAGCGCAGGAAGTCCTCGAGCTGACGCTCGTAGCGGTAGCCCTCACCGGACCCCTGCATCAGCGATGCCAGCCGCTGGTGCTCGCGGAGCTTGAGAACCGTTTCGCGCGTGGTGTAGCGGTAGCGGAAACCCGTGGCCTTCAGGCGGCGGTTGTCCAGCGCGCGACCGAAGCGCAGCATGCGCAGGTTCTCCGGCGTCAGGGGAACGCCGGCGCGGCGCAACGCCGCGGCCCCCAGGGCCGTCCCCCACGGCGCCAGCACGGGCAACAGCCGTTTGCCGAGCAGGCCGGCGACCTCCGAGAGGGCCAGGACCCCATCGGCCGCTGCGTTGAAGACCCCGTCGATGTCGTGGCGCACCGCGTGCTCGAGCGCGTTGGCCATGTCCTCGTCGTGGATGAACTGATAGCGCGGGTCGAAGCCGAGGATCGCGGGAATCGCGGGCAGGTCGAGCAGGCGCGTGTTCGAGGTCCTTCGCCCCGGGCCCAGCCCGTTGGCGAAGCGCAGCACGGTGACGATGGTGTCCGGGTTGCGCTCCCGAAAGTCCGCGACCGCCGACTCGGCCTCGTGGATGTCCTTCTCCAGGCGGGTTCGCGGGGGGTGCGAACGGCCCATGTCCTCGGTGAAGAACGCCGGGTCGTCCTGCTCAACGCCGTAGTAGTGCGCGCTGGACTTGAAGACGAGCTTGCGGATGCCCGCGCACGCCGCCAGCACGTTCATCGTCCCGATGACGTTGTTCTCGTGCGCGAGGCGCGGCGATGTCACCGCGCCGTCGACGACCAGGCGGGTGTCGACAACCGTGTCTATCTCGGCCGCCTCGACGATCCGGCGTATCAACGAATGCGAGTCGGCGACCTCGACGAACTCCGTCCGCTGCAGCTCGACCTTGGGCGGGCGGCGGTCGAGGCCGATGACCGTCTCGACCTCGGGATTGCGCTCCAGCATCTGAGCGACCCGGCCTCCCCAGTCCGTGGAGAGGCCGGTGATGAGAATGCGCTTGGAGGTCGTCTGCCGCGCGAGCCCGGACCCACCGGTCATCCGAACCACACCGATCTGCGTTCGCCGAGCATGTCGAACAGCTCGTCCTGGATCGTCGCGCGGATGTCGTGGGCGACGGTCTGCACCAGGCTCTTGTCCTCCCAGGCGCGCTCCCCCATGTCATCGGTTCGGACGGGCGCCAGGAAACGGATCTTGAACTTGGCCGGCAGGTAGCCGAGCATGCCCAGCGGCCCGAGGTGTGGGAACGTCGGCGTGATCGGAAAGTAGATGAGGCCGGTGAGCCGCTGCAGCAGCGGCACCTGGGCGAAGATCGGCGCGGCCTCCTCGGCGCCCACGACGGCAACCGGCACGATCGGAGCCCGGGCACGCATGGCCGCCTCCACGAAGCCGCCGCGGCCGAAGCGCCGCAGCCGGTAGCGGTCCTTGTAGAGCTTCTCGGTGCCCTTACGCCCCTCGGGGAAGACGAGCACCAGTTGGCGCTCGTCGTAGAGCAGGCGGTGCACATTGGCGGGGTGGGCGGGGACGGCCCCCACCTTCGGCAGCAGCATGCTGAAGCCCGGGTACCCCTTGAAGAAGTGCTCCACCGTGATGTACAGCCGCCGATTGCGCGAGTGCTCCTCCTTGATCGCCTTGGCGATCATCGCCGCGTCGGGCGGCAGCGCGCCGGCGTGGTTCGAGACGATCAGCGCGCCGCCCTCGGCCGGGACGTTCTCGACCCCCTCGACCTCGCAGCGAAACCAGAGCCGGTAGAGGAACTCCGAGATCGTGGCGTCGAGGGCGCCCTCGACCCGCTCGGAGCGCCCCCAGTCGTCGACCTGGCGCTCGGGCTCCAGCCCGGGCAACAGATCGCGCTGGTCGGGGGCAGTGAGGTCGCGCAACGGGGTGCGGTCGGAGGCCATCAGCCCGGCGCCGTCTCGGTGCCACTGCCGAGCAGAGGTTCGAGCCGGGCCGCCAGCTCGGGCCACGAGCGGGCGCAGATGACTTCCTCGGTGTCGCAGACCTCGTCGTTCCAGGGGTGGCGGATCGTGGCGGCCGTCATTCCCGCCTCGAGAGCGCGCTGGATGTTGGCCGGGCTGTCGTCGATGAGGACGTCGATGGTGAGCTCCTGACAGCGCGCCACCTTGTCATATGAGCAGTGCAGGTCGTGGTGGCGCAGGCCGATCTGCTCGAGCCAGCGCCCGGTGGCGGCATGACACCCCTCGGCGCGATGGCTGGTGATGTGGATGAAGTGCCCGGCGTCGAACCAGGCGCCGACGGTTTCCACCGCCCCCGCGTAGGGCTCGCCCCCGAGGATGGCATCCTCGGAGTGGGTGTCGTCGATGCAGACCTGCAGTTGGTTGGGCTTGAGGCGCGTGATCCCCCACGTGAACTGCTCCTCGTAGGGCAGCTCGATGCCGAACCGGCGGCTGGCCGAGGCCGACAGCCGATCCCAGTAATGGTGCAGGGTCGAGTCGATGTCGATGGCGATCCGCATCCGGAATGGTTAGATTACGCGCGACATGGCCACCGTCACAGGAACCAGGCTCACCGCGACGGCGGCGGACGACGCGTACGGGCCGCAGGGCCGTTCGGACTGGCTCTCCGTGGACTGGCACGAGCACCTGCGGTGGGCCTCGCTGTCCAACGCGACCGTCAACTACGTCGACGTGGGCGAGGGTCCCGCGCTGGTGTTCGTCCACGGGCTGACCGGCTGCTGGCAGAACTGGCTGGAGAACATCCCGCACTTCGCGCGGTCGCACAGGGTGATCGCCCTGGACCTGCCGGGGTTCGGATTCTCGCCGATGCCGACCGAGAAGATCTCGATCAACGGCTACGCGGGCGTGCTCGACGAGCTGCTCGACGAGCTGGACATCGAGCGCGCGGCCGTGGTCGGCAACTCGATGGGCGGGTTCATCGGAGCCGAGCTGGCGATCGAGTACTCCACGCGCGTCGAACGCCTCGTCCTCGTCTCGGCGGCGGGACTGACCACCGTCGAGATCCACAACGACAAGGCGCTAGCGATGCTGCGCGTGGCCGAGAACGTCCTGGCCTTCGGCGCCGCCCAGATCGCGCTTCGCTCCGACACGCTCTCGCGGCGGGCCCGCCTGCGCAAGGTGCTGATGCTGGTGATCGCCGCCCACCCCGATCGCCTGCCGGCGCGGCTGACCGCCGAGCAGGTCCGCGGCGCGGGCAAGCCGGGCTTCATGGACGCGCTGGAGGCGCTCGGGACCTACCCCCTGAGCGACCGCCTCGAGCGCATCGAGGCCCCGACGCTCGTGCTGTGGGGCGAGAAGGACCGCCTCGTCCCGCTGCGCGACGCCGATCGCTTCATCGAGGCGATCGGCGCCAACGCACGCAAGCTCGTCTACGACGACACGGGCCACATGGCGATGCTGGAGCGCCCGGCCCGCTTCAACGCCGACGTCGAGAGCTTCCTCGCCGAGGACGACCCGGCGGGCGAGACGCAGTAGCGCCGGTTTCAGACGGTGACGGCGCCCTGGGCGGCGCTCGAGACGAGCTTGGCGTACTTGGCCAGCACGCCCGTGCGATCCGGGTTGGCGGGGGGCTCATAGGCGGCCACGCGCGCCGCGATCTCATCGTCCGAGAGCTCGACGTCGAGACGGCGGCCGTCGACGTCGATGACGACGGTGTCGCCGTCGTGGATGGCCGCGATGGGTCCTCCCCGCGCGGCCTCGGGAGCCACGTGGCCGACCGTGAACCCGTGGGTCGCGCCCGAGAAGCGGCCGTCGGTGATGAGGGCGACCTGATCGCCCACACCCGCCCCGTTGATCGCGCTGGTCACCGCGAGCATCTCGCGCATGCCGGGGCCGCCGACCGGTCCCTCGTTGCGGATGACCACCACGTCGCCGGACAGGATCTCCCCGTGGGTGACGGCGTGCATGGCGGCCTCCTCGCCCTCGAAGACACGAGCGGGACCGCTGTGATGCCGGCGCTCGTGCCCGGCGAGCTTGACGACGGAGCCCTCGGGAGCGAGGTTGCCGCGCAGGATGGCCAGGCCACCGGTGGACTTCAGCGGGTTCTCGAGCGGGCGGACGACGACCTGGCCCTCGGTCTCGCGCGCCTCGTCGGCGAGCTCGCCGACCGTCTTGCCCAGAACGGTGGGGGCATCGGCGTGCAGGACGCCCAGCTGCTTCAGCCGCCGGGCGAGCACAGCGGTCCCCCCGGCCGCATACATGTCGACGGCGTTGTAGCGACCCCCCGGGCGCAGGTCGCACAACAGCGGGGTGCGCTCGCTGATCCGGTCGAAGTCCTCGAGCTCGAGCTCGATCCCCATCTCGGTGGCCACGGCGAGCAGGTGCAGAACGCCGTTGGTCGAGCCGCCCGAGCTGGTGACGGCGGCGATCGCGTTCTCGATCGACTCGCGGGTGATCAGCCGGCTCGGCCGCAGGTCGGCGCGCAGGACGTCCATGACGAGCTCGCCGGCTCCGAAGGCGGCCTCGGCCTTCGTCGGGGCCTCCGCGGGGATCGCTGACGGACCCATCGGGCTGATGCCCATCATCTCGAAGGCCATCGCCATGGTGTTCGCGGTGAACTGCCCGCCGCAGGCACCGACCCCGGGGCTCGCCGCGATCTCGATCTCGCGCAGCTGCTCGTCGGAGATCTTGCCGGTCGCATGGGCCCCGACCGCCTCGAAGACGTCAAGGATCGTGACGTCGCGACCCTCGTAGCGTCCCACCGCGATCGAGCCGCCGTAGAACATCAGCGACGGGACGTCGAGGCGGGCGAGCGCCATAACGGTGCCGGGGATCGTCTTGTCGCAGCCGCTGAGCGCGATCACCGCGTCGAAGAGGTGGCCGCGGGCGGTCAGCTCGATGGAGTCGGCGATGACCTCGCGAGACACCAGGCTCGCCTTCATCCCGCTGGTGCCCATCGTGATCCCGTCGGAGATCGCGATGGTGTTGAACTCCATCGGAGTGCCGCCGGCAGCGCGAATGCCGTCCTTGACCTGCTTGGCCAGCGCGCGCAGGTGGTAGTTGCACGGCATCGTCTCGATCCAGGTCGACGCAACACCCACGATCGGCTTGCTCAGCGCCTCCTCGTCGAAGCCGATCGCGTTGAGGTAGCTGCGGGCGGGAGCGCGCTCCGGACCTTCGGTGAGCGCCCGGCTGCGATGCTTGAGGTCGAAGCCGTCCGCGCTCATCGCTGAGCAGACTATCCGTCGGCCCGAGCGCGGTTCAGGAGGCCGCGCGGGCGCGGCGAGCGATCCGCTGACGCTCCCACTGGCTCAGACGCCAGAGGTCGCGGCGCACCTGCCGCGGATCGACCTGACGACCCGGGAGGTGCATGTTGGCGGTCTGGATCAGGCGGCGCTCGTCCCCGGTCAGCGCCATCCACTTGGCCAGCACGTCATCGGAGTCGGGTAGGAGCGCGCTCCCGTAGGGCCGCGTCTCGTCGGGGAACTCGACGCAGTACTCGTTGAGCAGCCGTCCGGTCTGGGGCAGGTAGCAGACGATCGGTTTGTGGGGATAGACCAGATACGCGTAGGGGGCTCCCGCCAGCCCCTCGCGAGCGGCGCCGCGCTCCGGGCCCTCGGCCAGGGCGCCCCACACCCGGACGAAGCCGAGATCGCGGTACATCGCCCAGTCGTCCTCGTCGACGCACGACCGCAGCAGCTCGCGGGCGCGCTGCTCGGCACGGCGCTCGCGGCCCGGGTCATAGTCGCTGGCCGGGATGCGCCGGCGCCGTGCTCGGTGGCGCTCGATCTGCTGGGAGGCCTGCGGCCATCCGACCTCCCACAGCAACGCGGCGATCACGATCGTCGTGGCGCTCAGAGCGAGCAGCACGCAACCACCCGCTAGCGGCCGCCGGCCGCGCGCGGGAAGAAGATGACCCGCTCGGCGTCGCGTGGTACCTCGTCGAAGGATCGGACCATCTGTGCCTGCCTGCGCCCCGAGCCCCCTTCGGTCGGCACCGCTGCCCACATTCCCTGCTCGAGTTGCTCGGAGAACGCCGCGACGAGGCGCTCGACGTCGCCGGCGAGGTCCACGTCACCTTCCTCGAGGAGGACCTCTCCGTGTCCGGGCTTCATCCGCAGTAGCTTCATCGACCGTTGATTATGGCACCCTCCGGGCGCGGCGAGCGAGGCCGAGGGCGTCGACCGGGCCCGCGCCGGCCCCCAGCTCCCGTAGTCCGTCGCGCACGGCGTCCGCCGCGACCTGCCTCGCGACCCGGGCCGCGCCGACGGGCTCGTCGCCGAGGGCGAGCCGGGCCGCCAGGGTCGCGGAGTGGGTGCACCCCGAACCGTGGGCCGCGCCATCGGGGTGACGTTCTCCCGGGATCTCGACGAGCTCCTCCCCGTCGAAGAGCACGTCGACGGCGTCCGCACCGTGCCCGCCCGTGACGACGGCGACGGCCGGGCCGAGCGCGTGGACGGCCCGAGCGAGCTCCTCCGGCGTGGCCTCCTCACCGCGCCGGGCGAGGACTCGCGCCTCCGCGAGGTTGGGCGTAACCACCGTCGCCCGAGGCACCAGCATCGCGCGCAGCGCACCCTCGGCGTCGGCCTCGAGGAGGCGGCCCCCGGATTCGGCGACCATCACCGGATCGAGGACCACAGGCGTCCCGGTCGGCAGATCGTCGAGAGCCGCCACCACCGCATGGATGGCCTGGACGCCGCCCACCATGCCGATCTTGACCGCATCGACGCCGAGGTCGTCTGCCACAGCGCGGATCTGGGCTCCGATCATCTCGGGCGAGACCACCTCGAACGCTCGCACCGCGACCGTGTTCTGCGCGGTGATCGCGGTGATCGCGGTCGTGCCATGTACGCCGCAGCGGGCAAACGCCTTGAGATCGGCCTGGATGCCCGCGCCTCCCCCCGAGTCCGATCCGGCAATGGTCAACACGACCCGGACGTCTCGAGAAACGGACACGCGCATATCGTAGGTTCACCCGGCCGCGCGGACGTAGGCCCCCCCCGGCACGCGCCGGGCAAACCCCAGCAGCTCGAGCTCGACGAGCCCGGCGACGACGCTGTCGGCCTCCTCCCCCGGCTCCAGCAGGGCCGACGAGCTCGCGGGACGTGCATCGAGCCGGCCGAGCAGACGCTGGAGGCCGGCCGGAAGGAGACCCGGGTCCGGGCCGGGCCGCACGGTGGGCGCCCCCACGCCCAGCAGGGAATCGAGGACGTCCTGGGCACCGCGCACGAGCTCGGCACCGTCGCGCAGCATGGCGTTGGTCCCCACCGCCATCGGGTTGGTGACCGCGCCGGGCACCGCTGCCACCAGGCGTCCAATGTCCTGGGCCATCTCCGCCGTGATCAGCGAGCCCGATCGCTCGGCGGCCTCGACGACAATGGTCGCGTCGGCGAGGCCGGCGATGATCCGGTTCCGTGCGGGAAAACCCCACTTGAACGGCGTGAACCCGGGTGGCATCTCAGAGACCACGCAGCAGCCCGGACTCGTCAGAAGACGCCGGTAGAGCGTTGCCTTGCTGCGGGGATACGGTCTGTCCGCCCCACCGGCGAGAACGGCGATGGTCGGGCCGCCCGCCTCGAGCGCGCCCGCGTGCGCGGCAGAATCTATCCCGAGGGCCATGCCGCTGACCACCGGCAGCCCGGCAGCCGCGAGGCCACGACCGAGCACCCTTGCCACCTCCAACCCGTAGGGCGTCGCGCGGCGCGCGCCCACCACGGCGACGGCGGGGGACTCGACCCCCGGAAGCGCCCGCGGATCGCCGGCTCCGTGCAGGACCGCTGGCGCGTCGGCGGCCGCGAGCAGACGGGTGGGATACGAGTCGTCGTGCCGGCAGGCGATCCACAGCCCGCGGGCGGCGGCCGCCTCACGGGCCGCGGCCGGCTCGAAGTCCTCGAGCTCGACCTCGATCCGGCGCCGCCCGTTCCCGGCGACAGCGTGCAGGAGGAGGTCATCGTCGAGAGCCAGCAGCTGACCGAGGTTGCGGGCGTGGCGGGCTCGTTCCACGTGAGGGGCGAGCAGCTCGAGCAGGCGCGTGCGCCGGAGGCAGCGGTCACAACCGCTTTCACGCGACGTGGGCATCGACCTGCTCTTCCTCCAGCCGCCAGCCCAGCGCCGCCCGCAGGTGGTCACCGCCGACCTGTTCGTCACCGGCCAGATCGGCGATCGTGCGAGCGACCTTCAACACACGGTGATGCCCACGCGCGCTCAGCCGGCAGGCCTCGTAGGCGGTGCGCAGCAGACGCGCACCGACGTCGTCGAGACTGACGTGCGCGCGGACGAGGGCAGGAGTCATCTCGGCGTTGCAGCCCGCGCCGCCGTCGCGCAGGCGGTGGCGCTGACGCTGACGCGCCTCCTCCACCTGCGCCTGAATGGCAGCCGACGCGCTGACGGGCGGTGCCGCCAGATCGGCCGCGGACGGGCGCTGCACGTCGACGAGCAGGTCGATTCGGTCGAGCAGCGGGCCGCTGAGCTTGCGGCGATGGCGGGCGTGGTCGTTCTCGGTGCACCGGCATCGGCGCGTCCCGGCATGGCCGCAGGGACATGGGTTGGTCGCCGCCGCCAGCACGAAGCGCGTCGGATAGACGGCAGCCTGCTGGCCGCGCACCACGACGACCCGTCCGTCCTCCAACGGCTGGCGCAGCGCCTCGAGCGCATGGCGGCCGAATTCCGACAGCTCGTCGAGGAACAGCACGCCGTGATGGGCCAGGCTGGCCTCCCCCGGCGCGGGGGTGGGACCACCGCCGACGAGCCCGGAAGGCGAGATCGTGTGGTGGGGAGCGCGAAAGGGCCGCTCCACGGCCAGACCGCCCCCCAGGCGGACGCCGGCGACCGACTGGATGCGCGTGACCTCGATCGCCTCGCTGCGGCTCAGCCGGGGCAGGATGGAGGGCAGACGCCGCGCAAGCATCGTCTTTCCGGTCCCGGGAGGACCGGACAGCAGCAGGTTGTGCCCGCCCGCTGCGGCGATCGTGAGCGCGCGAATCGGCCCGGGGTGGCCGCGAACGTCGCTGAGGTCGGGACGCTCGGCGTCCTCGGCCACGGCCTCGCCCGACGGCAGGTCGGCCACCCGCTCGGATCTGTCGCCGCGCAGGATCGCCACGACGTCGGTGATCGTCGCGGCCGCGTAGACATCCAGCTCGCGCACCAGCGCGGCCTCGGGTGCGTTCTCGGCGGGCACGATGAGGGCCGGAATCCCCGCCCGCGCCGCCCCCTCGGCGATGGCCAGCGTTCCCCGGCCCCGGCGCAGCTCTCCCCCCAACGACAGCTCCCCGAACACCGCCGTCCGTTCGAAGGCCTCCGGCGGCACCTGCCCACTGGCGGCGAGGATCCCGCACGCGATGGCCAGGTCGAATCCCGGCCCGACCTTGCGGACGTACGCGGGCGCGAGGTTGACGATCACCCGCATGCCCGGGAACTGAAAACGAGAGTTCTGCAGGGCGGCCCGCACGCGCTCGCGGGCCTCGCGGACGGCGCGGTCCCCCAGCCCCACGATGCTGAACGACGGCAGCCCCCTGCGGACGTCGACCTCGACCGTGACCCGAAGCGAATCGATCCCGCGGATCGTGAAGGTCGTGACGTGGGAGAGCACGCTGCTGACGCTAAGCGCGCCACGCGCGCGTGTCAGCCCCGCTTTGTGGCAAGTGCGCGCATTACCTGCTCAGGAGATGCGTAGGTCGTGCCTCGCACGTGGCTGCCGCAGACGCCCGCCGGTTCCGCCACGAAGTTGTCACAGAACTGGTGTCCCGCGTGGCGGGCGGCCGTCGAGACTGGGCGGGTGCCCGATCTCCGCCAGCATCTCGGCCGCCTCGGCGAGCAACTCGCGCTCGACCACCTCGAGCGGCTGGGCTATGCGCTGGTCGAGCGCAACCACCGGACTCGTTTCGGCGAACTCGACCTGATCGTCTGCGATGATCGTGCGCTCGTCTTCGTCGAGGTCAAGGCCCGGCGCTCGAACCACTCAGGCCGTCACTGGGAGAACCTGCATGCCGCCAAGCGGGCGCAGGTCCGGCGGATGGCCGCGGCCTACCTCGCCGAGACGCCGGAGCGGCCCACCCGTGGTGAGCTGCGCTTCGACGCGATCGGCGTGACGATCGACGCCCGAGGACGTCTCACGGAGCTCGAGCACCTCGAGGGGGCGTTCTGACCAGCCCGGCTTCTAGTGACTCGGGGAACGGCCGTCGATGCCGCGAGCATCTGCGGGCCCTCCCCGTCCCGGCCCGTTCGGCGTCAGAGCGCGAGCTGCTGATACGCGGTGGACGCGAACGACAGCCGGTGCAGCGGCGAGACGCCCTGGCGCTGGATGGCGTCGCGGTGCTCCGGCGTGGAGTAGCCGACATGGGCGGCGAACTCCCATCCGGGATGAAGCCCGTCGGCGCGGTGCATGAAGCGGTCGCGCGACACCTTGGCCACGATGGAGGCGGCGGCGATGGCCGCGCTTGTGGCGTCGCCACCGATCACGGGCCTCTGGTCATGGCCGAAGTCCGCGACGGGAAAGCCGTCGCTGAGGCAGATCGCGCCCGGCACCGCGACCCGCATCAGCGCCTCGCGCAGCGCCGCGAGGTTGGTCTTGTGCAGCCCACGGGAGTCGATGCCCCGCACGCAGCGCGAGACGACCGCGACCTTCACCGCGATACGCATGACCACCGGGTAGAGCTCCTCCCGGCCTTCGGCGGTGTGCTGCTTGGAGTCGTTGAGCGCCGCGAGCGCCCGCCGCTCGCGGACCCCGAGGGCCTCAACGTCGAAAAGCACCGCGGCGGCCACCAGCGGTCCGGCCAGGGAGCCTCGTCCCGCCTCGTCGGCGCCCGCGATCCAGCGCGCCCCGAGCGAGCGGTCGAAGCGGAAGAGCCGGTTGCCCGACGAACGCGGCCTGGGCCGCTTGCGCGGACGGGCCTCAGAGGAGGCCGATGCGGCTGGGAGGCCAGTAGGTCGCGAAGGCGCCGCCGATGATCCACTGTTTGGGGATGGGGCCCCAGTACCGGCTGTCGTCGGACTGTCCACGATTGTCGCCCATCATGAACCAGTGGTCGGGCGGAACCTTGATCGGGACGGGGAAGTCGCACTCGTCACCGGGATGGCAGGGGTTGATGAACGTCTCCTTGCCGGCCTGGGAGCTGCCGTTGAGGATCACGTGCCCGTTGCGGATGGCGATGGTGTCCCCGGGCCCGGCCACCACGCGCTTGATGAAGTTGACCTCGGCCTCCTTGGGGAACTCGGTCGGGCAGGGCCGTCCGCCGCGGTTGTCGACACCGCATTGGCCGTTGGGGCCCCTGCCGCCTCCTCCCTGGTCGGCCGGGGTGGGTGGATGAAAGACGAGGATCTCGCCGACGTGCGGATCGTTGAACCGGTTGCCGATGCGGTTGACGAGCACGCGCTGGCCGACCTTCAGGGTCGGCACCATCGACGGACTCGGGATGCGGTAGGGCTTGACCAGGAACGCCTGGATGCCCAGAGCGAGCCCGAGTGCGACGGCGACGATGACGACGAGCTCGAGAAGCTGCGCGCCGGCGGACTTCTCGGACTTCGGCGACTGCCGCGGACTGGCGGGATCGCTCACGCCGGATCGGCGGCGGGCGCGGGGGCTCCCTCGCCCTCGGCCTTGGGCTCCGCGCCCTGATCGGCCTGGTCATCCTTGCCGGACGAACCTGCCTCCTGGGCCTCGCCGTCGTCCTCCTGAGACCCGCCGTCGTCCTCCGGAGCCTGTCCGGCGGACGTCGCGGCGTCGCCCTCCGGGTTCTCCGGAGCCAGGGCGGCCTCCTCCGTGGGCGTCTCGGCGACGCCCTCGGCCTCGAGGTTCGGCGCGTCGGGCTCCGCGGGCGCCGAATCGGCGCCCTCCCCGGCCTCGACGACCTCGTCGGCCGTCATGCCCGACGCGTCCGTCGCGCCGGTCTCCTCGTGGAGCAGGCCTGCCTCCACGACCTCCTCGGGGCCGACGTACCGACGCTCGCGAACCCGGGCGCGCTTGCCGACGCGGTCTCGCAGGTAGTAGAGCTTGGCCCGACGAACGTCGCCGCGCGCCGCGACCTCGATCTTCTCGATCTTCGGCGAGTGCACGGGGAACGTGCGCTCGACGCCCACACCGAAGGACTGCTTGCGCACGGTGAACGTCTCGCGGACGCCGTGGCCCTGACGCTTGATGACGACGCCCTCGAAGACCTGGGTGCGGCGGCGCTGGCCCTCGATGACCTGGAAGTGGACGCGAACGCGGTCGCCCGCCTGGAACTGCGGGATGCGGCGCAGCTGCGCGCGCTCAAGGGATTCGATGACGCTGCTCATGGCTCGGCTCAGAGAAACGCCAGGGCGCAAGAGCCCCGGCGAGCCGTCCATGGTAGCGAACCCGCTTCAGCCGGGCGGGTGGGTTCCCCTTTCCCGGCTACGCGCGCGGCGCCAGGTGCGGATCTCCTCATGATGGCCGCTCAGCAGCACGTCCGGGACCTTCCAACCCCGGTACTCGGCCGGTCTGGTGTAGTGCGGGTATTCCGGGTTGCCGCCGAGCTCGGCGCTGAAGGACTCCTCCACCGCGGACGCGGCATGTCCCAGCGAACCGGGCAGCTTGCGGAGCACGGCGTCGGCGACCACCATCGCCGCCAGCTCGCCGCCGCTGAGCACGTAGCGCCCGACGCTCAGGGTGTCGGAGGCGAAATGCTGGACGATTCGCTCGTCGAAGCCCTCGTAGCGCCCGCACAGCAGCGTGATCGCCGGCTCGGCGGCGAGCTCGTCGACGAAGTGGTCGTCGAGCTGGCGGCCGCCCGGGGTCAGCGCGATCACGCGGCGCCGTGTCCTGAGCTCGACCGGGTCGATCCCGTAGAAGCCGCGCAGCGCCGCTTCCATGACGTCGACGCGCAGCACCATCCCGGCCCCGCCGCCGAACGGCGTGTCGTCGACCTGACCCCCGCTGAGCGTGGTGTGATCGCGCGGGTTGAGCGTGCGCAGCTCATGGCCCTGCGCGAGCGCGTTGGTCACGTGGCGCTGGCCGCGAAACCAGCCGAACCAATCCGGAAAGAGGCTGACGACGTCGAGCTGCATCTAGATTCCGAGGAACTGCGGGTCGACCTCGATGCGCTTGGCGGAGACGTCGACGGAGCGGATCGCGTCGCGAACCATCGGGATGAGGTGCTCGCCGACGACCAGCACCTCGCAGGACGGGTAGGCGACCATGCTCTCGACGGGCCCCAGCGTCCGCCCGCCCGCGCGCACGAGACAGCCGACGAGATCGACCGCCCAGTACTCGTCGGCTCGCAGGGCGGGCGCGACCTCGCGGGCGACCATCAGCTCGCGCCCGCCCTGCCCGGCGACCGCATCCCGATCGGCGGCCGCGGCCAGCCGCAGGATCGGCGCTGCGTCGGTTCCCTTGCGGCCCACGATCTCGGTCGGCTCACCGTCGAGGAAGACCCTCACACCGATGCCGAGCAGATCGGGCGAGGGATCCAGGACGTGAAAGGAGCCGTCGAGCCCGTGCGGGCGGCCGATGCGACCGGCCGAGAGGCGGGCTTCGCCGCTCTCAGTCAACGATGTCGACGAGCACGCGTCGCTGCTCGCGCACCGCGGTCGCCTTGATCACCGTGCGCAGCGCGTTGGCCGTCCGGCCGCCCTTGCCGATGACCTTGCCGTAGTCGTCGTCTCCCACCGAGAGCTCGAGCACGACGGTCCCGTCGTCCTCGCTGAACTGCTCGACCTCGACCTTCGCGGGTTCGTCGACGAGCGCCCTCGCCAGCTCCTCGAGGAGTTCGCGAGACGAACGGGCCACAGCGGCTAGGCGATGCCCTGGATCTTCAGGAGCTTGCGGACCTGGTCGGTCGGCTGGGCGCCCTTCGAGAGCCAGTGGCGGACCCGGTCCTCGTCGATCCTGATCGTCGAGGGCTCCGTCTGGGCGTTGTACTGGCCAACCGTCTCGATGATGCGACCGTCGCGCGGCGAGCGCTGATCGGCGACGACGACGCGCCACACGGGGTTCTTCTTCCCGCCGATGCGGGTCAGTCTCAGTCGAACGGCCATACGGCGGCGCAGTGTAGCCGCGTCGATGGGCGGGGGCCCACGTCAGCGGCCCTGGCGCATCAACGCCCCGAGGTCGGGCATCTTGCCGCGCGCGAGGCCCTTCATGAGCTTGCGCATCTGGGCGAACTGCTTGACGAGGTGGTTGACCTGCTGGACATTGGTTCCCGATCCCTTGGCGATCCGCAGCCGGCGCGATCCCTTGATCAGCTCGGGCCGCCGGCGCTCCTCCGGCGTCATCGACAGGATGATCGCCTCGAGCCGGTCCATCTCGCGTTCGTCGACCTTCAGGCCCTTGGTCTGCTGGCCGGCCACTCCGGGCAGCATGCCCAGCAGGTTCGACAGCGGCCCCATGCGCCGGATCGTCTTGAGCTGTGAGAGGAAGTCCTCGAGCGTGAAGTCCCCCCTGCGCATCTTGCGTTCGAGCTCCGCCGCCTCGTCGACCTCGAACTGCTTCTCGGCCCGCTCGATGAACGACAGCACGTCGCCCATGCCCAGGATGCGCTGGGCCATGCGATCGGGATGAAAGCGCTCGAACTGATCGAGCTTCTC
>JBBPZE010000036.1:0-39548 GCA_038199185.1 Solirubrobacterales bacterium
CGCCCGGACGGGACCGCGCCCGCGCTCAGGCCGGCAACTCGGCGGGCGCCGCGGGCTGCGGCGGGCCCTCCCAGCGCACCAACTGGGGCTCGCCCTTCTCGGGAAACGGCACCTCGATCGTGTCGAAATCGCGGGGCACGACGGTGCGTTCGAACACGGCGCGTGCCTCGTCGCGGATCTCGCCGCCCGCGTAGCGGCTCGACAGGTGTGTCAGCGCGAGCAGTCCCACCTCGGCTCGAGCCGCGACCTCGGCGGCCTGCCGAGCCGTGCTGTGGCGGGTCTGCGCGGCGCGGTCGACCTCGGCGGAGGCGAACGTCGCCTCGTGAACGAGCACGTCGGCCTGATGGGCCGCGACGCGCACGGCCTCGCAGGGAATGGTGTCCCCGGACAGGACCACCTTGCGGCCCGGGCGGTCGGGGCCGATCACTTGCTCGGGGAGGACGCCCCCGACGGTCTCCCCGCGCGCGAGCCGCCCGAAGTCGGGGCCGAAGGAGACTCCGAGGCTCGCCGCGAGCCCGGCGTCGAAGCGTCCGCGACGCGTGTCCTCGACGATGGCATAGCCCAACGACGACGGCCCCCGGTGCTCCACGGGAAAGGGCGCGATGTACCAGTCGTCGAAGCGCACGGCCTCGGCGGGCTCGAGCTCGCGGATGTCGAACGGGTACTTCAGCCGGCCGTACACGAAGCGCGCCGCCTCCAGCAGCCGAACGGTGCCCGGGGGCCCCAGGACGGTCAGCGGTCGCTCCCGGTCGCGCAGGTCGAAGGACTTCAACATTCCCGGCAGGCCCAGCCAGTGGTCGGCGTGGAAGTGCGTCAGGAAGACGTGGGAGACGTCGGCCAGCCCCACGCTGCGGACCAACTGGCGCTGAGTCCCCTCCCCGCAGTCGAACAGGATCGCCTCGCCGCCACGGCGCAGCAGGATGGCGGGCAGGCCGCGGCGGGCGCTCGGCACCGAACCAGCGGTACCGGCGAAGAACAGGGACAGGTCCATCTTCGATCGAGCGTAACGTTGCCGGGCATGTTCAAGGACTTCCGGCAGTTCATCCTGCGCGGCAACCTGGTCGACCTGGCGGTGGCCGTGGTGATCGGCGCGGCGTTCACCGCCGTGGTCAACGCGCTGGTCAAGGATCTCATCACGCCGGTGGTCGCCGCGATCGGAGGTGACCAGGACTTCTCCCGGCTGGCGTTCAGCATCAACGGCAGCCGCTTTGCCTACGGCGACTTCCTCAACGCTGCGCTCACGTTCGTGATCGTCGCCACGGTGATGTTCTTCCTCGTCGTGCGGCCGGTCAACGCGCTGCTCGAGCGCCTCCGGACCGAGCCCAAGGTCGACGCGCGCACCCGTGAGTGCCCGGAGTGCCTGTCGGACATACCGGCGGCGGCGCGGCGCTGCGCGTTCTGCACGGCCCAGGTCGGTGCCGCCGGTGCCTCGTAGCGCGCGAGGAGGGATTCGAACCCCCGACTTCTGCCTCCGGAGGGCAGCGCTCTATCCACTGAGCTACTCGCGCCAGCCAGCCACAGGTTAGTCGCTGGGCGGGTCCCGGCGGGCCTGCTTCTTGGCGCTCTGGCGCCGCTTGGAATCCAGTCGCCGCGCGCGGGCGGCCCTCGATGGCTTGGTCGACCGGCGCGCCCGCGGCACGTGCAGCGCCGTGGCCAGGCGCTCCCGCAGCCGCTCGAGGGCGAGCTCCCGGTTGCGCGCCTGGCTGCGGGCGTCCTGCGCGATGGCCGTGATCCGCGGCCCGCAGCGCGCCCGGACACGAGCCTTCTGCTCGTCGCTGAGCGCCGAGGAGGCCATGACGTCGAAGACCGCCTCGATCCGCGACGCGGTGACGTTGGCGTGCTGGCCACCCGGACCCGACGAGCGGCTGGCCCGCAGCTCGATCTCGGCCAGGGGGATGGCCACGGAGCGGGTCACCACCATGGGGTCCTCCATCACGCCTCCGTCGTGGCCCACCGCCGCCGCAGCCGCAGAAATGGGCGCTCGACGAACGCGTAGCTGACCAGGGCCAGCGGCCGCCATTCCAACACGCGCGTCAGCACACCATCGCGCAGCGGGCGGACCGCCCCGCCGACGACGAGGAAGCCGCCCAGCGCGACGAGGGCCTCGGGCTGAATCCACGGCGCGACGGTCAGCGCGAGCGACCTCCGCGCCACCCTGGCGATCAGCCACGCGAGCAGCGGCAATGCCACGTAGAAGTGCAGTTCGACGACCAGGGACCAGATCGGCGAGTCCAGACGGGTCGCGGTGGCGCGCGAGAAGTTCTCGATGAACAGGGCGAAGCGCCACCAGTCGGAACGGTCGGTGTCGAACGGCTGAAGGATCAGGAGGATCGCGACGACGGCGTAGTACAGCGGCAGAATGCGCAGAGCACGGTTGCGGGCGTAGGTGCCCAGGTCGACCCGCCGGCCCTCGCCGACCTGACTGCGCAGGAACGGCAGGAACAGCAGATAGCCCGTGAGCGTGAAGAACAGGAACACGCCCAGTCCGCCGCTGAGGAGCAGGCGGTTCTTCGCCGACGTGAAGATCCCCTCAAAGGCCACCGCAATGGCGAACGCGTGGCCGAAGGCAACCCCCAGCGCGGCGACGGCGCGCAGGGACTCGACGCGCGCCGAGCGCTGCTCCCCGGCCTGCTCGATCCGGGGGGTCAGGACAGTCATCGGGCGCGGAACGATAGAGGCGTGGGCGGCCTAGAGCTTCGGCAGCCTTTGGCTCAGCGACAGGACCCCGGCGAACAGATCACCCTCGGAGGCCACGCGACGCAGCACGTCGTCGGTCGTGAACGACAGCAGCGCGGCGTCCCCGGCCTCATGACAGGTGCGGACCTCGTCCCAGGTGACGGGCGCCGACGCCGTCGGGCGATCCTTGGCGCGGGGCGAGTAGACGTTGACGGTGGTCTTGTGCTGGTCGTTCTGGCTCCAGTCGACGAGTATCTTCCCGCCCCGCAGATCCTTGCGCTGCCGCGAGACGACCTTGTCGGGGGCCTCGGCCTCCAGCAGCTCGGCGACCGTCTTGGCGAACGGCTTGGTGTCCTCGTAGGTGGCGTCGGAGTTGAGCGGGACGTAGACCTGCAGGCCCTTCGAGCCCGACGTCTTGGGGAAGCTCTGGAGACCGAGGCCCTCGAACATCCCCGCGAGCCACAGACCGACCTCGCAGCACTCGACGATCGTCGCCGGCGCGCCCGGATCGAGGTCGAAGACCATCATCGTGGGACGATCGGGCCGGGCGGCCGGGGCGAGCGACGTGTGCAGCTCGAGGTCGGCGAGGTTGGCGAGCCATACGAGCGTCGCGGTGTCGCCGACGGTGCAGAAGTCGATGTTCTTGCGCTCGAGGCTGACCCTCACGCTGGTGACCCACTCCGGCCGGTGTTTCGGGCACTGCTTCTCGTAGAAGTGGTCGCCCTCGACGCCGTTGGGGTAGCGCTTGAGGGTCAGCATGCGGCCCTCGAGGTGCGGCAGGAGGGTGGGGGCGATCGACGTGTAGTAGTCGACGAGGTCGGACTTGGTGAAGCCGGTCTCCGGATAAAGGACCTTGTCGGGGTTCGACACCCTGACGGCACGGCCGTCCACGACGACCTCGACGGCCTTCTCCGAGCTCTTGCCGACCCTCGCCGCCGTGCCCATCACCGGTCCGCTACCCGCCACCAGCCCCTTGTAGGAGGGTGCACGCAGCCTTCCGGCGGAGGTCCACTCGACGAACTCGACCTCGCAGCTGATGGTCGGCACGGTGAAGATCGCCGCCCGCGGGATGCCCTGGCCCGAGAACGGGTTGCGGTCGGACTCCAGCGGACCCAGCAGCGCGGCCAGCCGATCGAGCTCGTCCTCGGAGAAGCCCGTCCCCACCCGGCCGGCGTAGCGCAGTGCGGGGTGGTCGGGGTCGCCGCCGGGGAGTCCGACCAGGAGCGCGCCGATCCGCTCCCGCCGGCGGCCCTCGCCCGGTATCCACCCGCCGATGACCACCTGCTCGCGGTGGACGTTCTTGATCTTCGTCCACCCCCGGCTGCGGCGGCCGGGCTCGTAGGAGCTGTCCAGCCGTTTGGCCACCACACCCTCGAGCCCCTGGGCCCGGCTGACGGCCAGCAGCTCCGGTCCGCGCCCCACCACGTGCTCGGGCGCCTGCCAGCGCTCCCCGTCGAGCGCGAGCTCGACGAGCCGCGCCCGCCGGGTCTCGTAGGGCTCGCGCAGCAGCGAATGGCCGTCGAGCCACAGCAGGTCGAAGATCACGTAGCTGACCGGGCTGGACCGGGCGAGCCGGCGGATCTGCGACGCGGAGGTCAGGTGCATCCGTCCCTGCAGTGCGCCGAAGCTCGGGCGGCCGTCGGCGTCGAAGGCGACGATCTCGCCGTCGAGGATCGCGCGGTGCGAGCTCAGGGCCCGGTTGAGTCGCGCGAGCTCCGGATAACGCTCGGTGATGTCGTGGAGGTTGCGGCTGTGGAAGCGCAGCCTCCCGGGCTCGGAGTGCGCGATGGCCCGCACCCCGTCCCACTTGACCTCGAACGCCCATCGCCCGTCGTCGGCCGGCAACCGCCCCGCGGTGGCCAGCATGGGCGCGATCTGCTCGGGCATGGGCTGGGCCGACGCATCCCCCGGCGGGTCCATGCGGTGGATCATCCAGTCCCTGGCGTCGCTGCCCGCCGGGAACAGGCCGTAGCGGCCCTGTAGCCGCTCGCCGTGGAACGTGACCTCGACCTTCCTGTCGTCCCACTTGTGGGTCTCGTAGGTCCCGTGGTCCCAGATCGTCATGGTCCCGGCGCCGTAGTTTCCCTTCGGGATCTCCCCGTGGAACTCGAGGTACTCGAGCGGATGGTCCTCCGTGCGCACCGCCTTGCGGTTCTGCGCGGGGTCCTGCGGAATGCCGTTGGGCACCGCCCACGAGGCCAGCGCGCCATCGCGCTCGAGGCGCAGGTCCCAGTGCAGGCGGGTGGCGTGGTGCTCCTGGACGACGAAGCGGGCGCGCCCGGCTTCCTCGCCCGGCCCGCCGGCCGGCTCGGGCGTGTCTGCGAAGTCCCGCTTGCGACGGTAGCTGGCGAGCTTGTCGCTCACGATCGGGCGCGCAGGTCCTTGATCGTCCGGGCCGGCACCCCACCCGCCAGGTGCCCGGCGGCGACCTCGCCGCCGTTGAGCACCGCGCCCGCCGCGAGCGCCGCCCCTTCGGCGAGGCGCGCCCCCCGCAGGATCACGCAGTTCGCACTGACGACCACGCCGTTGTCCACCGTGATCGGATCGGCGTGCAGCGGCGCCTGCATGAAGGCGCCGCCCAGCCCGTCGAGTTCGTGGTCCGAGTCGATCAGGCTCGTGCGTTCCCCGATGCCGCAGTCATCGCCGATCGTGACGCCGGCCGTCGCGTGGACGATGACGTCGCGGCTGAGGACCACGCGATCGCCGACGGTGATCGTGCTCTTGGACTTCAGCTGGACGAGGTCGCGCACGTGCGTGCTGTGGCCGATGGTGATCGCACCGCCGTGCAGCTGGAAGCGACACCACGACTGCACGACGGTGTCGGGGCCGATGGTCAGGGCGTTCTCCCCACCCAGGCGGACATCGACGGTCAGCGCCCGGCCCAGCCTCACCCTCTCGGCGATTCGGATCGCCAGCGCGCCGCCGCCGGAGGCCGGGGAGTGGGCGTCGATCTCGAGCAGCGGCAGCGACTCGAAGCGCACACCGGCTCCGATCTCGATGGTGCAGCGCATGCCCAGTCGCTTCAGGCGCAGCCGCACCTTCGCTGCCCACAGCGCGAGCCGGGCCCGGCGTGTCACGTCGGCAAGCGCGCTGAGCACCCCACGATCGTACGGGCGCAGGGACCGGGGCGAAGCGTGTCCGCAGCCGCTACCCGCCGGCGACGGCGGGAAGGATCTGGACCTCACCACCGTCGGCGACGGCCGTCTGGAGCCCGTCGAGATAGCGGATGTCCTCGCCGCCGAGGTAGACGTTGACGAACCGGCGCAGCTCGCCGCTGTCGTCGCAGATGCGGTCGCGCAGCTCGGGATGCTCCGCGTAGACGCCCTCGAGGACCTCGCCGACCGTCGCGCCCCCCGATGGAACAGCGGCGGCGCCACCGGCGGATGCGCGCAGTTGCGCCGGCAGCTTGACGGTCACCGCCATCAGGCGGCGACCCCGACCTGCGCTTCGAACGCCTCGTAGCTGGGCTCGATCTCGAACGCCTCGAACGTCCCGCGCACCGCGTCGAGCGTCTTGAGGCCCTCGCCGGTGATGACGAGCACGACGCGCTCGTCACGGCCGATGTCGCCCCGCTCTGCGAGCTTGGCGAGGGTCGCTGTCGTCACTCCGCCGGCGGTCTCGGTGAAGATGCCGGTGGTCTCGGCCAGCAGCCGGATCCCGGCACGGATCTCGTCGTCGGTCACGGCGTCGACCGAGCCGTGCGTCCGGCGGGCGAGCTCGACCGCATAGGGGCCGTCGGCCGGGTTTCCGATGGCCAGAGACTTGGCGATCGTGTCGGGTTTGACCGGGCGGCACGCGCTGTGCCCGGCGGCGAAGGCCGTGGCCACGGGTGCGCAACCCGTCGCCTGGGCGCCGTTCATGGTCGGCAGACCGCCCGTGGCGAGGCCGAGGTCGAGCCACTCTCCGAACCCCTTCGCGATCTTGGTGAACAGCGAACCGGAGGCGATCGGCGCGACGATGCGGTCGGGGGTCTCCCACCCGAGCTGCTCGGCGATCTCATAGGCGATCGTCTTGGAGCCCTCGGCGTAGTAGGGCCGCATGTTGACGTTGACGAACGCCCAGCCCTCCTTCTCCCCGGAGAGCTCGGTGCACAGGCGGTTGACGTCGTCGTAGTTGCCGCGGACCTTGATCAGGTTGGTGCCGTACACGCCGGTCGCGAGGATCTTCTGCTCCTCGAGGTCGGCCGGAATGAACACGTAGGACTCGAGGCCCAGCGCGGCGGCCTGGGCGGCCACCGCGTTGGCCAGGTTGCCGGTCGAGGCACAGGCCAGGATCTCGAAGCCCAGCTCGCGTGCTCGGGCCGAGGCCACGGAGACCACGCGGTCCTTGAACGAGTGGGTGGGGTTCGCGGCGTCGTTCTTGACCCACACCTCGCCCAGGCCGAGACGCTCGGCGAGCCGGTCGGCCTTGAGCAGCGGCGTGCAGCCCGCCGGCAGGCCGAAGCGCGAGGATGCGCGCAGGGAGGGCCCGGGCGGGGCCTCGAGCGGCAGGAAGTCGGCGTAGCGCCAGATGTTCTGCGGGCCGGCCTGGATCTTGCGCCGGGCGCCGGGGACGTCGTCGATCCGCTTGGCCGCGTAGGCGACCTCGAGCGGGCCGAAGCATCGCTCGCACACGTAGCGCGCGTCGAGGGGATAGACCTCGCCACACTCTCTGCACTTCAGGGATTCTGCAGCCATTACGAAAAAACCTCCGCCGCTTTCCAAGTGGCAGAGGCGTTCGATCCCCTAGCCACATCTCGCAGGAATTGGCACCTTTCCGAGTCGCGGCGAGCGACGCGGGGGTTGCCGGGGTTTCATCGGGCCAGTCCCTCCACCCCTCTGGATGTGTCCAGCTGTGCACGCAGAACCGTAGCACGCGATCGTGCGAGCACGCACGCGGGCCCGGCTAGACTGCTCGGCGCATGCCCGCCGAGCTTCTGCCCATCGACGCGGACGATCCGCTCAGTCCGGATGCCGAACCTTCCCAAGCCCCGGTTCGGTCGTGCTGCCCGCGTACGCGGGCAGGCCGTCGTCGCGCCCGCTGAGCCGGACGCCCCCCGCCACGAGCTCATCGAGGCCGAGGGCCTGCGCTGGATCAACATCGAGCGTCCGCGCTCCGTCGACCGGGCCTGGCTCGAGGAGCGCTTCGACTTCCATCCTCTCGATTACGAGGACGTCTTCAGCCGCAACCAGCGCCCGAAGGTCGACGAGTACGAGGGCTATCTGTTCGTCGTCCTGCACTTCCCGCGCTTCGACAAGGCGGTCGGCCGGCTCAACGCCGCCGAGCTCGACGTGTTCGTAGGGCCCGACTACATCGTCACGCTGCCCAACGAGCGCCTTGACCCCGTCGAGTACCTCTTCGAGCGCTGCCGCACCCGCGAGGACGTGCGCGACCAGCTCTTCTCAAAGGGCCCGGGCTATCTGCTCTACAAGATCGTCGACGATTGCGTCGACGCCTCGTTTCCGATGCTCAACAAAATCGGCAACAAGCTCGACCGTCTCGAGGACGACATCTTCGAGGACCGCAGCCGCGAGGTCGTCAAGGACATCTCCGACGCCAAGCAGGAGATCATCAACTTCCGCAAGGTCATCCGGCCGCAGCGGGCGGCGCTGCGCGACCTCGAGCGCACCAAGCGCTACCTCCCCGAGAACCTCGACGTCTACTTCGACGACATCAACGACGCCAACGAGCGCGTGTGGGACATGCTCGAGAACTTCAAGGAGGTGGCCGAGGCGCTCGAGGCCACCAACGAGGCGGCGGTCTCCCACCGGCTCAACGACGCCCTGCGCGTGCTCACGGCCTTCAGCGTGATCGTCCTGCCGCTCACGCTGATCTCCGGCGTCTGGGGAATGAACACGCACGTGCCCGGCGAGCAGAGCAGCGTCGGCTTCTGGGCCGTCATCGCGCTCATGGTCGTTGTCGTGATCGGCATGGTCGCATTCTTTCGCAAGCGCGGCTGGCTGTAGGCCGTTCAACGACCGGCGCTTCCCCGGAGACCGCGGGGCACACAAACCTGCTCCACGGCCCGCGCGACAACTGGTCTGTAGCGCGCCGCAGCGACGTGGTGTAGAACGTCCCAGTGGCCTCGATCCCCGTGCAATCCCTCGAGCGGCTCGGCGCGGCGTGGGCGCTGGATGCGCCCACCGAGCGCAAGCGGATGTTGATCATCGTCAACCCGTACGCCACCGCTTTCAGCGTGCGCCTGAAGAACCTGGTCGTCTACGCGCTTCAGGGGCGCTATGACGTCACGGCGGTGGAGACGAAGGCCCGCGACCACGCCACCGAGCTCTGCCGCGAGGCGGCGGCCGAGGACTATGACGTGGTCGTCGCCTTCGGAGGGGACGGCACGGTCAACGAGGTCGCCAACGGCCTCGCGGGCGGCCACGTGCCCTTGACCTGCCTGCCGGGCGGCGCCACCAACGTCTACTGCCGGATGCTCGGAATCCCGATCGACATCGTCGACGCCACCGAGCACCTGTTGCGCATGGCCGACGATTGGCGGCCCAGGAGGCTCGACCTCGCCCGTGTCAACGGGCGGCATTTCACCTTCTCCTCGGGGATCGGGCTCGACGCCAGCGTGGTCGAACGGGTCGACGCTCACCCCCGCCTCAAGGCCCGCCTCGGCGCGTGGTACTTCGTGTGGGCGGGGATCACCACGTTCCTGCGACGCTACGTGACGCGCGCACCGCAGCTCTCGGTGGCTCTGCCCGGCGAGCGGGCCTGTGACGGAGTCACGGTGATCGTCCAGAACGGCGACCCGTTCACCTACTTCCGCAAGCGCCCGATCCGCATGGCCGACGGCGGCACCCTCGAGAACGGCCGGCTGGCAGGGGTCGTCCTGCGCCGCGCCACCCCCACCGTGATGCCGACGATCATCTGGCGCGCGTTCAGCCGGCGCGCCCGGGTGAGCCGGCACCGCGCGGTCGCCGGGTTCACCGGCGTCGAGGAGCTGACCGTTCGCTCGACCGACGGCCGGGCCATCGCACTGCAGGTCGACGGCGACCACGTGGGCGATGTCATCGAGGCCACCTACGGCATCGCCCCCCGGGCGCTGCCGGTCGTGTCCTGACGGCGATCGCCGGATCGCTCGAGCACGAGGAACCCGCCGGCTCGTGCCCAGAAGGCTCAACCGCCGGGGGTCACCCGGTAGGCGTCGAACACGCCGTCGATGTTGCGCAACCTGCCCACCGTCGCCTTCAGCGCCTGGGTGTCACCGACCTCGACGACGAAGCGGTTGGAGACCATCGGCGAGTTGACGACGCACCGCGCCTCGACGATGTTGATGCCGGCCTCCGCGAGCGTCCGCGAGAGCTCCTCGAGCAACCGGTGGCGGTCCCACGCGTCGATCTGCAGCTCCACCTTGAACGCCTGGGCGTGGTCGCCCTCCCAGTGCACATCGACGAACCGGTCGGGGTCCTTGCGCAGGGCCGTGGCGTTGGGGCAGTCGTCACGATGGATGGTGATGCCGCGCCCGAGCGAGATGTAGCCGACGATCGGGTCGCCGGGAACCGGCCGGCAGCACTTGGCGAGGCGCAGCATGACGTCGTCGACGCCCGCGACCTCGATCCCGTAGGACGAGGACGAGCCCGTGGGCGGGCGCGCCCGCTGGTTGCGCGTGGTAGTCAGCGCGTCGACAGCTGATTCGGTCTCGTCGGCCGCCTCTCCCTCGCGCAGGCGCTGGAGCAGCTTGTTGACCACCACCTTCGAGCTGATCTTCGCCCCGCCCAGCGCGATGTAGAAGTCCTCGGCCTTGCGGAAGCCCATCTCGCGAATGACGTCGGCAAGCAGCGGCGAGCCGGTCATCTTCTGCGCGGGCAGCCCGGCCTTGGCCAGGTGCTCCTGCAACAGCGCGCGGCCCGAGTGCTCGGTGTCGTCGCGTGACTCGGCCTTGAACCACTGCTTGATCTTGTTGCGCGCGCGGGTCGTCTTGACGACGGCCAGCCAATCGCGCGACGGTCCGCGGTCGCGCTTGGACGTCAGCACCTCGACGATGTCGCCCGACTTCAGCTCGTAGTGCAGCGGGACCATCTTGCCGTTGACCTTCGCGCCGACACAGCGATGGCCGACGTCGGTGTGGACCTCGTAGGCGAAGTCCAGGGGCGTGGCGCCGGCGGCCAGCGACTTGACCTCGCCCTTGGGGGTGAACACGAAGACCTCCTCGTCGAACAGGTCGACCTTGAGGCTCTCCATGAACTCCTTGGGATCGGACAGCTCCTGCTGCCATTCGAGCATGGAGCGCAGCCAGTGGACCTTCTTGTCGCCGCCGCGGGGGTCCGTCTCCTTGTACATCCAGTGCGCGGCGACGCCGAACTCCGCCATGTCGTGCATCTCGCTCGTGCGGATCTGGATCTCCAGCGGCAGCCCCTCCGGCCCGATGACCGTCGTGTGCAGGGACTGATACATGTTGAACTTCGGCATCGCGATGAAGTCCTTGAACCGCCCGGGCAGCGGCTTCCACAGCGAGTGGATGACACCGACCGCGCCGTAGCAGTCCTTCACCGAGCCGACCTTCACGCGCATCGCCGTCAGGTCGTAGATCTCGTTGAACTCCCGGCCCTTCTTGGTCATCTTCGAGTAGATGGAGTAGAAGTGCTTCGCGCGGCCGGCGATCTCCGCGCGGATGCCCAGCGCCTCGAGCTCGCGCGCCAGGTAGCGGCCGGCCTGATCGACGTAGTCCTCGCGCTCCATGCGCTGCTGGTTGACCAGGCCCTTGATCTCCTGGTACTTGCGGGGATGCAACGTCGCGAACGCAAGGTCCTCGAGCTCCCACTTCAGCGCGTGGATTCCCAGCCGGTGGGCGATGGGGGCGTAGATCTCGAGCGTCTCGCGCGCCTTGTCGATCTGCTTCTGCTTGGCCATCGCGCCGATCGTGCGCATGTTGTGCAGGCGGTCGGCGAGCTTGATGAGGATGACCCGCAGATCGGAGGCCATCGCCACCATCATCTTGCGGTAGTTCTCGGCCTGCGCCTCGTCGCGCGACTGGAAGGTGATGCCCGTCAGCTTCGTGACGCCGTCGACGAGCGAGGCCACCTCCTCGCCGAACTGGTCGCGGACCTCGTCGAGCGACGCGGACGTGTCCTCGACGGTGTCGTGCAGCAGCGCCGCGCACAGCGTCTCCGTGTCGAGTCGCATGCCCGCGCAGATCTTGGCCACGCCGACCGGATGGACGATGAAGTCCTCCCCGGACATGCGGCGCTGGTCGGCATGGTGCTCGCAGGAGAAGACGAACGCCGCCTCCACGCGATCGCGGTCGACCTGCGTCCCGTCCCCGATGGAGTGCTCCTCGACGACCGCGAAGACGTCGGACAGCAGGCGCGCCTCCAGCGGCGTGAGGTCGGGGCGGGCGAGGGTGGCGTGCTGCTCGGGGTGCTCGAGCAGGTCGACCGGGACGCGGGTCATGCTGGGCACCGCGTCGGCCCTGGCGGCGCCATCGGGGGGACCGTCGGAGGGGCCGGTGGGGCCGGCGTCTACGCCGCTCGGAGCGTGAGCGTCTCGCGGCTCAGCCATCTCCGCCCCGTCTCGAGGCGCTCCCCATAGGCAAGAAAGCCCTCGGACCGCTCGAGCGCCGTCCGGCCGGCGGGCGGCGGGACCTCGATCCCGGCGGCGGCGACGCGGACGAGGCCGAGTTCGGCAAGCACGCGGAGGCACCGGCCGGCAGCGACCGGAGGGACGTCGGTGAGCGCATCCCGCCCGTGTTCGCGCAGGCCGACGTAGAGGTCTCTGAGGGTGCCACGGAGATCGAGATCTCGCTCGTGAACATGCATGGCGAAGGCTAGCTCAGGCTCGCCCCACGCGAGGTGCGTCGACCCTCCGTGCGAGCCACCGTGCAGGAGGGCCTCGTGGACGGGCTCGGTGGGCGGATCGAGCGCGAGAAGATGCCGGTGGCCGTGAGCGATCACCGGATGCCGGGCGAGAGCGGCGTAGGACGCGATGGCGAAGCCGCCGAGCCTGCCCTCGAGGGCCGCGCGCCGGGCCCGAGCGTCGGCACAGACCACGAGCACGGGCTCCCCCGTGGCGACGAGCGCGGCCAGGGTGCCCGCGATTCCCATACCCCGGCGGTCGTGTACGTCGCGCTCGTGCTCGTGGCCGTGCTCGCTCCCGTGTGGGGGTTGTTGCCCCTGCGCGAGTGCGTGGCCGTGTGGGGGTTGGTGCCCCCGCGCGAGCGCGTGCCCGTGCTCCATCTCGGCGAGCGCCGCCTCGACTGGGTCCTCGGGCTCTCCCAGAAGCGCGATCGGGCCCGGCGCGCACGGGAGAAGCTCGCGCAGCACGAGTCGCGGCTCGACGGTGCCGTTGTACTCGTTGAGCTCGAGGCTGAACGTGGCGTCGTGGCCGCCTTCCTCGGCGCCCTCGGGCAGCCGGCCGACCCCGAAGGCCACGGCGCGGGCGCGGGCCCCCCCGGACTGCACCGTGAAGCGCATGTGCTTGCCCTCCCCCATCGGCCGCGCGTCGCCGAGCCGCGCGGCCGGCACGAGCAGCGAGACCTCGGGGTTGCGCTGGCCGAACGGTGCCAGCGTTTCGAGCTCCTCGGCCAGGGCGCTGCCGAGCTCGTCCCCGGAGACGATCGCATCGACGCGCTCGATGGCCGTGAAGTCCTCCGGTGTCAGCACCTCCTCGGCATGAGCGACGAACGCGGCACGGAAGGCCGCCACCTCATGCGGCGCGATCGTGCAGCCGGCCGCCGCCCGGTGGCCGCCGTGGCGCAGCAGGTGCCGCGCGGCGACCTCCAGCCCGGCGAGCAGGTCGAAGGCGGGGATGGAGCGGCCCGAGCCGGTGGCCTCTTCGCCCTCTCCCGGGCCCGACGGCAGGGCGATCATCACGCAGGGCCGTCCGTGGCGCTCGGCGATTCGCGAGGCGACGATGCCGATGACCCCCGGATGCCAGCCCTCGCCGGCGAGGACGTAGGCCGCGGCGTCACCGGCTTCGGCCACCTGCGCCTCGGCCTCGAAGAGGATTCGCGTCTCGACGTGACGGCGCTCGGAGTTGGCGTGATCGAGCTCCTCGGCGATCTGCCCGGCGCGCGCCGGGTCCTCGGTCAGCAGCAGCTCGAGCCCGGCGTCGGCGCGGTGCAGGCGGCCCGCGGCGTTGATGCGCGGCGCCAGGCGGAAGCCGCAGGACCGCGCGTCGACCGCGCTGGGGTCGCACTTCGCCACGGCCATGAGCGCGCGCAGGCCGACCCTCCGGGTGCCCGCCAGCGCGCGCAGACCCTCCCGCACGAGCCGCCGGTTCTCCCCGACGAGCGGCACGCAGTCGGCGACCGTGGCCAGCGCGACGAGGTCGAGATCCACGTCCGCCGCCTCGGGATCGCGCCCGGCGGCGGCCAGCAGCGCCCGGGAGACGAGGTAGGCCACGCCCGCCGCGCACAGATCGCCGCACGGGTAGCCGCCGATCCGCGGGTGGACGATCGGCGCGTCCGGCAGGACGCCGTCGCCCCTCGGGGTGTGGTGATCGGTGACGACGACGTCCATTCCCGCCGCCCTGGCGGCGGCCACCTCACCGACCGCGGTGATCCCGCAGTCGGTGGTGACGAGCAGACGGGCACCCTGCTCGGCCAGCCGC
The DNA here is from genome assembly GCA_038199185.1 of Solirubrobacterales bacterium. Taxonomy (GTDB): domain Bacteria; phylum Actinomycetota; class Thermoleophilia; order Solirubrobacterales; family Solirubrobacteraceae; genus BP-464. The sequence continues at coordinate 14,212 of JBBPZE010000036.1, forward strand.
CCCACCGTGGCCATGCTGAGGCCGTAGCCGTCCTCCGCGCGGCTCGGCAGGTACCAGCCCGTATCGGCGCCGAGCTCGCGCAGGACCCGAACGAGAATCGCGGTCGATGACACCCCGTCGACGTCGTAGTCGCCGTGAACGACGATCCGCGAGCCGGCATCGACGTGCGCGAGGATCGCAGCGACCGCGGCGTCCATCCCGCCGAACGAACCGGCCGGATGCCGATCGGCGCCCGCGAGCCACGCCCGCGCGGCATCCGGATCGCCCAGGCCGCGCCGCACCAGCACCTGGGCGAAGGCGCTCGAGCATCCCAGCTCGCGCTCGAGCGCGGCGACCGCGGCGAAGGGCGCGGATGAGATCTGTAGGCGTGCCTCGGCCATCGTTGCCCTCCGAGGATGGGTCGCGAGGCGGACGGAACGCCCGTTGCCGGCCCGCAGATCCCGCACGTTGGGTGCAAAAGGGGCCGCGCCTCCACCCGTGCGGAGAGGCCGAGGGGCTCAGGCCGGGCTCCAGGCGCCGAGGGCGCACTGGGTCAGGCCTCCGACCCGGTGCAGCCCGCCGCGCGCCACGCGCTCGAATCCGGCCGCGCTGAGCCACGCCTGCAGGCAAGCGACGTTCGCGGCCCACCAGTTGAAGTCGGTCTCGGTCGCCTGAAAGCGGGCGGCCGGCCGATGGGGACACAGCGCGCTGAGCCACGGGTCGATCGGCTCGAGGATCGTCAGCCGCCCGCCGGGCACGAGCGTCGCGCGCACCCGCTCCAGAGCGCGCACGGGATCGCGGACGTGCAGCAGCATCGCGCCGAGAAACGCGTAGTCCACGGGACCGCCGATCGCCGCGGCGTCGAGGTCGTAGACGGGGCATTCCACGCGACGCGCGGCCGAGCCCAGCGCCTCGGCCGCGACCCGGAACCCCCGCCCCAGCTCCAGGTCCATCTCCGCGGCCGCCGCCACCAGGCGCGCGCGGTTGACCGGCGGCCACTCCGCGGCGTCGGCCGCCGGGACGTCGATCGCCACGACCTCGCCACCACGCCGCTCGAGCTCGAAGGCCCAGAAGCCGTCGAACGTCCCCACGTCGAGGGCCCGGAGCCCTGACAGGGTGGCCGGAAGCACGGGCCCGGCCAGGGCGCGCAGGTCGACGTGGCCGGGCGTGACGATCCCCGGAGCCAGCTCGATGGAGTGATACCACCGCGGGTTCGACGCGACCGCCGCCCGCAGGTCGGCAGCATCCACTACAGGTGCAGAGGTTCGTTGCCGCGCCGCACGCCCTCGGCGTACATCAGCGCGATGCCGATGATGGCGCCCGGAATCGCCTCCAACGCGGTCGCGAGATGGGTGTCGGACTCACCGGGAATGGTAAAGCCGTTGATCAGGGCCCCCGCGACGAAGGCTCCGATCACGGCGCCGACGAACGCCCCCACGATCCCGCCCCAGAAGCGGTCGGGGATGAAGATGGCGAAATGCCAGATGGCCAGCCCCATCATCGCCCAGGCGAACCCACCCATTACCGCGACCTCCCGTGGCGCTTGTTGCGCGGCCGCTTGCTCTTCTGGCGCTTGGGCCTGTCGTCGGCCATCACGACCTCGTCGGGGGTCAGGTCGCGCGCGCTGTCCTCGGGATCGGCGACGGCCACGGGCGCGTCGCCGTGCAGGTCGCGGACCAGCTCCTGGAACTCCGAGGCGGAGACCTGCTGGCCCGGCAACTCGGGCTCGGTGATGCGCCGGGCGGCCCGCCGGGCCTGCTTGGGCGTGACCTCGGTGGCGGCACCGCCGGCGGCGGTCGCGTAGGCGGGCACCACGCCGTTGCTCTGCTCGGCGATCCGGCGGCGGCGCACCATGAAGACGTGCTCGCGCTCCTTCCAGTGCGTGAGCACCGGCGAGGCGATGAAGATGGACGAGTACGCCCCGGACAGCACGCCGATGAGCAGGGCGAACGCGAAGTCGCGCAGCGTCTCGCCGCCGAACACCAGCAGCGCGGCCACCGGCAGCAGGGTGCAGAACGACGTCGCGATCGACCGCGTGAGCACTTCGCTCATCGAGCGGTTGACGATCTGGGTGAAGGCCGCCCTCGGCATCCGCGGGACGTTCTCCCGCACGCGGTCGAAGACGATGATCGTGTCGTAGAGCGAGTAGCCCAGGATGGTCAGCAACGCCGCGACCGTCGACGTCGTCACCTCCCTTCCGGTCAACGAGTAGACGCCGGCGGTGATCAGGATGTCGTGCATCAGCGCGATCAGCACCGGCACCGCGTACTTCCATTCGAACCGCAGCGCGATGTAGGCGCTGATGACCAGCAGCGAGGCGATGATCGCCAGCACCGCGCTCTTGGCGACCGTGTTGCCGAACGTCGGGCCGATCGACGTGGTGTCCGGAGGGCGGGCAAGCCCGTAGCGAGACGTCAGCGCCTGGGTGATCTTCGAGACCTGGTCGGGCTTGAGCGTCGGCGTCGAGATCTGGAAGGCGTTGGCGCCGAGGCTCTTGTCGTTGTTGATGCGCTGGATCTTGGCGTCGGCGTGGCCGCCGGCGGACATGACGCCGCGGATCCCCGCCTCGTCGGCGGGCTTCGTCAGCGCCACCCGCACCCGCGTGCCCGACTTGAAGTCGATGCCGAAGTTCAGGCCCTTGCCGCCGATCGCCAGCGCGCCGACGAGCAGGATCAGGCCCGACAGCGAGAAGAACCAGCGCGAGGAGCCCATGAAGTCGAACGTCCACGAGCGCTTCTTCTCCCCCGCGCCCAGGGCGGTCGGGTGAGAGATCATCCGGGAGCGGCCCATCGTGCCCAGCACGGCCTGCGTGGCCAGGACGGCGGTGAACAACGAGGCCAGCGTGCCGATGCCGAGCGTGAAGGCGAAGCCCTTGACCCCGGCGGTGGCCAGGATGAACAGGATGAACGCGGTCATGAACGTCACGACGTTGGCGTCGATGATCGCCGCGATGCCCTTCTTGTAGCCCTGGGCGATGCCGGCGCTCACCGATCGGCCGGCGCGGATCTCCTCCTTGACCCGCTCGAAGATGACGATGTTGGCGTCGGCCGCCACGCCGATGGTCAGGATCAGGCCGGCGATGCCCGGCAGGGTCAGCGTGATCGGGATCAGCTTGATCAGCGCGAAGAAGTAGATCCCGTAGACCAGCAGCGCCCCCACCGCGATGAGGCCGAGCACGCGGTAGAAGAACAGCAGGAACAGGCATACGACGGCGAAGCCGACGATCCCCGCCTTGAGCCCCTGGTGCAGCGCCTCCTGGCCCAGCGTGGCGGAGACCTGCGAGGCGCTGATCAGCTCGAGCTTGATCGGCAGGGCGCCGCTCTTGAGCAGGTTGGCCAGGTTCTGGGCGCTCGTGATCGTGAAGCCGCCCTCGATCTGTGAGCCGTTGCGGCCGTCGATCCCGTCGGGGTTCTGCTGGAAGTCGATGTAGGGAACGCTGATCAGCGCGTTGTCGAGCACCACCGCGAAGTGCTGGAACGCCGACCGCGGATCCTGCCCCGGCAGCTGTTGGGACTGCCCGCGCTGGACGATCTTGCGCGTGACGTCCTGCCAGGTCTTGCGGCCCTTGTCGGTGAAGTTGAACTGGACGATCGGGTTGCCGCTGCCGCCCGTCCCGTTGTCGAAGTTCTGCTGCGGATCGGTGATGTCGGTCCCGCGCAGCGCGAAGTTGTCGTTGAGGACGTAGAACTGGGCGGTGTTGAGGTCCTTGGGCTTGTTCTTGTCGTACTCGGCCTCGACCACGACCACGCCCGGTTGGACGACCCGGACGGCCTGCCCCTTGGCCGGCGACTTGGTCGCGGATTCCGAGAAGAGGTCGGCCTCGGTGGCCTCCGGGCCGCGCAGCACCCGCTGAGCCTTGTCGTCGACCAGGTAGTAGACCGGCGCGTCCTGGGATGTCTGCTGGTGGGGCTTCGCCGGGCACTTCGCCGCACGGGTGACCGCCGCGTAGTAGCTGAGCGTGGCGGAACCCGCGTTGCCGGCGGACGCGCCGCCCGTGGTTGCGGGGTCGGTCGGGTTGGGCTTGCAGCCCTCCCCCAGGACGTTGGGCTCCCAGTCGTAGAAGAACATCTGGGCCGTCGTCCCCACCTGAGCGATGGCTCGGGCCTGGTTCTTGACGTCGGGCAGCTGGACGACGATCTGGTCGGAGCCCGACCGCTGGAGCTCCGGCTCGGCGACCCCGAGCTGGTCGACGCGGTCGCGCATGATGTCCAGCGTGCGCTGGATGGCGTCGCCGGTGACCTGGGAGAACTTCGTCGGCTTGGCCTGGTAGACGAGCTCCACGCCGCCCTTGAGGTCGAGGCCCTGGCGGGTCTTCTTCGTCGCGACGACCCCGATCGAGCCCGCCAGGAGCACGCCGACCAGCACGAGGATGAAGAAGTTGCGCCGCCGATCTGTCATCTCGCGGGCACCTAGCCTACTTCTCCGGGGTCAGGATCAGGAGCAGCCCGCCGTCGTCGTCATAGGCGGGAAACAGGTCCGCGGTCGCCCGGGCGGGAAGGTCGCCCTCCGCGTTGACCTCGACCGTCTTGCCCAGCTGGCGCACCCCCCATTCCAGGACGGTGGCGACGGGGTCCTCCCCGTCGGTGAAGCGCAGACCGAGCACGTCGCTGGCGGGCCGGCCGATGATGCGCTCCTCCTTGAGCCCCGTGAGCTCGAAGGCGCCCTTGCCGGTGCCGATCAGCTTGCCCTCGCGATCGCAGACGAAGAACGCGGCGTCGGGGGCCGGGTAGTAGTCGTCGAGCAGCTCGAAGAGGAACGGAAACCCGCAGCGCGAGCACGACTTCGGGATCCGGCTGAAGCCCTGGGTGCGCTCCGTCTCGGTGGAGCGATGGCCGCAGGATGGACAGATGAACAGATGAGCCATGGGGCGCCGGTGAAGGGTAGTCAGCCCGAGAGCCCGGCCCCGGCACGGCGCCCCGCCGGCGCGACCGCGGCGCCCGGAAGGGACGGCCGGAGCTCAGAAGAGCCCGCCGGCGTCCGGAGGCTCGAGCCCCAGGTGCGCGAAGGCCGCCGCGGTGGCGCATCGTCCGCGCGGGGTGCGCTTGAGAAAGCCCTGCTGGAGCAGGTAGGGCTCGTAGACGTCCTCGATCGTGTCCTGCTCCTCGCCCACCGCGACGGCGAGCGTGGACAGGCCCACCGGGCCACCGCCGAACTTGGCGCAGATCGACCGCAGCAGCTCGCGGTCCAGCGGATCGAGGCCCTGCTGGTCGATTCCGAGCATCTCCAGGGCCGCGTCGGCCGCCCCGGCGGTGACGACGCCGGTGCCCCGGACCTCGGCGTAGTCGCGGACCCGCTTGAGGAGGCGGTTGGCCACGCGCGGCGTGCCGCGGCTGCGGCGGGCGATCGCCCGTGCGCCCGCGGGATCGAGGCGCACGTCGAGGATCGCCGCGGAGCGGCTGACGATCTCGCCGAGGTCCTCGACGTCGTAGGGCTCGAGCCGGTGCTGGATGCCGAAACGGTCGCGCAGCGGCGTGGTGAGCAGGCCGGCGCGGGTGGTGGCGCCGACGAGCGTGAACGGCGGAAGGTCGAGCGTCACGACCCGGGCCCCCGCACCCTGGCCGACGGTGATCGGCAGCTTGCGGTCCTCCATCGCCGGATAGAACGTCTCCTCCAGGGCACGGGGCAGGCGATGCAGCTCGTCGACGAAGAAGATGCTGCGCGGCTCGAGCGCCGTCAGGAACGCGGCGATGTCGCCCTTGCGCTCGAGCGCCGGCCCGGCCGTCTGGACGAACGGCACGTCGAGCTCGGCGGCGAGGATCTGCGCGAGAGAGGTCTTGCCGAGGCCCGGGGGCCCGGCGAGCAGCACGTGATCGAGCGCCTCGCCCCGCGCCGCGGCCGCCTCCAGGGACACCGAGAGCTGCTCGCGCAGCGCGGGCTGGCCGACGAACTCCTCCAGGCGTCGCGGGCGCAGCGAGCGGTCGAGCTCGTCGTCGACGACCAGCGGCGCCGGCGTCTGTATGCGCTCGGTCATCCGCGCGCCCCCCGCAGGGCGCTGGCCAACAGCTCCTCGGCCGTCTCGCCGGCGGCGGCGCCGAGCAGGCGATCGGCCACCGCCGGCTCGTAGCCGAGCTCGAGCAACCCGGCCCGGGCCAGCTCGTGGGGCCCGTCGGAGCGCACGACCACGATCGGGCCGCCGTCGTCCGGGAGATCCACGCCGACCTTCTCGCGCAGCTCGGCGACGATCCTCTCGGCGATGCGCTTGCCCACGCCCGGGGCGCCCTGCAGGCGGCGGGCGTCACCGGCGGCGATGGCGCGGATGACCTCGCGCGGGCCGCCACCGCCGAGCACCGCCAGCGCCACCTTGGGCCCGACCCCGTGCACGCCGACGAGCAACTCGAACAGCTCGCGCTCCTGGTCGGTCGCAAAGCCGTAGAGGACCATCGCGTCGTCGCGGACCACGAGGTGGCTGAGCAGGGAGACGGCGCCACCCACCGCCGGAACCTGGCGCAGCGTCTCGGCCGAGAGCTCGAGCCGGTATCCGACGCCTCCGGCCGTCTCGATGACGACGTGGCCGTCCCGGCGCACCGTGACGTCACCGGCCACCGAGGCGATCATCTCAGGGGTGCCGTGGCCGTCGACATGGCCGCCGTGCTCGCCGCGGCGAGCGGCGCCCGGTTGACGTGGCAGATCGCCACCGCGAGCGCGTCGGCCGCGTGGTCTGGGGCCGGAGGGGCCGCGAGCGCCAGCAGTGCCTGGACCATCCTCCCCACCTGTTGCTTGTCGGCGCGGCCGCTGCCGCACACCGCCGATTTGACCTGCTGGGGCGTGTAGCCGGCACAGGGCACCCCGGCCTGCCCGGCGGCCAGCATGACGACGCCGCGGGCCTGCCCCACCGCGAACGCGCTGCGCGTGTTGGCGCCGAAATAGAGGTCCTCGAGCGCGACCGCGTCCGGCCGGTGCTCTTCGATGAGGGTCACGACCCGCGCGTGGATCGCGGTCAGCCGGGCCTCGACGGCCCCGTCCGGACGGGTCTCGATCACCCCGCCGTCGAGCGCCGCCATCCGCCCGGCGTCGTTGCTCACGACGCCAAAGCCGGTGTTGGCGGTGCCGGGATCGATGCCGAGGACGACCATCCAGGGGGATTCTCCGCAGCGGGCCGGACGCCTCCCACGTGTCTAGGCTGCCGTGATGGCCATCGACTGGGCCGCGGAGGGCCTCCTCGACGGGCTGGAGGGTGCCGACCGCGAGGCGCGCACGGAGTTGCTCGAGGCGCTGGACGCCGAGGGGTTCGCGCTCGAGGACATCAGGCGGTCCCATCGCGATGGCGAGATCCTGTTCCTCCTCGCCGGCCGGGCGATCTCGGTCGAGGTCCGGTACTCCTGGAAGGACCTGCTCGCCGAGTCGGCGCTGAGCGAGCGGCTCGTCGAGCGCCTCCTGCGCTCCCAGGGCATCACGCGGGCCGACGACGACTCGCCGTGGTACACCGACGCCGACCTCCAGCTGCTGGCGACGACCGCCGACTTTCTGAGCGCGGGCGTCACCGAGGACGAGATCGTGGCGGTCAGCCGCCTGCTCGGGAAGGGCTTCTCACAGGCTTCCGAGGCGATGCGCGGCGTGGCGATGCGCATGGTCCTCGAACCGGGACTCGACGAGCGCGAGCTCGCCGTCCGCTACGCCCACGCGGCGGCCGCGCTGACGCCGATGATCGAGCCGATGCTCGGCAACCTCCTGCGGCTGCATCTGGCCAAGCTCGTGCAGACCGAGCTGATCAGCGCGGAGGAGCGCCAGGCCGGCCGGCTACCCGGGGCGCGGGAGATCGTGGTCGCCTTCGCGGACCTCGTGGGCTTCACGCGGCTCGGCGAGGAGGTCCCCCCGGACGAGCTCGGTGCGGTGGCCGAGCGTTTGGAGAGCCTCGTCGTCGAGGCGATCGAGGCGCCCGTGCGCTTCGTCAAGACCATCGGCGACGCCGTCATGATCGTCAGCCCCGAGGCGGAGCCCATCCTGCAGACCTGCCTGGGCCTCGTCGAGCGCGCGGACGCCGAGGGAGCAGACTTTCCCCAGCTGCGGGTGGGCATGGCTCGCGGCCAGGCGCTCTCGCGCGCCGGCGACTGGTTCGGCAGCCCCGTGAACCTGGCCAGCCGGCTGACCGGCATCGCGCGCCCGGGCAGCGTGCTGGCGACCGAGGACGTGCGGGCCGCGGCGCCGCAGAGCGTTCGCTGGTCCCGGGCGGGAGTCCGCAGCATCAAGGGCGTCACCGACGCCGTGCCCCTCTGGCGCGCCCGGCGCGCGGAGGTCCTGGAGGACTAGCCCGCAGCGGCCATCTGCACGAGCACCTCGGCCGGAGCGTCGAAGTTCGCATGCACGGCGTCGACGTCGTCGTTGTCGTCGAGAGCGTCGATGAGGCGCATCAGCCTGGTGGCCGTGTCCGCATCGACCTCCACGAGCGTCTTGGGACGTTGCCGGATCTCGGCCGTCTCGATCTCGATCCCCGCGGCCTCGAGCGCGGCGCGCACCGCCATGAACTCCGAGGGGTCGGTGATCACCTCGAACACGTCGTCATCGAGCGCGATGTCCTCCGCACCGGCCTCGATGGCGGGCATGAGGTCCTCATCGGAGTAGCGGCCGGCATCGATGACGACCAGGCCCTTCTTGTCGAAGAGGTAGCTGACCGAGCCCGGCTCCCCGAGGTTGCCGTCGTGCTTCGTGAAGAGGTGGCGGACGTCTGAGCCCGTGCGGTTGCGGTTGTCGGTCGTCACCTCGACCAACATCGCGACCCCGCCGGGCCCGTAGCCCTCGTAGACGATCTCCTCGAAGCTCTCGGCGTCCTTGTCGGCGCCCGTGCCCTTGGCGATCGCGCGCTCGATGTTGTCCTTGGGCATCGACGCGTCCTTGGCCTTCTGGACGGCAAGGGCGAGCGCGGGATTGCCGTCGACGTCCCCGCCGCCCTCCTTGGCGGCGACCACGATGGCGCGGGCGAGCTTGGTGAACGCCTTGCCGCGGCGCGAGTCGACGATCGCCTTCTTGTGCTTGATCGAGGCCCACTTGGAATGACCGGACATAGGCTGCCGAGTGTATGGCCGGACCCCCACCTCGGCTCGGAGGACCGGCGCCTTGCGTCAGAGTGAGGGCCGGATGAGGTCACGGGCCATGTCGGAGTACTGGGACGAGCGGGCGGCGGAGGACGCCCTGCTCTACGTCGACGACCGGGGCTGGCGCGGCGAGCGGTTCTGGCGCGGCGGAGAGGAGGCGCTCGCGACGTTCGAGGCACAGCTCGGGTTCTCCGCCCGGGGCGAGACGATCGTGGAGATCGGCTGCGGGGTGGGCCGCATCACCCGTGTGCTCGCCGAGCGTGCGGCCCACGTCGTCGCCCTCGACGTCTCGGCGGAGATGCTCGCCCACGCGCGCGAGCACAACCCGCAGCTTCCCAACGTGGACTGGGTGCTCGGCGACGGCCTGACGCTCGCGGACGTCCCCGACGCCGAGGCCGACGGCGTCTTCTCCCACGTCGTCTTCCAGCACATCCCCGACCCCGCGATCACCCTGGGCTACGTCGCGGAGATCGGCCGGGTGCTCAGGCCCGGCGGCTGGGCCGCCTTTCAGGTCTCCAACGACCCACGCGTGCACCGTCGACGGCTGCGGGTCCCGCGCGTCACCCGCCACCCGGCGTGGCGCGGCTCGCATGTCGAGCTCGCCGCTCTGCGCGAGACGGCCGACGCGGCGGGGCTGGCCGTGGAGCGCGTCGTCGGCGAGGGCAGCCAGTTCTGCCTCGTGCGGCTCTCGGCACGCGGTCAGGCAACGCGATAGGACGCCGCGTCCTGCCCAGGGGTGCCCTGACCACCACGATCCAGGATCGTGTGGCGCGGGTGGCGAAGGCGGCGCCGCAGCCGGCCGGGCGGCGACCGCGTGTGCTCGGGTCAGCGAAGGCGGCGCCGCCGCCGGGGCGGCGGCGTGTGCGCCGCCACGAAGGCGCGCAGCTCCTCGTCGAGCTCGGCGGGCTCCATCACGATGCGCTCGCGGGCGGTGAACGCGCCGTCCCACCACAGCCAGGTGATCCGCTCGGCCTCGGACAGCTCGTGGGGTGCGAGGCGGTAGGGATCGGCGTGCACGGTGTGGAACTTGAAGAGGAACTCGACCTCGGCGCGCTGCTCGTCGCAGGCCACGAGCCAGCGGTGATGGCTGTATCCCGTCCACGCTCCGTTGATCCCATGGGTCAGCTCCGCGCGCCACGACGGCGACTCGACGTAGCCCGCCCGACCCACGCGCGCCATCTCGGCGCAGACGAAGATCGGGTCGCGGATGTCCTCGAGCGTCTGCGCGCACATCACGAAGTCGAAGCTGTCGTCCTCGAAGGGCCATGGCTGCCGGTCGCAGATGTCGCGCTGGACCCAGGTGTCGGCGCTGAAGCGCTCGCGCGCGGGGTCGCTGGACCCGTAGAGCCCGCGGGTCTCGTGGGGCATCAGGTCGATGACCCAGTCGGCGCGCTCCATCGGCGCCGCCCAGCCTCCGACGTCCAGCACGCGCGCGGTGGCCGGCAGGTCGCGCTCGATCCGCTCGCGGTGGGCGCCGAGCATCAGCCGAGCAGCTCCTCGTAGAGCGCGAGATAGCCCTCCGTCGTCTGCGACCACGGGAACTGCTCGGCCCGGGCGCGGCAGGCCGCCGCGGTGTGCGGATCGCGCGCGAGCTCGAGCGCCTCGAGCAGCGCCGCGGCGAGGGCCTGCGGCTCGTTCCCGGCGAACAGCCGGCCCACGGCCGCGGAGTCGACGACCTCGGGGATCGCCTCGCGGTCGGCGCCGACGACGGGCGTCCCGCACGCCATCGCCTCGAGCAGGACGAGCCCGAAGGCCTCACCCCACGACGGCAGGGCCGCGACCCACGCCTCGCGGTTGGCGGCGACGAGCGCGGCGGTGTCGTCGAGGTCGCGGACCTCGATCCCGGGGCCGGTGAACGCCGCCGGCGCGGAGAGGATCAGCCGGGCCTCGGGGCGCTCCCGGCGCACCCGGGCGAAGGCGTCCACGAGCAGCCCGACGCGCTTGCGCGGCTCGCGGGCGTCTGAGGCGCAGACGATCGTCGGCTCGAGCGCCATCGCCGCGGGGTCCGGCGCGAACGTCTCGAGATCGACGCCGGGGGAGATGACCCGTGCCCGGACCCCCAGCCAGCGATCGAAGTGGGCGGCGGCAGTCTGCGAGAGCGCCACGACTGCGTCGCAGCCGCGGACCGCGTCGAGCGTCAGGCGCAGGCGCCCGCGCCGGTTGGCGAGCGATGCTCGGTGCGGCAGGCCCATGTAGGAGAGGACGGACGGATTTCCCGTCCGCGCCGACCAGCGGGCGGCCACCGCGCCGTCGGTGGGATACAGCGCGTGGGCGACGTCGTCGCCGCCGCGCACGAGGTCGAGATAGGAGAGCGGCAGGTGGGTGAGCCAAGGCTCGTAGAGGCGGCGGCGCAGCCGCTCCTGGGGCGGGCGCCGGTGGCGGGTGATCGGCAGGCCCGCCTCGACCGCGCGCGTGGTGCGGCCGGGATGCGACGTGATGAGCCGCGGCCGGTGCCCTGCCCCCAGGAGGCCGTCGGCGAGCTCGCGGGCGAAACGCTCGCTGCCCCGGCGCACCTCGGGCCAGAACGCGGGGTTCAGCAGCGCCACGTTCACAGCAGCAGGGTCCGGTGGCGGATCGAGCCGCGCACGAGGCCCGCGAGCTCGACGAGGTCGACGACGGCGCGGCCCGGCAGCTCGGTCGCCGCGCGCAGCCGCCCACGCGGGCCGCTGCCGTAGGAGGGCATCGCGGAGGCCGCCCAGGGCAGCCAGGCCAAGGGTCCCGCCCACGGGGCGCGGCGCCCCGCGGCGAGCCCGGCGAGCCCGACGCAGAGCCGGGCGTGGCGGGGCTTCCAGAAGAGCCGGGCCGGCAGCGGCCGGCGCAGCTCCGGGTGGCGGCGGACCACCAGCGGGAGCGCCTGCCAGCGCCAGGCCACCCGCACGGCCTCGCGCAGCGATCCGGCCTCGACGCAGTGATAGGTCAAGGCGCCGGGGACCGCGACCTGCTCCGCTCCCGCGGCGAGGGCCCGCTGCAACAGGTCGGTGTCCTCGCCCGCCGGAAGCCGGAAGGCCTCGTCCAGGCCGCCGATCCGCTCGAGCAGCACGCGCGGGTAGAGCATGTTGCACGTCTGGCCCCACGGCGTGGGCGGCTCGATCGTCTGGGTCCGCGCATGGGGCGCGCGGAGCGCGATCGCCAGCTCGTCGGGATCGGGCCGGGTGCTGCCCTGCAACACCGCCCCCGGGTGGGCGGAGGCGGCCTCCACGAGCCGTTCGAGCCAGTCCGGCGGCGGACGGCAGTCGTCGTCGGTCAGCGCGACGAGCGGCGCCCGCGTCGCCCTCCAGGCGGCGTTGCGCTTGGCCGCCGGGCCCACACCGGGAGCGAAGCCGACGTGGCGCAGCCCGCCCTGGCCGGCCAGCGGATGGGTCCGCAGCAGCTCTTCGGTCTGCGGGCCGCGGGAGTCGTGGGCGACGATCACCTCCCAGTGCTCACGGCCCAGGGTCTGCTCCTCGAGCGCGTTGAGCAGCCAGCGCAGCCGCAGCGGCCGGTCGTGTGAGGCGACGACCACGGCGATGCGCGGGCCCGCCATCACGCCGACGCGTCCGGGTGCGCCCGGTACCACTCGACCGTGCGTCGCAGGCCGTCCTCCAGGGAGACCTCCGGTCGCCAGCCCGTCCGTTCGCGCAGCTTCGTGGAGTCGACGAACTGCCGGTCGATCTCGCCGTGAGGAGTGCCCGTGCCCTGGACATCGGGCTCCACGTCGGTTCCCGCCACCCGGCAGAGGGTGGCGACCACCTCGCGCACGCTGTGCGGCTCGTCCCCTCCGGCGTTGAACGCCTCCCCGCCCGCCTCCGGCAGGGCGCCGGCGATCGCCAGGTAGGCGCTGACGGCGTCCTCGACGTAGAGGAAGTCGCGCTGCGGCGAGCCGTCGGACCGGATCACCGGGGCCCGCCCCGCGAGCGCCGCCGCGATCGCCTCGGGGATCAGGCGCGACGCGTTGAGGTCGCCGCCGCCGTAGATGTTGGCGAAGCGGGTGACCGCCACGGGCAGGCCGTAGGTGTGCCAGTACGAGCGCGCGATCAGGTCCGTGCAGGCCTTCGAGACGTCGTAGGGGTAGAGCGCCCGCAGCGGGTGCTCCTCGGTGTAGGGCAGCGTGTCGGTGGGCCCGTAGGCCTTGTCGGAGGCGGCCACGACCGTCCGGGCGACCCCGTGGAGCCGACATGCCTCCAGGAGCGTCCACGTTCCGCGGATGTTCGACTCGAACGTCGAGACGGGCGAGCGGTTCGCGGTTCCCACGATCGTCTGAGCGGCGAGGTGGAACACCGTGTCGACCTCGTACTCGCCGATCGCCCGGTCCAGGATGCCGGGGTCGACGAGGTCCCCGTGCACCACGGCGCAGCGCGCCTCGGTGCCCTCGAGGGCGAGCGCCGAGCGCCGCACGTCGTCGCGGCTGAGCACGACGACGTCGTCGCCCCGTTCGAGCAGGGCCTTGACCAGCCACGAACCCAGCACGCCGTAGGCACCCGTGACGAAGCTGGTCACCCCTGGTCTCCATGCGGTCGGCGGTCGGTCATTCCCACATCTTCCACGGCGCGCGCCCCGCGGCCCACAGGTCGTTGAGCAGGACCGCGTCCTTGTAGGTGTCCATGCAGTCCCAGAACCCCTCGTGACGGAACGCCCGCAGCTGCCCGGCGGCCGCGAGGCCCTCCAGCGGCTCGCGCTCCAGAACCGCGTCGTCCGCGATGTATTCCAGGACACCCGGCTCGAAGACGAAGAAGCCGCCGTTGATCCACTGCTCGGCACGCGGCTTCTCGCGGAAGCCCAGCACGCGGTCCTCGCCGTCCATCTCGGCAACGCCGAACTGCAGCTCGGGCCGGACGACGGTCATCGTCGCCAGCGCAGCGTGGCGCTCGTGAAAGGCGATCGTCCGGGGAAGGTCGATGTCCGCGACGCCGTCGGAGTAGGTGGCGCAGAAACGCCGCCGGCCGAGCACGTCGCGCAGCCGCGCGATGCGGCCCCCGGTCGGCGTGTCCTGTCCCGTGTCCACGCAGCGGACCTCCACCCCCGTCGGCCAAGTCGATTCCGCCACGAACTGCTCGATGAGCTCGCCCTTGTAGCCCGTGGCCAGCACGAACTCGGTGAAGCCCTGCACGGCGTAGAGCTGGATCACGTGCCACAGGATGGGTCGCGCGCCGATCTCGACCAGCGGCTTGGGGATGTCGCGCGTGCGCTCCTGAAGGCGCGTGCCGCGCCCTCCGCAGAGCACGACGACCGGATCGATCATCATCCCGCCACCGGGCGCGCGAGGACCGCGGCGTGCGGGACACCTCTTTGCCGCGTCGCGAACCGCGTCCGCAGCTCGGCGCCGATCTGCCGCGCGCCGCGCGCCGGGACGGGGTGCGCCGGCCCGAGGGCGACGCAGTAGGGCCGGCCCGCCCGCTCGACGTCGAAGCCGGCGGCCTCGACCATCCGGCGGTGCCCCGCGCGGTTGGGCGTCCACCACTGACACAGCTCGGTGACGCCGTCCAGGCGCGCCACCGGGCGGCGCCCGATGAGAGCGAGGTCGATGGTCTCGGCCGAGAGCAGATGCTCCCGGCACACCGAGCGGATGGCGCCGAGCGCGCGCAGCGGCTCGCGCAGGTGAAGCATGAGCGAGCCGCAGACGACGACGTCGAACTCCCCCACGCGGTCGGGCGAGAGGTCATAGACGCTGATCACGACCCGCTCGGCACGCGAGCCGAGCAGCTCCCGGGCGATGGCGAACCCGCGGCCCTTCTCGGGCCCGGCGATGACCGACAGGGCCGCGGGGCCGCGATCGCGCATCCGGACCGGCCAGTCCCACTCGGCATGATCGGAGAGGTCGGTGGCGACCACCTCGGCCGCGCCCCGGCGCTCGAGCTCGAAGGCGAGATGACCGTCGTAGGTCCCGACGTCCAGGCAGCGCTTGCCCCGCACGTCGGGCCACGGCATCGTGTCGAGGATCGGGCGCAGGTCGAACCAGCCCGGGGTGAGCACGCCGGGAGCCAGCTGCATCGTGTGGTACCAGTGGGGATTGGCAGCCACGGCGGCCCGCGCGTCCTTCACGGCCCGAGCCTAGCCGGGGCTCGTTCGTAGGATGCTCGCGGCATGGGCATCGATCCGGAGATCTTCAAGGCCTACGACGTCCGCGGCCTGTACGGCGAGCAGATCGACGGTGACGTCGCCGAGCAGGTCGGCCGTGGCTTCGTCCGCGTCATCGCGGCGCTGAGCGGCAGGCCGGCCTCCGGACTCCGGCTCGGCCTCGGCCGCGACATGCGGCTCACGGCGCCCGACCTGGCGGAGCGCTACCGCACGGGCATGGTGTCCGAGGGCGCCCTCGTGCTCGATGCCGGGATGGTCGGGACCGAGATGCTCTACTTCCTGGTCGGCTCGCGCGACCTCGACGGCGGGCTGATGTGCACGGCGTCGCACAACCCGAAGGCCTACACGGGCGCCAAGCTCGTGGAGCGCGGGGCCATCGCGCTGAGCGGCGACCGCGGCATCCAGGACATCCGCCGGGCGATCGAGGACGGCTTGGGAGAGCCCCCGGGGGGTGGATCCTCCGAGGAGGTCGACATCGCCGGCGAGTTCCGCGAGCGCGCCCTCTCGATGATCGACCCGTCGAAGGTGAGCGACCTCAGGATCGTCGTGGACGGCGGTCACGGCATGGCGGGCCCGATGGTCGGCCCGCTCCTCGAGCAGCTCCCGGTCGAGGTCGTCGAGACGTGCTGGACGCCCGACGGCACGTTCCCCGAACACGAGCCCAACCCCCTCCTGCCCGAGAACCGGCGGTTCATCATCGACAAGGTCCGCGAGACGGAGGCCGATCTCGGCATCGCGTGGGACGGAGACGCGGACCGCTGCTTCTTCATCGACGACACGGGCGAGTTCGTCGACGGCGACTTCATGACCGCGATCCTCGCCGAGCACCTGCTGGCCAAGGCCGACCCCGCCCACCCGGCGTCGATCCTCTATGACCTCCGCGCCTCACGGGCCGTCGCCGACACCGTGGCGCGCGCCGGCGGCCGGGCCTTCGCCAACCGGGTCGGCCACGCGTTCTTCAAGACCCGCATGCGCGACGAGGGGGCGATCTTCGGCGGCGAGGTCTCCGGCCACTACTACTTCCACGACTTCTTCAACGCCGACAGCGGCACGATCCCGGCCCTCCTGATCCTCGAGAAGCTCTCGATCGAGGGCCGCAGGATGAGCGAGGTCGTCGGCGCTTATAAAAGCCGGTACTTCATCTCGGGCGAGATCAACTCCGAGGTCGCCGACGCCCAGGCCAAGATGGCCGAGCTGGAGGCGAGGTACTCCGACGCGCGGCTCGACCACCTCGATGGGATCTCGGTCGACTACGACGACTGGCATTTCAACGTGCGACCGTCGAACACCGAGCCGCTGCTGCGGCTGTGCCTGGAGTCCGTCGTCTCCGTGGAGGACATGGAGCGCCGGCGCGACGAGGTCCTCGCGCTGATCCGCGACGAGGCGTGACCGAGCACCGTCAGCTGCGCTTCGAGGCCCCGCCGGGCGCGACCACGATCCTGCTGGTCCGTCACGGCGAGTCCGAGGCGTGGGCCGAGAACCGCCCGTTCGCGCTCGTCGACGGGCACGCCGACCCGCCCCTGCACGAAGCCGGCCTCGAGCAGGCCGAGCGGATCGGCCGGTGGCTCGGTTCGACCGATCGCTCCAACGGCGCGGACGGGCCTCCGATCACCGCGATCTACGTGACGACCCTGCAGCGCACCGTCCAGACCGCCGCGCCCCTGGCGTCTCTCCTGGGCATCGAGCCTCGCGTCGAGGCGGACCTGCGCGAGGTCAACCTCGGCGAGTGGGAGAACGGCGGGCTTCGTAAGCACGCCCGGGCCGGCCATCCGCTGGTAGTACAGATCTTCGCCGAGCAGCGCTGGGACCTCGTCCCTGGCTCAGAACCCTCCGACGCGTTCGCCGCGCGGGTCCGGGCGGGGATCGAGACGATCGCCGCGACGCACCCCGGCGAGACGGTAGTGGCGGTGGTGCACGGCGGCGTGATCGGCCAGGTGCTGGCCCTGGCCACCGGGGCCGGTCGGCTGGCCTTCGCCGGCGCGGACAACGGATCGATCTCCGAACTCGTCGTGATGGGCGAGCGGTGGGTCGTGCGCCGCTACAACGACACGGGACACCTCGCGCCCCGGCCCGCCGGAGGCGAGCGATGACCTCCCTGCACTGCCTGGCGATCCCGACGCCGTTCGCGGTCGGGCGCGTCAACTGCTATCTCGTCGACGACGATCCGCTGACGCTGGTCGACGCCGGGCCGAACTCGGGCACGTCCCTGATCGATCTCGAGGCGGCGCTCGCCGAGCACGGCCGGCGCGTCGAGGACCTCGAGCGCATCGTGCTGACCCACCAGCACATCGACCACATCGGGCTCGCCCAGATCCTCGCCGACCGCTCGGGCGCCGAGATCTGCGCGCTCGACGTGCTCGCGCCGTGGCTGGCCGCCTACGGAGACAGCATGGAGGAGGACGACAGCTTCGCCGAGAGCCTCCTGTCCCGCCATGGCATTCCCGAGGACGTGCGCTTCGTGCTGCGGGCGGTGTCGGCCCAGTTCCGGGCGTGGGGCGCGAAGGCGACCGTGACGCACCCGCTGAAGGCCGGTGGCGAGCTCGGCTTCGCGGGCCGCACGTGGCAGGTCCATCACCGCCCGGGGCACTCGCCGTCGGACACCGTCTTCTACGACGAGGCCGAGAGCGAGCTGATCGGCGGCGATCACCTGATCGCCAAGATCTCCTCCAACCCCCTGATCTCGCGGCCGCTGGACGGCTCGACCGGCCCGCGGCCGCAGGCCCTGCGCATCTACCTCGACTCGCTGGCGGCGACCCGCGCCATGGAGATCGCCACCGTCTGGCCCGGGCACGGCGAGCCGATCTCCGAACACGCGGAGCTGATCGACGAGCGCTTTCGCCTGCACGCCCGGCGCGCCGAGAAGCTGCACGGCCTGATCGCCGAACAGCCGCGCACCGCCTACGAGCTGGCGCAGGCGATGTGGGGCAATGTGGCCGTGACGCAGGCCTACCTCACGCTGTCGGAGGTGCTCGGCCACACCGACCTGCTGCTCAACGACGGGCGGGTCCGCGAGATCGAGGCGGAGGATGTCATCCGCTTCGAAGCGGTGTGATCGCGCTCAACGGCCGCGCGGCCGCGCGGTCCGAGCGGTGCAGCTCAGGGCCGCTTGTGGATGACGAGCAATTCGACCGTCCCGGGTCGGAGGATAGGGTCAGGCGCGGTGACGGCAGGCCCCTCCCCCGAGCTGATCCGGCGCGTCCGCGCCCACGGCTGGTACCACACGCTCGAGCTCGCGCCCGGCCTGGTGACCGACGGCTGGTTCGACCTGCGCGACCAGGTCTCGCACTACGGCATCCCCGACCGCCTCGACGGGCTGCGGGTCCTGGAGGTCGGCACGTGGGACGGGTTCTGGGCCTTCGAGCTCGAGCGCCGGGGGGCGGCCGAGGTCATCGCGCTCGACCTCGACGACGAGCGCGACCTCGACTGGCCTCCGCGCCGGCGACCCGAGAGCTTCCCCGAGAAGCCGCGCGGAGAAGGCTTCCGCCTGGCAACGGAGGTCAACGGATCGCGCGTCCGGCGCGTCAGCCGCTCGATCTACGACGCCTCCCCCGAGGAGCTGGGCACCTTCGACCTCGTCTTCTGCAGCGCGGTCCTGATCCACCTTCGCGACCAGCTGCTGGCGCTCGAGCGGATGGCCGCGCTGTGCAGCGGCCGGCTGATCCTGGCCGAGGAGTACGACCGCCTCAGCGGGCTCCTTCCGTTCGCGGTGTCCCGCTACCGGGCCGACCGCGAGCAGGCGGTCGTCTTCTGGCTGCCGAGCATCCGGACGTGGCGCCGGATGCTGTGGACCGCGGGGTTCGAACGGGTGCGGCAGCAGGGCCGGTTCGCCATGCGCGCCAAGGACTTCAGCGTGCGCCACGTCGTCCTGCACGGGTTCACGTGAGCGGCGAGGTCCAGTGGTATCACTCGATGGAGCTCACACCGGGCGCGGTCACGCCGGGCTGGTTCGACCTGCGGGCGATCCCCGACGTGGTCCCGCTGCCCGGGTCCCTGGCGGGCATGCGCTGTCTGGACGTCGGGACCTTCGACGGGTTCTGGGCGTTCGAGATGGAGCGCCGCGGCGCCGCGGAGGTGCGGGCGGTCGACCTGATCGATCCGCACCGCTGGGACTGGCCGGCGGATCGCCCCGGCGCCGTGGTCGAGGCCCTGGCGGGCCGCAAGCGCGGCGGAGACGGCTTCGAGACCGCTCGGTCGGCCCTCGGGTCGGCGGTCACGCGGGAGGAACGCTCGGTCTACGACCTGTCTCCGGAGGTCGTCGGCAGCTTCGATTTCGTCTACGTCGGTAGCCTGCTGCTGCACCTGCGCGACCCGGTCGGGGCGCTGATGGCCGTCCGCAGCGTGTGTCGCGGCGAGGTGCTGCTTCTCGACGCGATCGACCCACTGCTGACGCGCCTCTCGCCCCGCCTGCCGCTGGCGACGCTCGACGGACGTCACCGGCCGTGGTGGTGGTGGCCCAACCTCGCCGCGCTGGTGCGGATGGCCGAGGCCGCCGGGTTCGCGCTCGCCGCCCCGCCCGTCCGGGTGCGCATGCCGGCGGGCCGCGGCCAGCCGCGCCTGCCGCTGAGGGTCCTGCGCAGCCGCGAGGGCCGCCGCTCCTACGTCTCCGCGCGGTTCGGCGACCCCCACGCCGCGCTGCTGCTACGGCCGATAGGCCAGTAGGTGCGAGCGGCCGTGCAGCAGCCGGTGCAGGACCAGATCACGTGACTCGGCGTGACGGATGAGCGCATCGACGGGCAGGGGGCGGTGCAGGCTCGTCTCCCCCGGCACGGGTTCGAGCACGTTGACCATCACGAGCCGGGCGCGAGCCTCCATCTCGGCCAGCATCGCGAACGGGTCGTCGACGTGCTCGAGCACGTCGAAGGAGTAGGCGGCGCCGAACCCCGTGGGAACGTCGTCGCGGTCGAGGTCGTGGATCGGCGCGGCGAGGCCACGCCGCTGCAGGCGCCAGCGCAGGTAGCGGGTGCTGGGGTTGGCGAAGTCGGCGAACTCGATCCGGTAGCCGGCCTCGAGCAGCGCCAGGCCGTCGCTGCCGATGCCACAGCCCCAGTCGAGCACCCGCGTTCCCGGCGGGACCTCGGCGGCCAGCGCGTCGAGGTAGGGCAGCTTCGTGGCCGACATCGCAAACGCGGTGAGGTCGTAGAGGTAGGCCTCCGAGACGCGGTAGAAGGAGGCATCGTCCCCCTCGTGCGCCACGCGCTCGGCGTCGACTGCGGCCGTGTGGGTCCGCAGCCGGTGCTCGTCGTAGGAGGGGCCGAGGTAGGCCTGCAGCTCCTCGCGCTCGCGCTCCGGGTCCAGGGCGATCCTCACGCACCTCGCAGGCTACATTCGCCCGGTGCCGCGGCTGTCCGTCGTCATCCCCACGCTCGGGCGCCCGGCGATCCTGGCTCGCGCGCTCGCGCGCCTAGCCACGCAGCGCGACGCCCCTGACTTCGAGGTCATCGTCGTCGCCGACGCCACCGAGCGCGACCTCGCCGCGGTCCGCCGGGTCGCGGGTGCCCACCGGACGCTGCAGGCGGCGCTCCCCGGCGTATCGGCGGCGCGCAACGCAGGCTGGCGGGCCGCGGACTCGCCCATCGTGGTCTTTCTCGGCGACGACATCCTCGCCGAGCCGGGGCTGCTGGCCGCGCATGCGGCGGTCCACGAGGCCGACCCCGCCGAGGAGGTCGCCTCCCAGGGGGACGTGCGCTGGGCCGCCGAGCTCCCGAGGACCCCGTTCATGGCGTTTCTCGACGAGGGCGCCTGGCAGTTCGACTTCGCCACCATCACGGGGGAGGACGCGGGCTGGGGACGCCTCTACGCCTGCAACCTGTCGATGACCCGCGCGCTGCTCGAGCGGGCGGGGGGCTTCGACGAGTCCTTCACCTGGGGTTATGAGGAGCTCGAGCTGGCGCGGCGGCTTCGCGACCTGGGGCTCCGCCTGCGCTGGACGCCCCGGGCCCGCGCCGAGCACCTCCACGCCCCGACGCTGCCCGCGTGGCGCGAGCGCATGCGGCACATCGCCCGGGCCGAGCGCCAGATGGTGGCGCGCCATCCCGACGTGGACCCGTTCTTCGCCGGGCGCGCGGAGCGGATCCTCGACCGGCCGGGCAGCGGCCGTGGCCGGTACCTGGTCGGGCGCTTCCCCGACCGGCCGCGGATCCGGGCGAGCGCGCAGCTGGCCTACGAGCGCGAGCTGGCGCAGGCGTTCCTGGGCTCGTGGAGCGAGCCGGCGGTCGACCCGGTCGCCTACGACGAGTCCTACTACCGCTCCACGTGTGGGGGAGCCGCGACGTGGGAGCGCTCGGAGGGCGCGGAGCTCGACCCCCTGTACGCGGGGTCGCTCGCCCGCGCGGGGATGCGTCCGGGCGAGACCGTCGTGGACATCGGCACGGGCCGCGGGGAGCTGCTGGTCGCCGCGTTGCAGTCGGGTGCGGCGCGGGCAATCGGAATCGAGTACTCCCCCACCGCGGTGGAGCTCGCCCGGCGCACCCTGGCGGCCCATGACGCCGGCGCACAGGCCGAAGTCGTGCTCGCGGATGCCCGCGCCGTTCCCCTCCTGGATGCGAGCGCCGACCTCGTCACGATGCTCGACGTCGTCGAGCACCTCACCGCGCCCGAGCTCGCAGCCGCGCTCGCGGAGGCGCGGCGCATCCTGCGGCCCGGCGGGCGCCTGCTCGTCCACACGCTCCCGACGCGCACCCTCTACGACGTCACCTACCGCTGCCAGCGCGCGCTGACGCCCCATCGCCGCCGCACGTGGCCCGCGGACCCGCGCAACGACTTCGAGCGGCTCATGCACGTGGGCGAGCAGAGCCTGGCCTCGCTGTGGACTGCGCTGCGCCGCGCCGGCCTGGCCGAGGTGCGCGTCGCCTCCGGCGCGTGGGTCCACGACGGCTTCGTTCGCGACGAGCGGGCTCGTCGCCTCTACGCGCGCCTGGCCCGTTTCCCGCTCACCCGGTGGCTGGGCGCGGCTGACCTGTGGGCGACGGCTCGCCGCCCGCGGGACCGAAGTACTCGATGACCTCGGCGGGGGCGCCAGCGGCCACGCAGAACGCGGGGATCGCCCGGGTGACGACCGAGTTGGCCCCCACGAAGGCACGCTCTCCGAGGTCGGCGATGATCGTGCACTTGGTCGTGACGGTCGCGTCGTCGGCGATGCGCAGCGGGCGGAAGTCATAGCCCTGGGCGAGCATCGGCTTGTCGAGCTCGCGAAAGCGGTGGTTGCCGTCGACGACGAGCGTGGCCTGGCCGAACATGCAGCGCTCGCCGATCACGATCGAGGTCGAGCACTGGATCACGACGTCATAGGTGAACACGGAGCCCGCGCCGATCTCCACCCTCCCCTCCGGTCCGACCTCGGCCCGGAAGCCGCGCCGGAACTCGACCGCCGGCCCCGCGATAAACGTTCCGCCCTCGGGCATGTGCAGCGAGAAGCGCGGCCCCAGGTAGACGGGCTCGACGAACGTGATGTCGGCCTGGGGATTGCGAAGGATCACCCACCGCTTGCGCAGCCGTGACATGACCCGGGGGCCGCGAACGTACATCCAGCGGGCGAGCACTCTGTGAAGGCGGTGCACGGGGTTGCGAGCCTACCCCGGCCCATCGGCGTTCATCGCTGCGCCACCTCGGTCAGATGGCGCTGCACCGCCGCATTGAAGACCGTGTCGGTGTGCCGGGCCGCGGTCTGCTCGCCGCCCGCCCGCAGCCGCTCGCGAAGCACCTCGTCCGCAGCAAGGCGGCGCACCGCGTCGGCCAGGGCCTCCGCGGCGCCGGCGGGAAAGAGCAGAGCGTTCTCCCCGTCGCGGAGGTACTCCGCCGATCCCCCGCGACCCGTGGCGACGACCGGCCGTCCCAGCGCCATCGCCTCGAGCGGCACGAGCCCCCACGGCTCCTCCCACAGCACGGGAAAGAGCACCGCGTCGGCCTGCGCGTAGAACGCGGGAAGCTCGCCGCGGTCGTGCGGCCCGGCGTGGACGACACGCGGGTGCTCCGGCACGTCGCCGGCTCCCACGACCGTGAGCGTCGCCTCCCCCGGAAGCAGGTCGAGCGCCTCGACCGCCGTGGCCACCCCCTTGCGATCGTCCACGCGCCCGACGTAGAGCAGGCGCCAGCGCCAGGGCCGCGGTGGCTCGGCCGCGCCCACCCAGCGGTGGTCGATGCCCGAGTGCGCCACGGCGGTGTCCGGAAGGTCGTGGTGCTCGAGCGCGCGCCTGCGGGTCGCCTCGCTGACGAACACCCAGCGGGCGGCCGCGGCGAGGTCCACGGCGCCGCGCCCCGCATCCACCCGTGGTCCGTAGAGCATCCAGTCGTCGTGCACGAAGCCGGCGGCGGGGAGCCCCGCGAGGCGCACCCGCTCGACGAGGGAGAGCGACATCCCGCCCATCGACCACCACGCCACGACATCCGGGGACCGCGCGAGCGCGGCGTCGAGCACCTCGGCGTTGTGGGTCTCCACGGCACGCCGAGCGCGCCGCCCGTAGCGGGGAAACCCGAAGTCTCGCCACCACCAGCGCAGCGCTCGCTGCACCCCCTCCTGCTCGGTGTCGGGCACGCCGGGACGGCGGTGATCGGTGGTGAGCACCGCGACCTCGTGCCCCCGGGCTCGCAAATCCTCCACCGCTCCCTGCCACACGAGCTCATATCCACCGAGGTGATGCGGCGGGTACATGTTGCCGACGGTCAGGATCCGCATGTTCAGAGCACGATCGTGCGAGCGCGGACGCTGCCCGCCACCAGCGACGCCCCGCCCACGGCGTCGGCCGCCGCTAGCACCCCTGCGCTGCGCGGGCCCTCCGCTCGCGCATCGCCCCACAGGGCGCGGGCGTACGGACCGGCGAGCGCGAGGGCGAGCAGCGGCCGGCGGCGGCTCCCGGCGACCAGCCCGGCCACAGCCGCGTCGAACGCGAGGCTGCGCTCGGACAGGAAGTAGCGATGGTGCAGGAAGGCCTCCCGCAGCTCCGGGATCCGCGCGGTCATCGCCGGAAAGAAGCGCAGGCGAGCGCGCTCGGCGACGAACGCGCGAGCGCTCCTCGGGATCACCGCGTGACGCACGACGGCGTCGCCTGCGAACGCGATCCGGGCGCCGGCCCGGCGGGCCCGCCAACCCAGCCACACGTCCTCGCCCAGCTCCTTGCCGCCCCGCGGCAGCAGCCACGGCTCGAAGCCGCCCAGCCGCTCGAAGAGCTCGCGGCGGATCAGCAGGTTGGCGGTCTCGAACAGGCCGTGCGGAGCGGCGACCCGGATCGTGTGGTCCCATGGGCCGGCGTCGCCGTCGGGGCGCACGGCGCCCTGCACGAGATCGGCCCCCGTCGCGATCGCGGCCAGCCCCGCCGCCAGCCAGCCGGGTTCGGGCCGGCAGTCGGCGTCGGTGAAGGCCAGTACCTCCCCGGTGGCGCGAGCCGCGCCGGCGTTGCGCGTCGCGCCCGGGCCCCGCCCCTCGTGGTCGTACTCGACGATCACCTCGTGCGGGCCATGGGTCTGGGCGCGGACAGCGGCCAGCGCCGCGGGCAGATGCTCGCCGGCGTCGCGCGCGGGGATGACGACGGATGCCGTGAACGTCACCACTCGGGCCAGTCTGCCAGCCTGCCTCGGCGTGGAGCCCGACCCACAAGTGGCGATCGCCGTCGTCTCGTTCAACACCCGCGACCTGCTGCGGCGTGCCCTGGAGTCCCTTCAGGGCCCTGCGAACGAGGTCTGGGTCGTCGACAACGGCTCCGACGACGGATCGCGGGAGATGGTGGCCGCGGATTTCCCGTCCGTACGCCTGATCGCCGCGGAGGAGAACCTGGGGTTCGGCCGCGCGGTCAACCTCGTGGCCGCCCGGACGTCGGCACCCTGGATCGCGCCCGCCAACGCCGACATCGCGCTCGAGCCCGGAGCGCTCGAGCGGCTGGTGGCCACCGGGGCCGCGCACCCCGGCGCGGGCGCCGTGGCGCCTCGGCTGATCCTCCCCGGCGGCGGCACGCAGCACTCGGTCCATTCGTTCCCCACCATCCCCTTCACGCTGGCCTTCAACCTCGGCCTCGGGCGGGTGCCCGGGCTCGGGGATCGCCTGTGCCTTGAGGGGCGCTGGGACCCGAACCGCTCGCGCGACGTGCCCTGGGCGATCGGCGCGTTCCTGCTGGTCCGGCGAACCGCGTTCGACGCCGTCGGGGCCTTCGACGAGCGACAGTGGCTCTACGCCGAGGACCTGGACCTGGGGTGGCGACTGGCCCGCGGCGGATGGACGACGCGCTACGAGCCCCGAGCCCGGGTCGGCCACGACGCCGGCGCCGCAACCCGTGCTGCGTTCGGCGA
>JBBPZE010000037.1:0-12420 GCA_038199185.1 Solirubrobacterales bacterium
CTTTTGAGAGGTCCAACACCGTGAAGAAGATCCTCGCCATGACCGCTGCCGCCGCCGCTGCCGCCGCGTTGGCCGTGCCCGCGCTGGCGGCCACCAAGACCGTCAACCTCGGCGACGACTTCTTCGTCCGCAAGGGGAGCCATCCGACCGTGACCGTCCACCGCAACGACACCGTCAAGTGGGTCTGGACCGGTCGCAACCCTCACAACGTCAAGGTGGCGAAGGGTCCCGTCCACTTCAAAGAGTCGCCCACCCGCGGCAAGGGCTACATCTTCCGGCATAAGATGACGAAGTCGGGCACCTACTCGATCGTCTGCACGATCCACTCCGGCATGAAGATGACCCTCAAGGTCATCGCGTAGTCGCGCTCCCGGCCGGCGGGGCTCTGGGACCGAGGCGACCCGCCGGCGCGAGGCCCGCAGCGGCCCGGGGCTGCTCCCGGTGCCGGGCCGCCATACAATCCGCGCCACATGCCCGAGACGGTCAGTCGCAAGATCAGGGTCGTGGTGGCCAAGCCGGGACTCGACGGACACGATCGCGGGGCGAAGATCATCGCCCGGGCGCTGCGCGACGCGGGCATGGAGGTCATCTACACGGGGCTGCACCAGACCCCGGAGCAGATCGTCGAGACCGTCATCCAGGAGGACGCGGACGCGGTCGGCCTGTCGATCCTGTCGGGCGCGCACATGACGCTGGTGCCCCGCATCGTCACGCTCCTGAGCGAACAGGGAGTCGACGACGTGCTGGTCACCGTCGGGGGCACGATTCCCGCCGACGACATCCCCGAGCTCAAGAAGCTCGGTGTTGCCGCGGTGTTCACGCCGGGCGCTCCCACCCAGGAGATCATCGATTTCATCCGGGGTGGCGTGGCGGAGCGCGACCCGGCGTAACCACCCTGCCGCCGGCTGGCGTGTGTCCCGATTGACTGATGAGTCAATCGGATACCATTCCCACGCAGTCGGGCCGCCCCGAGGTGGCTCGGGTCCTGGAGCGCCGGCCGGAAGCCGGCGAGGGCAGACCGCGAATTAGGAGGAAGTCTTGAAGATCGCCGTCCTGGTGAAAGAGGTGCCGGACGCCGCCGTGACCAAGCGCATCGACCCGTCGACGGGGCGCATGGACCGCGGCGGGGAGAAGAACCTCAACCCGTACGACACGCACGCCATCGAGGCGGCCATGCAGGTCAAGGAGGGCGGCGCCGTCGAGGTGGACGAGATCGTCGCCGTGACCATGGGGCCCGAGAGCGCCGTGCGCGCGTTGCACAAGGCCGTCTCGCTGGGCGCCGACCGCTCGGTCCATCTCACCGACGCGTCGCTCGCCGGGTCCGACGTGGCCGCCACGGGCTATGCCCTGGCCAAGGTCCTGGAGGCCGAGAGCCCCGACCTGGTCCTGCTCGGCCAGCAGTCCGACGACGGCGAGTGCTACACGATCGGCGCGGTGGTGGCCGAGCACCTCGGGATGCCATCGCTCACCCAGGTCATCGCGATGGAGGTCTCCTCCGACGGCCTCAAGTGCGAGCGCCAGGCCGAGTACGGCTACGACACCGTGCAGGTCGACTTCCCGGCCGTCATCTCCGTCGGCGATGCGATCAACGAGCCGCGCTACCCCTCGCTCAAGGCGATCATGGGCGCGAAGAAGAAGCCGCTCGACACCAAGGCAGGCGGCGACGTCGGCATCGACGCCGGCATGGTCGGCGAGGCGGGATCTCAGGTCAGCTGCGGGGACTACAAGGCGCCGCCGCAGAAGGCGGGGGGCGAGCTCATCGAGGACGAGGACACCAACGAGACGGTCGAGAAGATCGTCAACTGGCTCGACGAGAGGAAGCTGATCTAGATGGCGGGCATCCTGACGTTCGCCCTTCATTACGAGGGCCAGATCAACAAGAACTCCCAGGGCGCGGTCTCCGAGGCCGCCAGGCTCTCGCAGCAGCTCGGGACCGATTGCCATGCCGTCGTGGTGGGCGAGGGCATCTCCGACGAGGCCGCCGCATCCCTGGGCGGGTTCGGCGCCACGAAGGTCTTCCGGGTCGAGGCGCCCGAGGGCCTCGCGCAGCCGGTCGTCGACGCCATGGCCCACCTCTTCGAGTCCAACGGCTACGACTACGCGCTGTTCGGCGGGGGCCTGCTCGGCTTCGAGGTCGGCGCGGGTCTCGCGGCCCGCCTGCACGCCGGCGTGACCATGGAGGTCACCCAGGTCAACGTCGTCGACGGCAAGCTGGAGGCCGAGCGCCCGATCCTGGGCGACTCCTCGATCTCGACGTCGAAGTACAAGGGGCGCGGCATCATCATCGGCCGCCTCAACGCGTTCGAGATCGCCACGCCGAAAGGCGGCGCGGCCGAGGTCGTCGACGTCGACGTCGCGCTCTCCGAGCACGCCCAGAGGGCCAGGATGGTCCAGCGCGGCGAGCAGCGGGGGGCCGACGTCAACATCGAGGACGCCGCCTTCCTGGTCGCGGGCGGCCGCGGCCTCGGCAAGGCCGAGGGCTTTGCGCTCTGCGAGGAGCTGGCGGGCGCGCTCGGCGGGGCCGTCGCGGCGACCCGCGCGGTCGTCGACGCCGGCTGGTACCCCTACGCGGCGCAGATCGGCCAGACGGGCAAGACCGTCGCGCCGAAGCTCTACCTCGCCGCGGGCATCTCGGGCGCCATCCAGCACAAGGTGGGAATGCAGAACGCCGAGAACATCGTGGCGATCAACAAGGACGCGAACGCCCCGATCTTCGAGTTCTCCGACCTCGGGATCATCGGCGACCTCAACAAGATCCTGCCCAAGCTCACCGAGGCCGTGAAGGCCAAGAAGGGCTCCTAGGCCGATGGCGGGGCACAACGGGCACCGCGCGCCGGCGGAGTTCCCGCCGCCGGTCGACCCGGTCGGCGAGTTCGTCAAGCGCGAGCTCGACGCCGAGGACGAGCGCATCGACGTGGGCGTGGCGATCGTCGGCGGCGGCACCGCCGGCCTGGCGACCGCCAACCGCCTGCTCCAGCTGCTCGCCGACGACCCGGAGCTGCTCGAGCAGCTCGGCGAGGTGCCCGTGGCGGTCATCGAGAAGGCCAAGACCTGCGGCGGGCACAACCTCTCGGGCGCGGTCATGCGCCCGGGGCCTCTGCAGGAGCTCTATCCCGAGCTGTCCCGGGAGGACTGGCGCCAGAACGGCTTCGCGTTCGGCGAGGTCACCAAGGAGGCGGTCTACCTGACGCCGACCGCCAAGCTCGCGGTGCGCATCCCGCCGCCCCCGCCGTTCAAGAACCACGGCAACGAGGTCATCTCGGTGGCGGCCCTCAACCGCTACCAGCAGCGGCGGGCCGAGGAGAGCGGGGCCTACATCCTCACGGAGACCGCGGCGTCGCAGCTGCTCGTCGACGGCGGCCGGGTCGTCGGCGTCCGTTCCGGCGACAAGGGGCGCGGCCGGGACTCCGAGCCGCTGGGGAACTTCGAGCCCGGCACCGACATCACGGCCCAGGCGACCGTCCTGGCGGAGGGCTGCTGGGGGCATCTGACCGGCGCCGCGATCCGCGAGTTCGACCTGGCCGAGGGCCGTGAGCCCCAGGTCTGGGAGCTCGGTGTCAAGGAGGTCTGGAAGGTCCCCAGGCCGCTTGACCGCCTGATCCACACGATCGGCCCATGGCCGCTCAAGCTCTCGCCGAAGTACGGGCAGATCGGCGGCACCTGGATCTACCCGATGCGCAACGACAAGGGCGAGGACCTCGTCTCGATCGGCTTCGTCGTCGACCTCGAGTACGCCGACGCCACGACGTCGGCCCACGACCTTCTGCAGCTCTTCAAGCTCCACCCGCTGGTTCGCAAGATCCTCGCGGGCGGCGAGCGCGTCGCCTGGGGCGCGAAGGCCCTCCCCGGCGGGGGCTACTGGTCGATGCCCAAGCTGACGATGCCCGGAGCCCTGCTGGTCGGCGACAGCGCGGGCATGGTCGACACCGTCGCGCTCAAGGGTGTCCACCACTGCATCAAGTCGGGCATGCTCGCCGCGGAGCAGATCTATCAGACGCTCAAGGCCGGCGGCACCGACTTCTCCGGCTACGAGCAGGCCGTCGAGGACTCCTCGATCGGTGACGAGCTCTACGTCTACCGCAACACCCGCCAGCCGTTCCAGAAGGGCTTCGTGTGGGGTGGCCCGCTGGTCAACATGATGATCGCCACGAAGGGCCGTTTCCCGGGCGGCCGCTGGTCATGGCACCGCAACGACGACAAGCCCGTCTTCGTCGGCGACACCCACAAGTCCTATCCCAAGCCCGACGGCAAGTACACCTTCGACAAGCTCTCGTCGGTCTTCATCACCGGCAACGCCACGCGCGACGACGCGCCGAATCACATCCGGGTGCAGAAGCACGTGCCGCGTGAGATCGCCGAGACGTGGAAGTGGATGTGCCCGGCCGGGGTCTACGAGATCCCCGACGACGCGCCCGAGTCCGGTGACGTCGACCTGATCGTCAACTACACGAACTGCGTGCAGTGCGGCGCGATCACCGCCAAGGGGGGCCGCCTGACGACCCCCGAGGGCGGTGACGGCCCCCTCTATCAGATCACCTGAGGCCCGCAACCTTGGCGCCGGGCCGCTGTTGCAGGATCGATGCGCCGCCTGGCACTCATCGGCTCGATGCTCGTCCTCACCGGTACCGGCGCGGCCGCAATCGCTGGGGGCCCGGTGCTCCGGCCGCCGCTGCTCGCGCGGGTCGTGGCGTGCGAGACCGGTCCGGATCGCGCCGACCGCTTCGCGGTGTTCGGCGGCTCGATGCCCTCGGGCCCGGGGGTGGCCGCGATGGCCATGCGGTTCTCGCTCTACGAGCGCAGGCCGGGCGGCGTCTTCCGTCACGTGGTCCTGCCCCACTGGGACGTGTGGGACAGGACGGCCAGGCGCGGCGTGCCCGGGTTCATCTTCACCAAGCGGCTCGAGCGCCTCGATGCGCCGGCGGCGTTTCATGCCGTCGTGAGCTTCCGCTCCTACGACGCCGCCGGCAGGGTGCTGCGCAGCGCGCGCCGGATGAGCCGGGACTGCCGCCAGCCCGACCCGCGACCCGATCTGCACATCAGGCGCCTGGATCTTCCCGTCGGCAACGGCCCGACGGAGGTGGTGGTGCACAACCGGGGCCACGGCGACGCACCGTCGTTTCGCGTCAGCGGCCGGCGCGCGGGCGTGGACGCCGTCAAGCCCGTGCTCGGCCTGCCTGCGGGCGAGCAGACGACCGTGGCGCTTCCGTTGGGAGCCTGCGCACCGGGCCAGGCGGTCACCGTGACGCTCGATGCGGACGACCAGGTCGACGAGTCCAACGACGCGAACAACGTCGCGTCCGTCCCCTGTCCGGCGTGATGGGCCGACCTCGCACGTGACGGGCTGATCCGGGGACCCCGGCCGCCTCGGCGATAGAATGGGTGCTGCGATGAAGACCGAGATCCATCCTGAATACGTCGAGGCGCATGTCCGCTGCACGTGCGGCAACGAGTTCACGACCCGCTCGACCCAGTCGGAGATCCACGTGGAGATCTGCTCCAACTGCCACCCGTTCTACACCGGGCGCCAGAAGCTGGTCGACACCGGCGGCCGCGTCGAGCGCTTCAAGCGCCGGCAGGCGGCTGCCGCCAAGAAGCCGGGTCGCTAGGCGCCTCGGTGTCGGAGGCCGGGACGGCCCCAGGCACCCTCGAGGCTCAGCGCGACGCTCCCGTGGGCGGCCAGGCCGTCCTCGAGGGGGTGATGATGCGCGGCATCTCGACGTGGGCCGTCGCGGTGCGCAAGCCGCTGCCCGAGCAGGTCAGGCCCGAGGGCCTTGACCCCGAGGAGGTTCCGCTCGGCGAGATCGAGGTCCAGTCGTTTCCGCTGACCTCGGTCCTCAGGAGGCATCGCGCGCTGCGCCTGCCGATCGTCCGCGGTGTCGTCGCGCTCGGCGAGTCGCTGCGCATCGGCTTCCGGGCGCTGGGCATCTCGGCCAACGCGCAGTTGCCCGAGGGCGAGGGGGAGATCTCCGGCGGAGTGTGGGCGGGAACCGTCGTCGTCGCGCTCCTGCTGGCCGTCGGGCTGTTCTTCCTCGTGCCCGTGGGGCTCACCAGCCTGATCAAGGACCAGTTGGACTCCTCCGTCCTGTTCTGGCTGGTCGAGGGTCTCGTGCGCACCCTCATCTTCCTCGGCTACCTCGCGCTGCTCTCGAGGATGCGCGACCTGCGCCGGGTCTTCGAGTACCACGGCGCCGAGCACAAGACGATCTCCTGCTATGAGGCGGGGGAGCCGCTCGACCCCCGGGCGGCGCAGCGCTTCTCCCGGCTGCACCCCCGCTGCGGGACGAGCTTCCTGCTCGTCGTGATGATCGTCGCGATCTTCGTCTTCGCCCCGATCGGCCTGCCCGCCTGGTACCTGCTGGTGGCCACGCGCGTGCTCGGCGTGCCGCTCATCGCCGGTATCTCCTTCGAGCTGATCAAGTTCGCCGGCAGGAACCGCCGACATCGCTGGGTGCGCGCGGTCATGTGGCCCGGCATGAGGCTCCAGCTGCTCACCACCCGTGAGCCGGACCTCTCGCAGCTCGCGGTCGCGATCGCGGCGCTGGAGGCGGTGCTCGCCGTCGAGGATCCGCGGGCCGCCAGCGAGGAGGAGATGGTGGGCATGGAGGTCGTGGCCTGAGGACGCGGGAGGTACCCTCGGAACGTCGTGATCCGGGGACTTGTCGAGCAGATCGAGCAGCGTCACGCCGAACTGGAGCGCCTGATGGGCGACCCGGCCGTGCTCGGCGATCGCCGCCGCGCCGCCGAGGTCGGCCGCGAGTATCACCGGATGGAGCTCGCCGCGAGGCTGGCGGCGCAGTGGCGCAGCGCCGATTCCGACGAGGAGGCATTCGGCGAGCTGCTGCAGGAGGGCGAGGAGGTCCGCGACGAGCTCGATGCCGCCCGGGTCGAGCGCGAGCGCCTGGAGGAGGAGATCCGCCTGGCGATGGTCGAGCGCGATCCTCACGACGACAAGGACGTGATCGTCGAGATCCAGGGCGGCGCGGGCGGTGACGAGGCGGGCCTGTGGGCCGGCGACGTGTACCGGATGCTGGCCAAGTACGCCGAGCGCAGGGGCTTCAAGGCCGAGCCCCTCGACCTCGGCGACAGCAAGTTCACCTTCGCCATCAAGGGCGACGGCGCCTTCAGCGTCTTCAAGCACGAGGGCGGGACCCACCGCGTCCAGCGCGTCCCCGCGACGGAGTCGCAGGGCCGCATCCACACGTCCACCGCCACGGTGGCGGTCCTGCCCGAGGCGGAGGACGTCGACGTCCAGGTCGAGCAGAGCGATCTGCAGATCGACGTCTACCGCTCCTCCGGCCCCGGGGGCCAGTCGGTCAACACCACCGACTCGGCCGTTCGCATCACCCACAGGCCGTCGGGCATCGTGGTCTCCATGCAGGACGAGAAGAGCCAGCTGCAGAACCGCGAGAAGGCCATGCGGGTGTTGCGCGCGCGGCTCTACGAGCAGGCGGTGGCCGAGCAGCAGGCCGAGCTGGCCGCCGATCGCCGCTCGCAGGTCGGCACGGGTGAGCGCGCGGAGAAGATCCGCACCTACAACTACCAGGAGGGCCGGGTCACCGACCACCGGGTCAAGCTGACCAAGCACAACCTTCCGGCCGTCCTCGAGGGCGAGCTCGACGAGTTCACCGACACCCTGCAGGCCGAGGAGCGGCGCGCCCGGCTGGAGGAGCAGGCCACGGCCTAGTTTCGTGCGCGGCGTCAGCGTGAGGGATGCGCTGCACGGCGCGGAGACGGCGATCGCGGCAGGCGGCTCGCAGACGCCGAGGCTCGACGCTGAGGTGCTGCTCGCGCATGTGCTGAAGGTGGATCGCACACGGCTGTTTCTCGATGACCTCACGGTCGAGGGGCCCGCGGTGCGCCACTACCAGGATCTCGTCCGGCGGCGCTCCGTCGCTCGCGAGCCGGTGGCCTACCTGCTCGGCCGCCGCGGCTTTCGCCACCTCGAGCTCGAGGTGGACGGGCGCGTGTTGATCCCGAGGCCCGAGACCGAGCACGCGGTGGAGGCGGTCCTCGAGCACGCGCCGTCGAGCGCCCGGGTGCTCGACGTCGGCACCGGCAGCGGCGCCATCGCGCTGGCCCTCGCCGACGAGCGCCCCGACCTCGACGTGACCGGCTCCGACATATCGGCGGACGCCCTGGCGGTGGCCCGCTCCAACGGCGCGCGCCTCGGGCTCGACGTCTCCTGGGTGCACGCCGACCTCGTCCCGGCCGGCGAGTGGGACGTCGTCGTGTCCAATCCGCCGTACGTCGCCGAGGGCGACGCGCTCGCCTTGGACGTCCGCGCGCACGAGCCTCACGTTGCGCTGTTCGGCGGTAGGGACGGGCTCGAGGTGATCCGGCGGCTGGTGGCGGTGTCGGCCCCGCTGCTCGTCCTCGAGGTCGGCGCTGGCCAGGCCCGGGACGTGGCTCGGCTCGCGCACGACGCCGGTTTCTCCCGGACCGAGATCCGCGAGGATCTCGCCGGCATCGAGCGGATCGTGATCGCGTGGGCCTGACGCCCGAGGCGCCGCCGGCCGCGCGGTTCGAGCGCTGCATCGGCGCGGGCGGCATCGCCGTGTTCCCGGCCGACACGGTCTATGGACTCGCCTGCGATCCCGGGGATCGGGCCGCCGTGGCCCGGCTCTACGCCGTCAAGGGCCGGGCACCGGGCAAGCCCGCGGCCGTGATGGTCTTCTCGCTCGACGCCCTGCCCGAGCTGTCCCCCCGGGTGGCCCTGGCGGCGCGTCGAGTCCTCCCGGGGCCGGTGACCCTGCTGGTGCCGGGGGCCGCCGGCGTGCTCGGACTGCGCGTGCCGCGGCTGCCGATGCTCGCCGACGTGCGCATCGCGGTCCTGCAGACGAGCGCCAACCACGCCGGCGGCCCCGACGCGCGGTGCCTGGCGGAGGTTCCGGAGGAGATCATCCGGGAGGCCGACCTCGTGCTGGACGGAGGGACGCTGCCCGGCACGCCGTCGACCGTCGTGGATCTCACGAGCTACGAGCACGACGGTTCCTGGTCGATCGTGCGCGAGGGCGCGGTGCCACAGGCAGATCTCGAAGCGGTCCTCTAGCGGGTCGTCCGTGAACGTACGCGGAAGGCTCTAGGCTCGCGAGCGTGCCCACCGCGTTTGTCACCGGCGGTTCCGGCTTCATCGGCGGCGCCCTGATCGGGCGATTGCCTACGGAGGGCTGGAACGTGCGGGCGCTGGCACGGTCCGAGGGCTCGGCCGGTGTCGTGCGCGATCGCGGAGCCGAGCCGACCCGCGGCGACCTGCACGACGTCGAGGCCATGCGCGACGGCGCCCGCGGGGCGGACGTCACGTTCCATGCGGCCGCGCACCTCGGCGAGTGGGGCCGGCGCGAGGACTTCGTGCGCGACAACGTCGGGGGCACCCGCAACGCGCTGACGGCCAGCCGCGAGGCCGGTGTCCGGCGCTTCGTCCACGTCGGCACCGAGGCGGCGCTCATGCACGGCTCCCCCCTGGTCATGGTCGACGAGCGCGCGCCGCTCCAGCCTCGCTCCCAGGCGCACTACAGCGCGACGAAGGCGCAGGCCGAGATGGCTGTCCTGCAGGCCATCGACGCCGGAATGGAGGAGCTTGCACATGCGTATCTCGGTCGGGTCTGATCACGCGGGCTACGAGCTCAAGCAACACGTCGCCGACGCACTGCGCGCCGCCGGCCACGACGTCGTCGACGTCGGCACCGACTCCGAGGAGTCGACCCACTACCCCCTGTTCGCCGAGCCGGCCGCGCGCATGGTCGCCGACGGAGAGGTCCAGCGCGGCGTCCTCGTCTGCGGCTCGGGCGTGGGGGTCAACATCGTCGCCAACAAGGTCGACGGCGTCCGCGCGGTCAACGCCCACGACGCCGGCGAGGCCGAGATGGCGCGCAAGCACAACAACGTCAACGTCCTCACGCTGTCGGGCGGCCGGCTGTCGGCCGACGTGGCCGACGCGATCGTCGAGACCTTCCTCGACACCGACTTCGAGGGCGGCCGCCACGAGCAGCGTGTCGAGCTGATCAGCGAGGTCGAACGGCGCTAGCCGAGTCGGCCCCCGCGCGGCGCGGCCACGCCTCCATGGCGACGAGCACGAGCGCCGGCGGCACCGTCGCGGGCAGCGTGTCGTAGATCAGGAACAGCTGATCCCAGCACAGCGACACCAGCACGAGCGCCCCCGCCGCCGCCAGCTGCGCCCTGTGCTCGGCAGCGAGGATCGCACCGAGAACCGCCGCCGCGAAGAAGTCTCCGTAGCCCAGGCCGGCGCCTCCGAAGCTTGCGGACTGCAGGCGGGGAAGCCCCAGCCCCGGGGAGGCGGCCACCAGGACCGCGTTGGGCGCCTGGAGGTTGTTCGAGAAGACCAGGACCGCGTCGACGACGGCCATGGCGATGAGGCCGACCTTCAGCAGCGTCAGCGGGGCCGCGCCGGCCAGCAGCCGCCCCGCGGTCGCCGCCGAGCCGGCGATCAGGACGATCGTCGCCAGCTGCCCGGCGTGGGTCCCCTGGCTCGCCCACGCGAGGGCGAGCAGCCCCGCGGCGAGGACGGCGAGCCAGGGCCGCGCGCCATGGGCCGCCCAGCCCAACGCGAGCGCGCAGCCGATCGGCACCAGCACGGCGGCCGCCCACGACAGGGCGTCGGCCGTCGAGGGAAGCAACGCGATCGCCGCGACCACGACGGCGATCGACAGCGGCAGGGCGAGCGCCCACCGCGCGGACCTGAATCGCCACGCCCAGCGGGGCAGCCCGGAGGCCGGCAACGCCACGCACACGGCCTGGGCAACGGTCAGCGCGGCGTTGTCGGCCTCGAACCAGAGGATCGGCCGATGGTGTCAGCTCGGCGAGCCCACCGCCCGCCACCTGCGCTGGTAGTCTCGCTTCCGTCGCCGTGACTGGCGCCTCGGGAGGATCTGACCTCCGGGAAGCGGCGACCACTGACGCCGCGCGCCTGGGCAAGACGAGTCCACAGCCGCCGAGGAGGCTCCCGCCCGATGACCGACCTGCCCGCCGACTTCTTCACCCGGCCGCTCGCCGAGGTGGATCCCGAGATCGCCGAGGTCCTGCGCTCCGAGCTCGATCGCCAGCAGCGCACGCTGGAGATGATCGCGAGCGAGAACTTCGTCCCGCAGGCCGTCCTGGAGTGCCAGGGCAGCGTGCTGACCAACAAGTACGCGGAGGGCTATCCCGGCCGTCGCTACTACGGCGGCTGCGAGCACGTCGACACCGCCGAGCAGATCGCGATCGACCGCGCCAACCGCCTGTTCGGCTCCGAGCACGCCAACGTGCAGCCCCATGCGGGCGCCCAGGCCAACATCGCCACCTACCAC
The DNA here is from genome assembly GCA_038199185.1 of Solirubrobacterales bacterium. Classification (GTDB taxonomy): domain Bacteria; phylum Actinomycetota; class Thermoleophilia; order Solirubrobacterales; family Solirubrobacteraceae; genus BP-464. Next base: position 11,304 of record JBBPZE010000037.1, read on the forward strand.
GCCCTGCTCGAGCCGGGCGACACGATCATGGGCCTGGCGCTGCCTCACGGGGGGCACCTCACGCACGGCATGAAGAGCAACGCCTCGGGACGGCTCTACAACATCGTCCCCTACGAGGTCGACCGCCAGACCAGCCTGATCGACATGGACGAGGTGGCCCGCATCGCTCGCGAGCGCCGGCCCAAGCTCCTGCTTGCCGGGTGGTCGGCCTACCCGCGCCGGCTGGACTTCGCGCGCTTCCGCGAGATCGCCGACGAGGTCGGCGCGCTGCTGATGGTCGACATGGCGCACTTCGCCGGCCTGGTCGCCGCCGGCCTGCATCCGAACCCGGTCCCGCACGCCGATGTGGTGACGACCACCATCCACAAGACGCTCGGCGGCGCGCGCGGCGGGATGATCCTCTGCCGCGAGGAGTACGCCAAGAAGATCGACTCGGCCATCTTCCCCGGACAGCAGGGCGGGCCGCTCGAGCACGTGATCGCGGGCAAGGCGGTGGCGCTGCGGATCGCCGCGTCCGACGCCTTCAGGGAGCGCCAGCAGCGGACGGTCGAGGGCGCGCGAGCCGTGGCGGAGGAGCTGCTGGGGGCCGGCCACGGGGTCAACGTCCTCACCGGCGGGACCGATGTGCACCTGGTGCTCTGCGACCTGCGCGAGTCAGAGCTCGACGGGCAGATGGCGGAGGATCGGCTGCACGACGTAGGGATCACGGTCAACCGCAACGCCGTTCCGTTCGATCCGCGGCCGCCCGCCGTGTCATCCGGCCTGCGCATCGGGACCCCGGCGCTGGCCACCCGCGGCCTGTCGGTCGACGAGCTGCGCGAGGTCGGCACGATCATCGCCACGGCGCTGACACCCGCGTTCGACGGGCGGCGGTCCGAGCTGGCCGAGCACGTCAGCGCGATCGCCGACCGCCACCCGCTCTACGAGCAGCTGACCACGGGCGCCGCCGTCATCTGACGCCGCCCGCCGCCGCGGGCAGCCGCCCCACCCGGCACGGCGAACCGCCACCCATCTCGCTTTCCTCGTCGAGTGGTGCCGTGTGGGGCCCCCCGGCCCCCCCCTGTGCCCAGGGGGCCGTAAAGCGCGCAGTGTGCCCACCGCGCCGGATCCCGCGGCC
>JBBPZE010000038.1:0-2055 GCA_038199185.1 Solirubrobacterales bacterium
CAAGGGCGTCATCCCGGAGGATCACCCGCTCTACGCCGGCGTCGTCGGGATCCAGACCCAGCAGCGCTTCGCCAACGCCCTCTTCCTCGAGTCCGACCTGATCGTGGGGATCGCCAATCGCTGGGCCGAGCGCCACTGCGGGGACCTGGAGGTCTACCGCGGCGAGCGGAAGTTCGTGCACATCGACATCGACCCTCGGCAGATCGGCCGGGTCTTCCCGCCGGATCTGGGCACGGTCTCCGACGCGCGGATGGCGCTCGACGCGCTGAACGAGGTCGCTCGCGACATGACGCCGGCCCGCGAGCCCGGACCGTGGGTCGAGCGGGTCGACGAGCTGCGCTCGACGCTGCGGCGCAAGATGGACCTCGACGACGTCCCGATCCTCCCGCCGCGGGTCTTCAAGGAGATCAACGACTTCTTCGATCCCGACACCATCTTCGTCACGGCGATCGGCCTCTACCAGATCTGGAGCGGCCAGTTCCAGCTCACCTACAAGCCCCGCCACTACCTGTGCTGCGGCCAGGCGGGACCGCTCGGATGGGAGGTGTCGGCCTGCACCGGCGTGAAGCTCGGGAAGCCGGACAACCTCGTCGTCGGCGTGGTGGGCGACTACTCCTTCGAGTTCCTGATGGAGCAGGTCGCGATGGCCGTGCAGTACCACGTGCCGTTCGTGCTCGTGATGATCAACAACACCTACATGGGCCTCATCCTGCAGGGCGAGAAGCTCTACGACGACCTGAACTACGGCGTCGACATCGGGTACGCCGGGCCCGACGGACCGCCGGGCGTGGGCGTCGACCACGTTACGGTCATGCAGGGCATGGGCGCGCTCGGGCGCCGCGTCACGGAGCCCGACGAGATCGCTCCGGCGCTCGAGTGGGCGGTCCAGGCAAGCGAGGAGGAGCGCGTTCCGGCCCTCGTGGAGATCATCACCGAGCGCAAGGCCCTGGCGGCCATGGGCACCTCGATCGACGCCATCAACGAGTTCATGCCGGTCGAGGACGAGGCCGGCGAGCGTCGCGAGGAGCTCGTCGGCGGCGGCGTGCCCGAGCGCGACTGAAGGCCGCGGCTGCCCCATCGGTGCGCCGGGCTCGAGTGCTAGCGTCGCACCATGAAGCTGGCACGCGGACAGCGTCGGCAAGGGTTGCCCTCGGGCCGAGCACGCCTCGGCGCCGCGGTGGTGGCCGCACTGCTCCTGCTCGGCACCGCCGGGTGCGGATCCGGTGGAGGCAGCGACGGGCAAGGTCGGCCCGACGCGAGCGCTGGGCTGCCGGGCGCCGGCAAGCCGGCGGTGAGGCTGGGGACCAAGAACTTCACCGAGCAGTTCATCCTCGGCGAGCTCTACGCCCAGGCGCTGCGCGCGCGGGGCTTCCGGGTCAACCTCGCGCAGGACATCGGATCCTCGGAGGTCGTCGATCGGAATCTGGCGGCGAACAGCATCGAGGGCTACCCCGAGTACACGGGCACCATCCTCTCCGCCCTCGCCCACCAGACCGCGCGGCGGAGGACCGCCCGTGAGGTCTACGCGCGAGCCGCCGCGTTCGAGCGCTCGCGGGGCATGGCCCTGCTCGACATGTCCTCGGCCGAGGACACCAACGTGCTCGCCGCGAAGCCCGCCTACGCGAGGCGGCGGCGCCTGCGCTCCCTGGCCGACCTGCCGCGCCTGGGCTCCGGGGCCACGTTGGGGGCGCCGCGTGAGTTCAAGACGCGCTCCAACGGCCTCGTCGGCCTGCGCCAGGCCTACGCCGTCGCCGCGCTGCGGTTCCGACCGCTGGCGATCGGGACGCAGTATCGGGCGCTCGACCGCGGCCGCGTCCAGGTCGCCGCCGTCTTCACGACCGACGGAGAGCTGAGCGAGGGCGGCTACACGCTGCTCAGCGACCCGAAGAAGATCTTCGGCTTCCAGAACGTGACGTTCGTCATCCGCAAGCGCGTCCTCTACGCGCAGGGGCCGGCGTTCGCCCAGACCGTCAACGCGGTGAGCGGCAGGCTGAGCACGCAGGCGCTGCGGGTGATGAACGCCTCCGTCGTCCTCGATCAGCAGTCGCCGAAGGC
>JBBPZE010000039.1:0-15688 GCA_038199185.1 Solirubrobacterales bacterium
CGAGAAAAACCCGAGAGAAAATTAAGTTGTAGTCTGCCCGGATAAGACAAAAGGCCTCCATTTGGAGGCCTTTTGGTACGCGCCCGAGAGGATTCGAACCTCTGACCTTCGGTTCCGTAGACCGACGCTCTATCCAACTGAGCTACGGGCGCGAGCGCTGGGCAGTGTAGCTCTGGGCACCCGTTCCGTCCTTCCTGCGAGTGGCCTGGGCCGTGTGGGAGGCGCCCATCAGGCGGCGCGCGGAACGGAGAGGGCGGGATTCGAACCCGCGAAGGAGCGTTCAGCCCCTTACTCGCTTAGCAGGCGAGTGCCTTCAGCCACTCGGCCACCTCTCCCTTGGGCGGCCCAGTGTAATGCTGCCCTCCGCGCCGATCGGCGCGCGGCCGACTGGCGGGAGCGTCATCGTCGCGCGGTTCTCGTCGCGACCCGAATAGCATCGCCACCCACGCTCGACCCCCGGAGGGGTGGCAGAGCGGTTGAATGCGACGGTCTTGAAAACCGTTAGGCCGGTAACCCCGGTCTCGAGGGTTCGAATCCCTCCCCCTCCGCTGCTGTTGCTGTCTCCAGGCTCCTGGACCTCGTGAGGAGCGAGGCCGTCAGACCGCGAACCTGCGCGACCCGGAGGCCGAGCCGGGGAACCTGTGCGGGTCTCCGGGAGCTCCGTGGCGGGTGGGCTTCACGTTCGCGAGAGGGAACTGGGCCGTGACCGCGTCCTGAGAGCCGCTATCCGTCGGCCGTGCGTGGCGCGTACCGGTGATGCAGCATGAGCGCGTTGCCGTCGGGGTCGCTGAGGAAGGCCATGTGGCACACGCCCGTGTCGAAGATGTCGCCCGCGAAGGTCGCCCCGCGCGCCTCCATCGCGGCCCGGGCCGCGGCCACGTCGGCGACGTGCAGCGCGATGGGGTTCGCATTGGGGTGATAGCCGAATGGAAACTTCTCCGCCACGACGACGCTCAGCGTGAGGCTGCCGGTCTCGAACTCCGCGAAGCTGCGCTCGGGCCGGTAGACCGAGCGCCGGAGGCCCAGGGTCTCGCCGTAGAACGCGACCGCCGCATCGAGGTCCTTGGTGGGCACGGTCACGAAGTCGGCGCCGGTGATCTCGCTCACCCCCCCATCGTACCCAGGCCGCGGTCGAGCGGAGAGGTCCCACTCGCTACCTTCTGGGGACAAGAGCGCCCGTCGCGCGTCGTCCGTCCCGCCGTCCCGAAAGGAACCTCATGAAGCTCAGGCTCTCCGCGGCGCTCGGCGCCGCCTCGATCGCACTGCTCGCCACGGGCTGCGGCTCTGGCGACGGGTCGAAGAAGGCGACCGCCAATGCCACCGACAAGGCCTTCGTGGCCAACATGATCCCCCACCACCGCTCGGCGGTGCAGATGGCGCAGATCGCCGGCGGCCGCGCGCAACATCCTCAGGTCAGCGAGCTGGCCACGAACATCATCAAGAGCCAGAACGCGGAGATTGCCGAGATGACCGGGTTCGCCCGCCGGCTCGGCGTGTCCACCGCTGGCCAGATGAAACACATGAGCGGCTCGCAGGCCAAGAACGACGCCGGCGGCATGAACATGTCCGCGGCCGAGATGGGCATGAGCATGGACCCGGCGACCCTGAAGACAGCGAAGCCCTTCGATCGGGCGTTCCTGACGATGATGCTCCCCCATCACATGGGAGCCCTGCGCATGTCACGGATCGAGCTCAAGACGGGCGAGAACCCCCAGCTGCGCGACCTGGCCCGCCGCATCATCACCGGGCAGACCGCCGAGATCCGAGAGATGACGTCCTGGAAGGCGTCCTGGTACGGCCGGTAGCCCGCACAGAGCTGCGGACCGGCGGACGGACCTACGCCTGAGCGATCGCCACCGCCGCGCGCAGCGCGGCCTCGCGCACGACGGCCGCGTCCACCGGAAACACCTGCACCCCGCCGGGAGCCGAGCGGCTGACGCCCACGCCGCTGCGCGCCAGGTGCATCGTCCCCAGCGCGACGGTCCACAGATGATTGGCGCTGAAGTCCGGGTCCTTCACCGTGAAGACCCCCGCCTCACGGCCGTCGGCCAGCACCTCGGCGCACACGCCGAGACACGACGCCATCCCCTGGCCCAGGCGGATCCAGACGGCCTCGTTGACCATCTCGCGCAGCGTGTCGGCCGGGCGGCGCAGCAGCGAGATCGCGCAATCGAGGAACGCGGGGTACTCCCAGGCGAAGTCGGCGAACGCGCCCGTGACCGCCTCGAGGCGCTCGACCGGGTCGGCCGACGACCCCGCCGCGACCTCGAGCCGCTCACCGAGCTCGGCCAGGTAACGGGTCACGCTGAGGATGAACAGCTCCTCCTTGGATGAGAAATGCCGGTAGATCAGCGCGCGGCTGAGGCCCACGGCGCGAGCGATGTCGTCGATCGGCACATCCTGCGTTCCCCGCTCGTCGAACAGGGCGCGGGTGGCGTCGACGATGTCGTGCTCGCGCCGGCGGACCTTCATGCCGCGGAGTGCTCCTGCAGCAGCCGCCGTGACGCCTCGTCGTCGATCCACGCCGGATCCGTGGTCGCCAGGAAGTCGCTCAGCACCTCGGTGAAGCGCAGGGGATCGTCGCGGTGGGGGAAGTGCCCGGCGTCGGGAAACACCTCCAGGCGGCTGCCGGCGATGAGCTCCGCCGCCGCACGGCCGTGCTCGACGGGAATGATCGGATCGCGGTCCCCCCAGATGATGAGCGTGGGCATGCCGTCGGCGAGGTAGAGCCTGTCGCGCGCGCTGACCCGCTGGCCGGAGGGGTCGATGACCGCCCGGACCGTGTGCACGAACGCCGTGCGCGTGCGCACGTCGCAGAAGGTCGCGATGCCGCGCGCGATCTCCTCGACGTCGGGACCGGCGCGTACGCCGAGCCGACCCAGCAGTCCGGCGACCGCGCCGCCCGCCCGCAGCAGCGGCGTGGAGAACAGCAGCGGGAGCACCAGCTCGGAGCCCGGCAGCGACGCCGCTCGCAAAGCGAGGCTCACCTCGCGGCCGAGGCCTCCGCTGTCGACCAGGACCATCCGCTCGGTGCGCTCGGGGAACTGATAGGCGAAGATCATGGCGATCCCCCCGCCGAGCGAGTGCCCGACGATCGACGCGCGGTCATGCCCCAGGACGGCGAGCAGGTCGCGCAGGCCGCTGGCGTAGGCGCCGAGCGAGTAGTCGCCCCGCGGCTTGGCGGACTCGCCGTGGCCCAGCAGGTCCGGCGCGATGACCGTGTGGTCGCGGGCCAGCGCGGGGATGACCTCCTCCCAGGTCTGCGAGCTGCCCGCGATCCCGTGGACGAGCACGAGAGCGGGGTTGTCCGGGTTGGTCGTCGCGGTCCGGTAGCGGACCCGATGGCCGTGGATCCGCACTTCCTCGATCGTGATGGCTGGCGGCATGACAGGGAGTGTGACACACTGTCACCCATGGAAGCCGCCACCGCCGCCGAACCCAACCAGGACAACGCCGAAACCGCCGAGGCCGCCGCCGCCGCGGGCGACCCGGGCCAGGAGATCCCGACCTTCAGCCTCGAGCTCAGCCAGGACCAGAAGGACATCCGCGACTGGGCCCACGGCTTCGCCGAGAACGTCATCCGCCCCGCCGCCGCCGAGTGGGACGAACGCGAGGAGACGCCCTGGCCGATCATCCAGGAGGCCGCGAAGATCGGCCTCTACGGCTTCGAAGCGCTCGCGCAGTTCTTCGCCGACCCGGCCGGGCTGACGATGCCGATCGTCAACGAGGAGCTCACCTGGGGTGACGCCGGCATCGGCATGGCGATCATGGGCACCGCGCTGCCGGTCGCCGCGATCTTCGGCCAGGGCACCGGCGAGCAGATCGGCGAGTGGATCCCGCGCTGCTTCGGTACCGAGACCGACGTCAAGGTCGGGGCCTTCTGCGCGAGCGAGCCCGACGCCGGATCGGACGTCTCGGCCATCCGCACCACCGCCAAGTTCGACGAAGCCACGGGCGATTGGGTCATCAACGGCCAGAAGGCATGGGCCACCAATGGCGGCATCGCCGACGTTCACGTCGTCGTCGCCACGGTCGACCGCGAGCTCGGCTCGCGCGGACACGCGGCCTTCGTGATCTCCAAGGAGGAGACCAAGGGCATCGAGCAGGGCGCCAAGGTCAAGAAGCACGGCCTGCGCGCCTCACACACCGCCGATGTCCACCTCGACGACTGCCGTGTTCCCGGCACCGCCCTGCTGGGCGGCAAGGAGAAGCTCGACGAGCGACTCGCACGGGTCCGCGAGGGTCGCAAGGGCGGGAGCCAGGCCGCGATGCAGACGTTCGAGGCGACCCGCCCGACGGTCGGCGCCCAGGCCCTCGGCATCGCCCGCGCGGCGTATGAGTTCGCGCTCGACTACGCCAAGGAACGCGAGCAGTTCGGCCGCAAGATCATCGAGAACCAGTCGATCGCCTTCACGCTCGCGCGCATGAAGCTCGAGATCGACGCCGCGCGCCTCCTGGTGTGGCGCGCCGCCTGGATGGGACGCAGCGGGGTGAAGTTCGAGAACGCCGAGGGGTCGATGAGCAAGCTCAAGGCCGGCGAGGTCGCGGTGTGGGCCACCGAGCGCGCGATGCAGATCCTCGGCGGCAACGGCTACACCCGTGAGTTCCCCGTGGAGAGGATGCACCGCGACGCGAAGATCTACGACATCTTCGAGGGCACGGCCGAGATCCAGCAGCTCGTCATCGCGCGCGCGATCTCGGGAATGCACATCCGCTGAGACCGAAAGGACTTGACACGGTGTCACCAGACCCGGTAGTCCAGGGACCGACAGTGTCCTTCGAATCCCCCCAGTTCCATCTCGCCGAGGAGCAGCATGACGCCGAGACCCGGGTCATTGCTGTCACCGGAGAGATCCACGTCACGACCGCGCCCGAGTTCAGCGAGCGGCTCAAGGACGCGGGCGCGGCGGGCACCCGCGGCGTCGTCATCGACCTGTCGGGCGTCGAGTTCATCGACTCGACCGGGCTGAGCGTCCTGCTCAACGCGCTGCGCCGCGTCACCCGCGGTGGTGGACGGATGTCGCTGGTCATCTCCAACCCCACGGTCCTGCGCCTTTTCGAGATCACCAAGCTCGACTCGACGTTCGACATCCAGTCCACGCGCGAGGCAGCGCTGGACCGCGTTCAGGGCGACGCCGGCAGCTCCGACGGCGCTCCGTAGGCGGCCAGCGCCGCGGGCAGCACGACCGTACCGTCCTCGCGCTGGCCGTTCTCGAGCAACGCGATCATATGCCGCCAGGTGACCGCGGTGCCGTTGAGCGTGGCGACGACGGCGGGCTTGCCCTCCGCGGGGCGATGGCGGATGTCGAGGCGGCGCGCCTGGAAGTCGGTCGTGTTCGACGCCGACGTGACCTCGCGATAGCGCGCCTGGCCGGGCAGCCACGCCTCGCAGTCGAACTTGCGCGCCGCGCTCGCGCCGAGATCGTCGACCGCGATATCGACGACCCGGTAGGGAATCTCGAGCTCGACGAGGATCTCCTCCTCGATCGCCAGCAGGCGCTCGTGCTCGGCCATCGAGTCCTGCGGCGCGACGTAGCTGAACATCTCGACCTTGTCGAACTGATGAACGCGGAAGATGCCGCGGGTGTCGCGACCGGCGGCACCCGCCTCGCGGCGAAAGCAGCTCGAGAACCCGGCGTAGCGCTTCGGGACGTTGTCGAGGATCTCGCCCGCGTGAAGCGACGCGAGCGCCACCTCGCTGGTGCCCGCCAGGTAGAGGTCGTCGTCGGCGATCCGGTAGATCTGCTGCTCGGTGTCGGGCAGCATCCCCGTTCCGTAGAGCGCCTCCTCACGGACCAGCACGGGCGGGATGACCGGCTCGAACCCGTGGCCGCGCAGCTTGTGCAGGGCCCACTGGACCAGCGCGAACTCGAGCATCACGAGGTCGCCGCGCAGGTAGGCGAATCGCGACCCCGACAGCCGGGCGCCCCGCTCCATGTCGATGCGCTCGCCGGCCAGCTCGAGATGGTCCTTGGGCGATGGGCACGGGCCGGCGGGTTGGCCGACCTCCTTGAGCACCTTGTCCTGCGCGGGAGCGTCGGGGTCGGGAAGGTTGGGCAGCAGGGCCAGCGTCTGCCGAAGCTCGCCCTCGGCAGCTGACAGCTCGGCGTCGAGCAGCTTGGCCTGCGTGGCCACCTCCTTCATCCTGGCGATCGCAGCGCCGGCGTCCTGTCCGGCCTTCCGGGCCTCTGCGATCGCCCCCGAGGCCTCGTTCTGGCGGGCGCGCAGCGCCTCTAGCTCGGGCAGGATCTGGCGGCGCCGGGTGTCGCACGCCACCACCCGGTCCACGGCGCCGGCCGCATCGCCTCCGCGCCGGGCGAGCGCCGCGCGGACCCCCTCGGGGTCGCGGCGGATCTCCTTGACGTCGAGCACGGCGGCTCTAGCCGCCGCTGGAGTCCTGGCCGGGGCCGCGCGGAGACTTCGCCTGCTGGCCCGCGTACTTGACGAGGAACGCGGCGACCTTCTGGGCGTCGTCGCCCACCACGATGTTCTCGGGCATGATCGCGCCGGAGAAGCCGCCGTTGCGGATCGCATAGAGGACCTTGTCGACCTGCTCGCGGCGCGTGTTGAAGTTCGGGCCGTCGACGCGCTCGCGGTCGCGGATCTTGGTGGCCGAGCCCCGGGTGCCGACGGTGTCGAGCGTGTGACAGCCGCTGCAGTGCGACGCGAACAGCTCTGCGCCAGTCCGATTCGGGTCGTTCTGGGCCACCGAGATACCGCGGCTGCCGCAGGCGGTGACCAGGATGGTCGCGGCGAGTGCGCCGAGGAGACAGAGCAGACGACCGGGCTTCATGCGGGGCGGGACTATACGAGAAGGACCCCCCTTCCGGCCGGGACCCATACCCTCCTCCGCGATGCTGCGAGCGGCCCGTCTCCTGCCGGTCCTGCTCGGCGCCGCCGCGGTCGTCTCCGGTTGCCAGGACCCGCCCACCGTGCCCGTCCAGAACCGGACGATCGGCCTCAAGCTCGACGAGTACCGCATCCTGCCCCAGCGGGTCAGCGCACCGGCGGGGCCCCTGCGGCTGATCGTCCGCAACCGGGGGATCCTCACCCACAACGTGGCGGTGGAGACGATCCCGCCGATCGGCTCGGAGGTCGTGCCCGAGGTCAAGGCGCGCACGCCCACCGTCCATGCCGGCGAGCGCTCCGAGGTCGACCTCACGCTCGCGGCCGGCACCTACCGGCTCGTCTGCACGATCGCCAACCACGACGACCTCGGCCAGACGGGCACCCTCGTCGTCAAGTAGCGACCCCGGCGCCGGCCGTCGGTTGCCGCCGTGTGAAGACGGTCGCGAGATGTGGCTGCGGCCGTCGTCTGGCCGGCACCGGGATCGCTTGGGTTTTTCGCCGCGCCCGCGCGAAGTCCTGTCTAGGGTGGCGCGGGTGGATGCCCGCGCCTTTCGCGACACCCTCGGCCGGTTTCCGACCGGCGTCGCGGTGGTCACGGCCTCGGGGCCCGCGGGACCGGCGGGGCTGACCACCAACGCGTTCAGCGCGCTCTCGCTGGAGCCGCCGCTCGTCCTCGTCTGCTTCGATCGCGGATCGCGGACGCTCGCGGTCGTGCGCGAGAGCAGGCGCTTCGCGGTCAACGTGCTGCGCGCGGGGCGGGAGGACCTGGCCCGGCTCTTCGCCGGCAAGGCCCCGCACCCCGAGAAGTTCGCCGCGGTCACCCACAGCGTCGATCGAGGCGTCCCCGTCCTCGACGATGCCCTGGCCTGGCTCGTCTGCGACCTCGCCGCGCTGCACCCGGGCGGCGACCACGAGATCGGCGTCGGTGCCGTCACAACGCTGGGCCACGACTCGAACGGCGAGCCGCTCGTCTTCTGGGGCGGAGCCTTCCGGCGCCTGGGCTGAGGGGGGCTACAGCCCCGCGGCGGTCGCCATCGCCCGAAGCGCCAGGAAGCAGATGACGGCGGCGGCCAGGGCCATCACGCCGGTCTCGCGGCGCATGACGGAGACCATGATCGACCGCTGCCGGGCATCGGGAAGCGAGCCGACGTCCCTGGCGGTCTGCAGGCCCTGCGCCTCGAGCACGGTCTGGGCCGAGACGATGCGCAGCTGCTCGGCGACGAACCCCACCGCCAGCGGGACCAGCGCGTAGACCCAGAAGAGCCCGTCGTCGGGTCGATGGCCCGTCGCGGCCGCGATTCCGGCCGCGGCGGCCAGGAGGACGGCGGCGGCCTGCGACGTGCGCAGGACGATCCAGAACCCCCGCGCTGGTCGCACCTGCCACCACGCCCAGCCCCCGAGCAGGGCCGCTGTGCCGCAGAGCGCCGCGAGGATGCCCGCCAGAACCTCGATCAGCGTGTGCACATGGACCCCCGGTCACCAAGTATCGGCGACGCACTAACACTGCTAGAACACGTGGCCGGAATGCTGCGAACCTACCTCCCGGCGATCGTGTTCGTGCTGCTTGGTGGAGCCGTGGGCGGCGCGTTCGCGGTGCTCAACACCTTCGCGGGGCCCAAGGGCCGGGCGGATGACAAGTCCAAATCAGACCCCTACGAGTGCGGTCTGCCCTCCGAGGTCAAGCAGGGCTTTCGGTTCGGCATCAGCTTCTACCTGGTGGCGATGCTGTTCATCCTGTTCGACATCGAGGTGCTGTTCCTCTATCCCATCGCGGTGCAGCTCCGGGCGTTCGGGACCTTCGCCCTCGTGGAGACGGTGGTCTTCGTGGCGCTGCTGTTCGTCGCTTTCATCTACGTCTGGCGAAGGGGTGCCCTCGAATGGAGGTGATCCGCCACAGCGGCAGCGGGGCTGAGCCCGCCAAGGAGCCCGGCGACTTCAGGATCCGTCAACTGCGCGCGCGCGACCTGCTGGCCGGCAACCTCGACGACGAGGCGCTCCAGCGCCATGTCGAGGAGTCGATCATCACGACCAACCTCGACAAGGCCGTCGCCTGGGCCCGGGGCAACGCCATGTTCCCGGCCACCTTCGGCCTCGCCTGCTGCGCGATCGAGATGATGTCGATCGTGGCGAGCCGCGTCGACGTCGCCCGCTTCGGGTTCGAGGCCTTCCGCGCCTCACCGCGCCAGGCCGATCTGCTGATCCTCTCGGGTCGGGTCAGCATCAAGATGGCGCCGATCGTCCGCCGCATCTGGGATCAGATGCTCGAGCCGAAGTGGTCGATCGCGATGGGCGCCTGCTCGAGCTCGATGGGCGTCTTCAACAACTACGCCATCGTTCCGGCGGACAAGTTCATGCCGGTGGCGGTCCACGTCCCGGGCTGCCCGCCGCGCCCCGAGGCGCTGATGCACGGTGTGCTCAAGCTGCGCCAGCAGATCATCTCGGGGCCCGACGAGGGCTGGCGTGCGCGCTATCAGGCGGTGGGCACCGAGGAGCTGCTCGCCATCGACGCGGCCGATCCCGAGAAGCGCGCCGCGCTGGGCGCGGGGGCCGCGACGGCCGACAACGTCTTCCGACCGCACGGCACCAGCGGTGCCTGACGCGACCGGGCTGGAGCTGCTCGCGCAGGAGCTGCGCGAGTCCGACGCGGACGCCGTGCTCGACACGCTGCACTTCCGCGGCAAGGGCACGCTGACGATCCGGCCGCGGGCCATCCGCGCCGTACTCGCCCAGCTGCGCCGGAGGGGCTATGACTTCCTCGCCTCCGTCCACGGCGTCGACTACCACCCCGAGGAGCCCCGGCTCGGCGTGCACTACGAGCTGCTCGACATGGGGCGCGTCGACCGGCTCACGGTGAGGCTGCGCGTCCCCACCGGTGCGCCCGAGGTGGACTCGGTGACCCCGGACTGGCCGACCGCCAACCATCAGGAGCGCGAGATCTATGACATGTTCGGCGTCATCTTCGCCGAGCATCCCAACCTGCGCCGGATCCTCATGCCCGAGGACTACGAGGGCCACCCCCAGCGCCGCGACTTCCCCATCGGCGGCGAGCCCGTCCTCTTCACAGTCAACCAGGCGACGGGAACGCACTACACCGAATGAGCGCCACCAACTACGACCCCAAGAAGGTGGAGGAATCGATCACGATGGCGCCGCTCGGGCGCCAGGTCTCCGAGAACGTCCACGACGAGCTGCTGACGCTGAACTTCGGGCCCCACCATCCCGCGACCCACGGGGTCCTGCGGATCCTCGTGACGCTCGAGGGCGAGGTCGTGCGCGACCTCGAGCCGATCATCGGCTACGTCCATACCGGCATCGAGAAGACCGCCGAGGACAAGAGCTACTGGAAGGCCATCCCCGTCATGGAGCGGATGGACTACCTGGCCTACTACTTCAACGCGATGGCCTTCTGCGGCGGGGTCGAGACGCTGCTCGAGGTCGAGGTCCCGAGGCGGGCGCAGTACCTGCGCGTCATCCACATGGAGCTCAACCGCATCATGAGCCACCTGGTGTGGCTGGGGACGTCGTGCCTGGACCTCGGTGCGATCTCGATGTTCTGGTACGGGTTTCGCGAGCGCGAGCGCATCCTCGATCTCTTCGAGCAGTCGTCGGGCCAGCGCATGCACACGCGCTACATCCAGGTGGGCGGGGTGATGGAGGACATCCCGCTCGGCTTCGAGGAGAAGCTGCGCCAGTTCATCGCGATCATGCCCGAGCGCGTCGATCAGTACGAGGCGCTGCTCGACCGCAACGAGATCGTCCTGCAGCGCCTGCGCCACACGTGCCCACTCGACGCCGAGACGCTGCTCGGCCTCGGCGTCACCGGCCCGCTGCTGCGCGCCGCCGGCGTGCCGTGGGACCTGCGCAAGGCCGAGCCGTACTCGAGCTATGAGGACTTCAGCTTCCGCGTCCCGATCGGCACGATCGGCGACAACTACGACCGCTTCTCGGTGCGCCTGAAGGAGATGAAGCAGTCCGTGCGGATCATCGAGCAGGCGATCGACGGCCTGCCCGAGGGTCCGTGGATAACCGACGATCGCAAGGTCGCCCTGCCTCCGCGCCACGAGCTGGCGACGTCGATGGAGGCGCTCATCCACCACTTCAAGCTCGTGACGGAGGGCTTCCGGGTGCCGCCGGGCGAGGTCTACTACCCGATCGAGGGACCGCGCGGCGAGTACGGCTGCTTCATCCGCTCGGACGGCAGCTCGAAGCCCGCGCGCGTGCACATGCGCGACCCGAGCTTCGTCAACCTGCAGGCGACCAAGCCGATGGTGCAGGACAGCTACATCGCCGACCTGATCGCGACGCTGGCGATGCTGGACCCCGTCCTCGGCGGCATCGACCGATGAGCGCGGACGAGCTCTCGACGCAGGTCCGGCGCTATCAGCACGGCTCGCGCGTGCCGGGGTGGGACGACGCCGCCGACCTGACCAAGGATCCCGCCGAGGTCCCCGACGCGGCGACCACGCCGGTTCCCGCCGAGCTGTGCGCCGAGATCGAGGAGTTCATGTCCCGCTACCCGGACCGCCGCAGCGCAGCGATTCCGGCCCTGGCGGCGGTGCAGCGCCGCTACGGCTGGTGCACGCCGGAGGGCGTGGAGCAAGCGGCGTGCGTGATGCGCCTGACGCCGGGCTACCTGATGGCCGTGGCCACGTTCTACGACATGCTCGAGACCACGCCGGTCGGGCGCCACACGGTCTATGTCTGCACCAACATCTCCTGCTCGCTGCTGGGCGCCGACCAGCTGCTGGAGGCGATACAGACCGAGGTCGGCGAGGACCCCGACTTCAACGTCCGGCCGTTCGAGTGCCTGGGCGCCTGTGACATCGCGCCGATGGCGTCGGTCAACGGCATGTACGTCGGGCCGATCGCCCCCGACGAGGTCGCAGACCTCGTCGGCCAGCTGCGCTCGGGCGCGGAGCCGCTTCCCGGCAAGCAGCTGCGCCACGCACCGACCGCGGCGCGCCGCTGGGCGGGCGCCATCGGCGGGCCCGACGTGCAGACGCGAGCTCCGAGCGACGCCCCACTGCCCCCCGAGCCCGCGGCCTTCGGGCCCCCCATGGGCCAGGAGGACCGCGGCGGTCAGGCAGCCCCTCTGGAGCCGTCGCCCGACACGGGGGACGACGCGCCGTGAGCCGGCCGCTGCTGTTCGAGGACATCGACGAGCCCGGGCTGCACACGATCGACGTCTACCGCCGGCGCGGCGGCTACGAGATCGCGCCCCGGGCGCTGGCGACCGACCGCGAGGAGCTCGTCGAGCAGCTCAAGGCCTCGGGGCTGCGGGGCCGCGGCGGAGCGGGCTTCTCCATGGGGATGAAGGCGTCGTTCATGCCCAAGGGCGAGATGGACAAGTACCTGGTCTGCAACGCAGACGAGTCCGAGCCCGGGACCTTCAAGGACCGCGAGCTCATGTTCAAGAACCCCCACGCGCTGATCGAGGGAATGGTCATCGCGGCCTACGCGGCGGGCGCCAACCGCTCGTTCATCTACATCCGCGGCGAGTACGCCGAGGTGGCCGACGTGCTCGATGCCGCGCTGGTGGAGGCCCGCGATGCGGGAGTGCTCGGGGAGCTGTCGCTGGTGATCCACCGTGGGGCGGGCGCCTACATCTGCGGAGAGGAGACGGCGCTGCTGGACTCGCTGGAGGGCAAGCGGGGCAACCCGCGGCTCAAGCCACCGTTTCCGGCCAACCAGGGCCTCTATCAGGGGCCGACGCTGATCAACAACGTCGAGACCCTGATGACCCTTCCCTACGTCCTGCGGATGGGCGCGGAGGAGTACGCCAAGCTCGGCGTGGAGAACTCGACCGGCACCAAGGTCGTCTCCGTCTCGGGCAACGTGCAGCGGCCCGGCAACTACGAGATCGAGCTCGGCACGCCCTCGCGCGAGATCATCTTCGGCCTGGCAGGGGGTCCGCCCGCGGGCCGGCGCGTGAAGCTCTGGTTCCCGGGGGGCTCGAGCTCGCCCGTGCTCACCGAGGACGACCTCGACCTTCCCTACGACTTCGATTCGCTGGCCAAGGCCAAGACGATGCTCGGGTCGGGCGCGATCATCGTCGTCGACGACTCGAACTCCGTGGTCGACGTGTGCCTGAAGCTGGCGAAGTTCTACCGCCACGAGTCCTGCGGCAAGTGCACCCCGTGCCGCGAGGGAACCAACTGGACGGTCACGATGATCGAACGGATCAAGGCGGGCGAGGCGACCCCGATGGACCTCGACATCATGGCCTCCGTGCAGAGCCGGATCATCGGCAACTGCCTGTGCGTGCTGGGCGACGCGATGGCCATGCCGGTCGGCTCGATGATCGAGAAGTTCCGCGGCGAGTTCGAGTCCTACATGGATTCCGTCCGGCTGCGCAACGCTGCCCAGCCCGTCGAGATCCAGGGGGCCTATGCCTCGGCCTGAGCGGCGCGAGATCGGCTTCACGATCGACGGCCGGGAGGTGAGCGCCCCGGAGAACACGATGCTCGTCGACGCCGCCAAGCTCGGCGACGTCGAGATCCCGGTCTTCTGCTACGAGCCCAAGCTCGGCGCCCCGGTCGGGGCCTGCCGCATGTGCCTGGTGGAGATCGAGGGCATCCCCAAGCTGCAGACGGGCTGCTCCACGCCGGTCAAGGACGGCATGGTCGTCCACACGCAGACCGAGCGCGTCCGCGAGGCCCAGCAGGGGGTCGTCGAGTTCCTGCTCATCAACCACCCGCTCGACTGCCCCGTGTGCGACAAGGGCGGCGAGTGCCCGCTGCAGGACATCTCCTTCGGCTGGGGCGGGGGGCGATCGCGCTTCATCGAGCCCAAGCGCCACTTCGTCAAGCCGCTGGCGCTGTCGCCGACGATCGCAATCGACCGCGAGCGCTGCATCCTCTGCTACCGCTGCGTGCGCTTCAGCCAGGAGGTCAGCGAGGACTACCAGCTCGTTCTGCTCGAGCGCGGCGCGCACTCCTACGTCGCGACCTTCGACGGCCACCCCTACGTCGCGCCGTTCAGCGGCAACATCGTCGAGCTGTGCCCGGTCGGCGCGCTGACCTCCCGTCCCTACCGCTTCCGCGCGCGGCCGTGGGACATCGAGGGCGCCGGCTCGATCTGCACCCTGTGCCCCTCACAGTGCAACGTGACCTTCACCGTCCGCGACGACCGCGTGCTGCGGGTGATGTCGCGCCAGCACGAGGACGTCGACGACGGGTGGCTGTGTGACAAGGGCCGCTTCGCCTATCAGGCGATCCACTCCGAGGAGCGCGTCACGTCCCCGATGGTGCGCGATGGCAACCGGCTGCGGCCCGTCTCGTGGGAGGTCGCGCTGGGGGAGGCGGCCGCCGGCCTGCGCGCGGCCAAGGGCTCGGTCTGGGCGGTTGCCGGCGGCGATGCCACCAACGAGGAGGCGTTCCTGCTCGGGCGCGTCATGCGCGAGAGCCTGGACTCGACGGTGATGATCTCGCAGCTCGGCGGCGGGCCGGGCGCCGGGCTGGCGGCCGCCCTCGGCCACCCCTCGCTGCAGGCCCGGGTCCCCGACCTGGAGTTCGCACACGCCGTCCTCGTGCTCGACACGGAGCCCGTCGACGACATGCCGATCGTCGACCTGCGCATCCGCAAGGGCGTGCGCCGCAACGGCGTGCGCCTTGCCGTCGCCACGTCGCGCCCCTCCTCGCTGGACGCCAACGCCCAGGTAGTGGCGCGCTTTTCTCCCGGGACCGGGGACGCCTTCCTGGCCGCGCTCAGCGGCCTCCTCGATCCCGACCGCAAGACGGCGCGGGGCCTCGAGAAGCTCGCAGGGGCCGCCGGAACGACCCTCGCAGCGGTCCGCGGCGTCGCGGAGGTCCTGCGGGGCTTCGACGACGTCGTCATCCTGTGGGGAGAGCGCCTCACCGCCGGCGCTCGCGGAGCCGGCGCCGCGAGCGCCCTGCTCAACGTCGCCGGCCGCCTGAACCTGCGCGACCGCGTGGGTGCGGGCCTGCTCGAGGTCCCGCGCTCGACCAACAGCCGCGGCCTTCGCGAGGTCGGCTTCGGGATGGGCGGCGAGCTGCAGGCCGCCGGGGACCCGTCGGCGGTCTACCTGCTGCACACCGACCCGCTGCGAGACGCTCCCGATCGCGCGGCATGGGACGCACGGCTGGGACAGGCATCGACCGTGGTCGCCCACGCCGGGTTTCTCACCGAGGGCATCCGCGAGCACGCGACCGTCGTCTTTCCCGCCGAGTCCTACGCCGAGCGCGAGGGCACGATCACCCACCCCGACGGCCGGATCCAGCGGCTGCGCCAGGCGATCGCCCTGCAGGGGGAGAACCGCTACGGCTGGCAGGCCGTGGCAGACGTCGGCTGGCTGCTCGGCTCGGACCTGCGCGTGCTCACCGCGGGCATGGCCTTCCAGCAGATCACCGAGGCGGTGCCCGCCTACGCCGGCGTCACCCTCGACGAGATCGGCGGACGGGGCGTGCACCCGGCCGAGCGCAACGCCGCGCCCGCGGCGGACTTCGGCCCGTTCAAGCTCGACGCCCCACCGGCCGCCGCGGCGGCGGCCGACGGCACGCTGCGCCTGGGCACCTATCGCTCGATCTGGGACGCTCCGGAGGTCGACGTCGCCCCCGCGCTGGCGTTCGCCCGCGGCAACGGGCACGTGGAGCTCTCTCCGGCCGACGCGCAGCGCCTCGATGTCCTGCACGGCGAGAGGGTCGTGGTCGCGTCGGGGGACGAGTCGGCCGAGGCGACCGTCGCGCTACGTGCCGCGATTCCCGAGGGCAGCGCGTTTCTGGGCAGCAACGCCATCGCCGGCCCCGACGTCACGGTGAGGAAGGCGACGTGATGCTCGGGCTCACTCAGTACTACGAGCCGTGGTGGATCCAGATCGTCA
>JBBPZE010000040.1:0-19511 GCA_038199185.1 Solirubrobacterales bacterium
GCGCTCGCCCTCGCCGCCCTGCTCTCGGGCTACGCGATCGACGCCGCCTGGTACGGACTCCACCACGTGATGTCCCAGACCATGGTGCGCGTCGCCGGTATCGGACACGGGCCGGCGAACTCCGCCCTGCTGCCCCACACCATGCGGGCGCTGCAGCGCCGCGGGTTCGAGCTCGTCGCCGACGTCGGCCTCGCGACCCGACTGGCCGAGCTTGCGGGCGCCACGCACCTCGCCGCCCTCGGCGTCGCGGAGGATGCGCTGGAGGCCTGCGCGGAAGCCGCCGCCGGGCGCCCGGAGCTGGCCAACACCCCTCCTCCGGCCGACCGGGCGGAGCTCGAGGAGATCTACGGCGCCGCGCTGTAGCCGACTAGCCTGCGGCTCCGTGCTCGACCTGCTCGTCGACCTCATGGGCGCGATCGACGGCCGCGTCACCTATGCCGAGGCGCGCCACGTCCTCGACCGGCGCGAGCTGATGGCCGTTCGCAACGGCTCGGTCCAGGAGGCCTCCCACGAGCTGCGCGAGGGGATCGGCGTGCGGGTGAGGATCGGCGGTGCCTGGGGCTTTGCCGCCACGCGCGAGGTGACCAGATCCGGCGCGCACGACGCGCTGGCCCGGGCGATCGCCATCGCCGAGGCGCAGCCCGTCGGGCGGGCCCGACCGCTCGCCGCCGTGGATGCGGCGCGCGGGCACTGGGCGTCCCCGATGGAGGTCGATCCGTTCACGGTCGCGCTCGAGGAGAGGCTGGCCCTGCTGGTGGAGGCCGAGGCGGGGTTGCGGGGCGATTCCCGCGTTGTTCGCAGCACGGCGGAGGCCCAGGCGCGGCGCGTGGACAAGGCCTTTGCCTCGACCGACGGCGCGGCGTGCACGCAGGCCACCGTGCAATGCGGCGCGATGGTGCGCGCCACCGCCCTGGACGACCACGAGCTTCATGATCGAGGACGGCCGGATCACGCGGCCCCTGCGCGACGTGCGGTTCA
This sequence comes from Solirubrobacterales bacterium, assembly GCA_038199185.1. Lineage (GTDB taxonomy): Bacteria > Actinomycetota > Thermoleophilia > Solirubrobacterales > Solirubrobacteraceae > BP-464. Next base: position 979 of record JBBPZE010000040.1, read on the forward strand.
CCGACTCGATCCTGCGCCTGCTCGAGCGCACCGAGGCGCTCACCATGCAGACCCGCCTGGAGTCCGAGGTCGAGCTCTACGGCCGCCGCTTCGCGACCGGAGTCGTCTGCCCCTCGCTGCGCGCGTCGGGCTTCCGCGTCACCGGCGTGACGCCGGAGTAGCCACCGCTACAGCCAGGGCTTCTTGAGCAGCAGGATGATGTTGATCGTGAAGGCGATCGCAAAGCCGATGGTCCAGCGGTTGAGGTTGCGCTCGATGAGCGACCCCCCGCCCAGCGATCCCTGGCCCGTGCCGACGCCGAAAGCGCCGGAGAGCCCCGTGTCCTTGCCCGAGTGCATGAGCACGAGGAAGATCAGGACGATCGAGATGATGACCTGCAGGACGCTGAGGATCGACTCCATCGCCACCGAATCCTAGCGATCGGGCGGCGGCGCCCGGCCACCGAGCCGGTCGATCTCGCGCAGGATGGCGACCGCCTCGGCGCGCAGCTGGCGATCGACCGCCTGCCAGTCTGTCTCGTCGAGCTTGCCGGTGCGGTGGTCGAGCTCGGCGTCGCGGATCTCCCGGTACTTGGCCGCCTTCTCGGCCTCGAGCTCCTCGAACCCCGCGGCGTCGGGGCCCGCACCCTCCTCCGCAGCCGCTCCCGCCCGCAGCGGGGCGCCGATCACCCATACCACCGCGGCGAGGATCACCAGGATCGCGAGCACCACGAGAACGTCCACGGACGGTCTAGGCCCGGCCGAGCTCCCGCGCGACCCTGGCGGCGTATCCGGCCGGCGCGCGCCGGCGAACGCCGCGCGGCGCGGGCCACATGGAGACCAGGCCGCCGCCGAAGACGATGATTCCGCCGATCCAGATCCAGGCCACGAGCGGCGAGACGATCATCCGAAAGGTCGCCGGCGGCTGGCCGGCCGCGTAGGTCTGGACGACCTTCTCGAGCCCCACCCGAAACGCGAGCACCTGCTGATCGACCGGCCGCTTCTCGGCCGCCATCCTGCGAATCGCGCGGTCGTAGGTGCGCATCACCGGGCGCACGCTGGAGAGCTCGGGCTCGACGGCCGACCAGACGTCGCGGCGCAGGCCGGCGATCATCCGCACCTCGCTGGTCGACTCGCCGCCGAACATCCCGCTGACCGGGGCGAACGGCGCGCTGGCGGGGTAGTAGCCGCGTGTCGGCTCGAGCGTGCTGAGGACCTTCCCGTCCTTCGAGACGACGAGCTGGGCGCCGAGCACGATCCGCTCGACCCGGCCGTCGCGTGTCTCGACGCGGCCGACAGGCTTGGCGTAGCGGATGTCATAGCCGCCGATGGCCGCGGTCTGTCCCGGCCTGATCCGGACGTCGCGCGCGTGCTGGAAGGCCGAGGAGGCCGCCACGCCGACGAACAGGGTCGCCATGCCGACATGAACGAGATACCCGCCGTAGCGGCGGCGGTTGCGGCGGACGAGCGAGACGACAGCAAGCGGCCAGGAATCCGCGCTCATGGTCCGGCGCGCGCGGGTACCGCGCCAGAGCTCCTGCGCCACGCCCGCGACCAGGAACCCGGCGAGGGCGAACATCGCCAGCGCCGCCGGCCTGTCGGCCACGCCGCCCGCGGCGACCAGCGCGATGGCGACCAGCACCCCGAAGCCGACGGGGATCGCCAGGTTGCGGCGCAGGTTGGCCCGCGTCGCGCGTCGCCACGAGATCAGCGGCGCGAGGCCGGCGAGGCCGACCAGCGCGATGGCCAGCGGCACCGTGATGCGGTTGAACCACGGCGGGCCCAGGTTGCGCCGGTCGCCCAGCGCATCCGTGATGAGCGGGAAGAAGGTCCCGAAGAAGACGACGAACGCCAGCCCGACGAACAGCAGGTTGTTGAACAGGAACGCCGCCTCGCGCGAGAGCAGCGAGTCGATGCGGTGCTCGCTGCGCATCAGGGACGATCGCCACGCCACCAGCCCTATGGAGAGCGCGATCAGCCCGACGATCAGCACCACGAACGGTATGCCGAGCGTCGAGGCGCCGAACGCGTGGATGGAGTCCAGGATGCCCGAACGGACCAGGAACGTGCCGAGGATGGCGAGAATCCCGGTCGCCAGCACGAGACTGACGTTCCAGACCTTCAGCATCCCCCGCTTCTCCTGGATCATGATCGAGTGGATGAACGCGGTGCCCGTCAGCCACGGCAGCAGCGAGGCGTTCTCCACCGGATCCCACGCCCAATAGCCGCCCCACCCCAGCTCGGCGTAGCTCCAGCGCGCGCCGAGGATGATTCCGATGCCCAGGAACAGCCACGCCGCCAGAGCGAAGCGCCGCGTCGCGGTGATCCACTCCGCATCGACCTTTCCCGTGGCCAGCGCGCCGACGGCGAACGCGAACGGGACCGTGAACAGCGTGTAGCCCGAGTAGAGCATCGGGGGGTGGATCATCATCGACGGGTGGCGCAGCAGCGGGTTGAGCCCGCTGCCGTCGACCGGCACCGCGGCCAGCGTCTCGAACGGCGATGCCGTGAAGACCAGCAGCCCTGCGAAGAATGCGGCGAAGCCGGCGAGCACCGCGGTGGCCACCGGTGTCACATCGCGCATGCGCCGGCGCGTGAGGAAGAGCACGAGGCTCGACCAGCTCGCCAGCAGCCACACCCACAGCAGCAGCGAGCCCTCCTGGGAGGACCACACCGCGGCCATCTTGTAGAAGGCCGGGGTCGTGGTCGACGAGTGCGACGCGACGGTGGCGAACGAGAAGTCGTCGCCCACGAAGGCGACCTCGAGGATCACCATGGCGACCGTCAGCACCCCAGCCAGGGCGTAGACCGAGCGCCGGGCCGAGGCGGCGATGTCGCGCCTTCCCATCCGCCAGGCGGCCAGCCCCGCCCCGAGACCGTAGAGGGCGATCGCGAAGCTGAGGATCAGGCATGCGCGGCCGAGAGTCGCCATCCCGGACTCAGCTCTTGGCGGTGAACTTCGAGGGGCACTTCGTCACGAGCGTGTCCTTCTCCCCGACGAAGCCCGCGCCGCTCTTGTGGACCTGCACGATGACCTCACGGCCGTCACGGAACGGGTCGGGCACCGCTCCCGTGTAGCGGACGGGGATCGACGCGGTGCCGTCGCGATCACGAACCCGAAAGAGCGTGGCCGCGCCCCGGTGGGTGATGGAGCCGTCGACGACCTTGCCCACCAGCTGGTAGGAGCGCCCCGCCACCGCCCGGCCCAGCAGCTGGCCCGGCGTGCGAGCTGGCGTCGACGCGCTGACGCTGGTGTAGACCAGCGCCCCGGCCAGCACGACGGCTGCCGTGAGCGCCACGACGAGGCGCAGGCTGCGCTTTCGGGCGGGATCCATGCCCCCTTAGTATCGCAGGCGGGAACCGCGGTTAGGCCCCGGGGCACATTTTTTCGAGCCGGGATGCAGGAATTCCGTCCAGGTGGAGAGAAACCTTTTGGACGTTGGAGCGTCCTTATGGATGAGGAGCCCCGAGAACATGCGAGTTCGCCCCCAGCGCAACCCCATCACACGCCGGCCCGATCGCCGGGCCCATCCCCTGCGCCGGGTGACCGCGCCGACGCCGGCCGCGCCGACGGTCGTCGACCATCCGGAGGAGCGCCGGGCCCGCGAGTCCGGGGGCCCCATCGACAACGCGCTGTACAGCTGCAGCTGTGGGATGGTCTTCCAGGCCGCCGTGTCCACCTCGGTCGAGTGCCCCCACTGCGGCTCCGGCCAGGCCTGGTAGCAGCCGCCCGCCGGTCCGTCCGCGAGGCCCCGTAGCTTCGCGCCATGCCACCAGTCATGACGCGCACCGCGCTGCTGTCGGGAATGCTGGTCCTCACGGCGATCCTGGCCGCGCTGGCCAGCACGCCGCACTGATTCGAGGTTCATAAGACGCCCGTTCGCGGGGCCGCGTCCTCGACGCCGTACGACGCCGACCGGTCTCATGTCGCACGAGTGCTACATTCTTCGACATGGGTGCCATCTCGGTCCGGGACCTTCGCAACGACACCGGGGGGGTGTTGCGTCGAGTGGAGGCCGGCGAGACGCTGGTCGTACACAGCAATCGACGGCCTATCGCGCAGATCGTTCCGCTCCTGGAGCGCCCATCCTGGATGCCCGGCACGCAGTTCTTCTCCAGGGTGCTTGCGCATCCCGCCGATCCGGGCCTTCGCGACGATCTCGCCGCTCTGCAGCCGGACACGATCGAGGATCTGTGAGCCGCCGAGCGGTTGCCGATACCTCGCTGTTCATCGCGCGCGAGGCCGGCCGCCCGCTCGATTCCCATGCGGACGATCGCGAGATCGCCGTCTCGATCGTCACGATCGCCGAGCTGGAAATGGGCGTGCTTGCCGCCGCTGAACCCCGGATCCGCGCCGCTCGATTGCAGACGTTGCGCGACGCCGAGTTGCTCAACCCTCTCCCCGTCGATCGTCCGGTGGCATCGGCCTTCGCGACGCTCGTGCTCGAGATGCGCGTGGCCGGCCGCGCAAGCCTCGGTGTCCAGGATGCGTGGATCGCAGCCACCGCGATCGCCCACGGCGCCGATCTGCTCACCCAGGACGCCGATTTCGGGACGGTCCCGGGCCTTCGCATCGTCACGGTGTAGGTCACCGGCCGCCGGTCGGCCTGGGAAGGCCGGCCGTGAAGTCCCCTCAGCCGCCCGCCACGTCGCGGCGCAGGAACACGAGAAAGGCCGCGATCAGCGCCGGGATCGCGTAGAGCGCGCACACCCAGAGCGAGCGGAGGACCGGCTCCCAGTCGACCGGCTCGCGCAGCAGGCCCTGCCAGGAGTTGAACTGGGCCGAGAGCAGGTAGGGGCGGGCGCCCTCCAGCCCGGGCAGGATCGCGACGAGCTGGACGACCAGGGAGAACATCAGCGTGCCGACGACGGCGGCGGCGCTGTTGCGGGTGATCGTCGAGAGCAGCAGGCCGATCGACATGATGGCCAGGATCGGAATGAGGTAGACGCCCAGGCTGGCGAGGACCAGGCCCAGCGCCGTGCCGGCCGACAGCCGCGTGCCCGACAGGCTGGTAAGTGGGTTGAAACCCGACTCGAGGCAGCCCGCGACGATCCCGACGGTGCCGCTGAACACGATCGCGACGATCGCGTAGGTCGCCGCGGCCAGCGCCTTTCCCACGAAGATCTGCTGCCGCTCGAGCGAGCGCGTGAGGATCGTCTTGAGCGTCCCGTTGTGGTCCTCGGAGGCGAAGATGTCACCGGCCACCAGCGCGGTGATCAGCGGGTACATCCAGATCGCCCCGAACAGCAGCATGACGAGTGGGATGGCCAGCCCGCTGTCGTGGATGTAGCGGCCGAAGGCCACCTCGTCGGGCCCGCCGCTGCGCAGGCTCGTGGCCACCACGAAGATGATTGGGATCACCGCCGCCGCGCCCAGCCCGAGGTAGGTGCGCTTCTGAAAGCGCAGCTTGCGCAGCTCCCAGCGGTAGACCGTCAGGACCCCCGGCATCACTCGTTCTCCGTCAGCGCGAAGAAGCGCTCCTCGAGAGACGCCGCCTCGGGCGCCAGGGCCAGGATCAGCGCACCGGCCTCGACGAGCGCCCCCGAGAGGGCGGCCACCGCCTCCTCCTCGGCGGCGAAGCGCAGCTCGCCGTCCTCGGACCGCATGTCGGCGATCCCGGCCCGGCCGGCGAGAACCCCCCGGGCGCGCTCGTTGTCGGTCGTGCGCAGCCGGTAGGTCGTCCCTTTCTCGCCCTTGAGCTCACCGATCGTCCCCTCGTAGACGATCGAGCCGCGGCGCACGATCGCCACGCGATTGCACAGCTCCTCCACCTCGGTCATCAGGTGGCTGGAGAGCAGGACGGTGATGCCCTCGTGGGCGAGCCGGCGGATCAGGCGGCGCATGTCGCGCATGCCGCCGGGATCGAGGCCGGTTGCCGGCTCGTCGAGCAGCAGCAGGCGCGGCGCGCGCAGCAGCGCCGCGGCAATTCCCAGACGCTGGCGCATGCCGTGTGAGTAGCCGCCGACGCGGTCGCCCGCGCGGTCGGCCATCTCGACGGTGTCCAGCGTGGTGTCGATGCGCGCGGGTGCCTCGCCACCGTCAAAGGCGGCGAGCAGCTCGAGGTTGCGCCGGCCGGTGAGATAGGGGTAGAACGCCGGCGCCTCCACGAACCCGGCGACTCCGTCGAGCGCACGGACACTGCGCTGCGGATCGCGGCCGAAGACGCTGATCGAGCCCTCGTCCGGGCGGATCAGTCCGAGCATCATCCGTAGCGAGGTGGTCTTCCCCGCGCCGTTGGGCCCGAGATAGCCGTAGACGTCACCAGCATCGACGGTCAGGTCGACGTGGTCGACCGCCACGAGATCGCCGTAGCGCTTGACGAGCCCCCGGATCTCGACCGGGCGCTCGCTTTGATCAGAGTCCACGCGCAGCGGTTTCGGCAACCGACTGGCGCACCGAGCCGACCACTGCGTAGGCCACGCCGGCGCGCTCGAACGAAATCATGGTTCCCAGCGCCGTGGGGAGTACCCGCCCCTTCGTCCCCGCGAGGTCGATCGACGGGAGGCTCAGTCCCGTGCGCTCGCCGTGGTGCAGCGGCGCCGCGGCGCGCCGCTGGTCCGCGTTGTGATCGGCGACGCGCTCGATGACGGCCAGGCCTCCGAGCCCATCGCCGTAGGTGACGAGCACGGCCGGCTTCGCCCCCCAGTCGAGCAGGCGCACGCCGCTGCGCCGCATGCCGGCGAGCGAACCGGGTGCTGAGAGGCTGAACGGCAGGGCGCGGGAGACGGCGCGGATGCCGCGGACCGGGTCGGGGTGTCCGCGCCGGACGGCATCCCGCCGCGGCGCGCGCCGGGCGATCTCGGTGAGCTTGGCACCGGCGGGCGGCGTGGCGGCGAACCTGGAGTCCGGGACGGCACCGAAGGCGATGTCGGTGGCCTTGAGCTCGAGCACGGGCGAATCGTTGCCGGTCGCGTAGACCGCGACCCGCAGCGGGATGCCGCGAGCGGCGTCCCATGCCAGCTCTGCACCCCCCACGAGCCCGCCATCGCGCCTGGGCGACACGCGAACGGTGTAGGCCGGCCGCCCCGCGACGGTCGACGGGGCGGCGGACGAGACGCCGAGATGGCGGACCAACCGGTCGAGCTCGTTCTGGATGTCGGCGATGGTCGGAACGCGGCGAGCGGCGGGGCGGCGCTTGTCGGGCTCCCGGGGGAGCTCGGCGCGATAGGCGGCGTTCGTGGACGCGTCATAGACGCTCAGCGTCCTGCCGTCCGACACGATCTGCGCATCGCCGCGCTCGGACTGCAGCTCCAGGCGAAAGCGGTGATCCGAGCCGATCCAGATGCGCCCCGTGGCGCCGCTGAGAAGGGGATCCGAGCCCTGGACTGCGCTCGAGTCGATGAGCTTGTTGGTGAACTCGATCCGCGCGGTGATGCCCTGCACCTCGGGAGCGGCGAGGGCATCGTGCACCGCGGCCGCCAGCGGTCTGGCCGGAGGAACGGTCCCTGACCCACCCGCCGCCAGCGCGATCGCCGTGACCGACCCGGTGACGGCGGCGAACGCGCAGCACGTGACGAGCAGCCGGCGCGTCGGCATGATGCGAAGCGAGTGGACGATCCGCGAGGACATGCCGTGCAGGTTACGGGCTCGCGATGAAGCGCTCGTGAAGAGCCCGTTCGGGTTCTCGCGGCCCTCGTGGTCGGCGTCAAGGTCGCGAGGATCTGCGGCGGCCTGCCGGTACCCCGCGTTCGTCATCATCGTCGTGGTGCCCCACCTCGCCCGCACCTCTGCGCCCATGCGGCGCGTGGCGATCGTCACGGGCGCGATCTTCGTCATCGCCTCGCTGCCGAAGTTCATCGCCTTCGGGTGGGAGCTCGACGCCTTCCGGCGGTTCGGCCTCCCGGCGGCCGAGGCGTGGGTCGTCGCGGCCGGCGTCATCGAGCTCGCGGGCGGCGTGCTGCTGGTACTGGGGCGCCACGTCCGCGCCGCGGCGCTCGTGCTGGCGGCCACCATGGCGGTCGCGGTCGTCGCGTCGGGCTTGCTCGCCGGCGACGTGATCCCCAGCCTGACGCTGGCACCGGCGCTACTCGCGGCGAGTGTCCTGCTCGTCCTCGCGCCGGAAGCGCCGAAAGCGCCAGACGATTGACACCTAGTCCTATTTGGACGCGGCCACCGGCATTCAACGCGATAGCTTCGTGACCGACGCGGAAGGGAGGACGACCGACATGGACGACGAGCGGCATTCCGCCGACCTCGTCTTCGAGGGCGGGGGCGTGAAGGGCATCGGGCTGGCCGGCGCCTACTCCGTGCTCGAACAACGCGGCTATCGCCCCAGGCGGATGGCCGGTAGCTCCGCCGGCGCCATCACGGCCGCGCTCGTCGCGGCCGGATACAGCTCTGCCGAGCTCGACGAGGTCGTCCTGCACCTGCCGTTCGACTCGTTCATGGACGAGCGGTGGATCGAGCACGTCCCGCTGATCGGCGACGAGCTGAGCATCCTCGCCCACCATGGGATCTATGAAGGCCGATTCTTTCGGGACTGGATGGCTGAGCGCCTCGCCGCGAAGGGCATCACACACTTCGGCCAGCTCGCCGACGAGCACGCCGAGACCCCCGATGGCCGGTCCCGGCTGCGCGTGATCGCCTCCGACGTCACGCACCGCCGCATGCTGGTGCTGCCCGACGATGCGGGGCATCTCGGCATTGACCCGGACGAGCTCGAGGTCGCCTATGCGGTACGCATGAGCATGTCGATCCCGTTCTTCTTCGAGCCCGTGCTCCACGAGAACCCCCGCACGGGCGACCGGCACCTGATCGTCGACGGCGGGATGCTGTCGAACTTCCCGGTCTGGCTGTTCGACGCTCACGGCCGCGATCCGCGCTGGCCGACCTTCGGGTTGCTCCTCGTCGAGCCCGATCCCACATCGCCGATCGGCGCCCGGCTGACCGACGGCGAGCACGGGATCGAGCCGGGCTCGGTCCTGGACTACGTCAAGAGCCTGGCGCAGACGATGATGGAGGCCCACGATCGCCTGTACGTCGAGAAGGCCAACTACGCACGCACCATCCCCATCCCCACCCTCGGCGTCGGGACGACCGAGTTCGCCATCGCGCCCGAGCGGGCCAGGGCGCTCTACGAATCCGGGCGCCGGGCGGCGGCGGACTTCCTCGACCACTGGGATTTCGCCGCCTACATCGCCGAGTTTCGTCGTGACAAGCTCCATTCGCGGCGAGCCGAGATCGCCACGGCATTGCGAGGCACCGGGCCGGCCTCCTGAAGACCGTGGCCCTGGTACCGAGGCGAGGCGTGCGATCGAGGCGAAGCGTGCGATCGGAGCCGGCCGGTGCCTGAGCGACCAAACCTCCAGTCCTGTTCGTCTGCCTGCACAACGCCGGCCGCTCCCAGATGAGCCGCGCGCTCTTCAACCAGGCCGCCGCGGGCCCCGCGCCTCCAGCTCGGTCAGTCCGACATCGACCGCTCAAATTTGACTGCGCAGCGATCGACCGACGTTCGCGTGCCCGGCGTGTCGGACGAGTCCATACCATCGAACACCGCTTCCGCCGCCGCCATGTCCTCCGCCGTGGCGAAGAACTGAAGGACCACCGCAGTGCCCTGGGTCGAGTCGAACAGGACCTTGAGCTCGGTCGCGTTCACGCCGGGGGGAGGCCCGTCGGACTCGTCGATCCGCGACTCCATACCGTCCATGCGCTCGGCGCTCACGTCCTCGAACCGGACGACACGTACGAACATGTGCTGCTCCTTCCTTCGGGAGAGCCAGCGACTCTATCCCGCCGGGAGCGACCGATGTGGCTCGCCGGGAGGGACCGATGTGGCTCGCCGTCGAGCTTGACCCGGCCGCGTCCCGCTGAGGCGGTGGTTGAGCGCCACCGGTCAAGTGCGGGTGAGCTGGACCCCGTCGTACCACAGCGTCCCGTCCACCTTCAACTTCGGCTCGACATCAGTCACTGGGGCGACCACCGTCCCGCCGCAGCCGATACCCGGCGCCACGGACCGTCTCGATCGAGTCGGCGCCGAACGGGCGGTCGATCTTCTCGCGCAGGTAGCGCACGTAGACGTCGACGACGTTGGAGCGGTTCTCGTAGTCGTAGTCCCAGGCGTGCTCGAGCAGCTGGAAGCGGTCGAGCACCTGGCCGGGACGTCGCATGAACGTCTCGAGCAGCGCGAACTCCTTCGCCGACAGCGAGACGTCGGAGTCGCCCCGCCAGACGCGTTGCGTCGCCGGGTCGAGGCGCAGGTCGCCGGCCTCGAGCACGGTCGGGCGCTCGATCGGGCCGCGGCGCACGAGCGCACGCAGCCGCGCTCCGAGCTCGGCGAACGAGAACGGCTTGGTGAGGTAGTCGTCGGCACCCTCGTCGAGGCCCCTGACGCGATCGTCGATCGCGTCGCGGGCGGTCAGCATCAGCACCGGCGACCAGACACCGTCGGCGCGCAGGCGCCGGCAGACCTCGAAGCCGTCGATCTCGGGCAGCATGACGTCGAGGACGATCGCGTCGAACGCAGTCGAGCCGGCCATCCACAGCGCGTCCTCACCGCGGCCGGCCACATCGGCCGCGATCCCGTCGGCCTGCAGCCCGCGGCGGATCAGACCGGCCAGCTTGACGTCGTCCTCGACAACCAGGACTCTCACGCGCTGGAGTTTCCACTGCGGGGATGAGAGGCGGATGAGAGCGCCCCGGACGGTGCACACGCCGCCGTGATCGTCGCCGGATTGCTGACCGGGACCGCGCTCATCGTCATCTCACGAGGCCTTCTTACGGTCCCGATCGTCAGGCACCCAACAAAGGAGAGCACCATGTTCGAACGGTTCAACCGAAGGTCGGCCACCCTCACCGCCACCGCGCTCATCGCCACGATGGGCCTCGGCGGGGCGGCGATCGCCGCGTCCGGCTCGGCGAAGCATCCCGCCAAGGCCGTCGTCGCGCAGTCGCAGACCAGCTCCGAGACCACCTCGGGCCCGGACACCGACAACGTCAACGACCAGGTGGGCGACCAGAACACCCCGGACGCCGCTAGCGCTGCGGCCGAGAAGACGGGCACGGAGTCCGCGACCTCGGAGACCGCGACCGCCAGCGATGGCCCCGGCGGGCACGCCGACGAGCCCGGCAACCCCAACGCCAACAATCAGGCGCAGGGCGAGGGCTGACCAGGAGGGCCAGAGGCGCCCACCCAACGCAGTCGCATCGCGGCCCTCGGGGAAACCCGGGGGCCGTTGTGTGTTCAGCTCAGGCAACGGCAGGCGCGCCGGGCGTTCGCGGCAGCGAGAGGCAGACGTCGGCGCCGCCCAGCGCCGGCCGGTTGGCCGCCTGCACGGACCCGCCGTGGGCCTCCGCGACAGCCGCGACGATGGCCAGACCGAGACCGGCACCGCCTCGCCCGCGGGCCGTGTCCGCCCGGGAGAAGCGCTTGAACGCGTGGGCGATGAACGCTTCCGGGAACCCGGCACCGTCGTCGCAGACCTGGATCTCGACACCGTCCCCGGCCGCCGTGGCGGAGACCGTCACGGTCGTGCCGGCGTGGCGAAGCGCGTTGTCGACCAGGTTCCCCACCGCCTGCTCGAGCCGTGCACGGTCAGCCATGATCTCGAGTTCGGGTGGTGCGCTCAGGATCAGGGCCACCCCGCGTTCGGTGGCGCGCCTGCCAAAACGCCGCCCTATCCCGTCGAAGAACTCGGCCACCGCGATGGCCTCCGTTTGAACGAGCAACCGGCCCTGATCGGACCGGGCGATCACCAGGAGGTCCTCGGCAAGTGCCACCACCCGGTCGGTCTCCTCGGCCGCCGAGGCCACGGCCGTCCGGAACTCGTCGACGGTCACGGCGTCTCGGAGCGCCAGCTCGAGCTCTGCCTTGACAATCGCCAGCGGCGTCCGGAGCTCGTGGCTCGCGTCGGCGACGAACGCACGCTCGCGCTCAAACGCCTCCTCGAGGCGCTCGAGCATCTCGTTGAGCGTCGCTCCCAACCGGGCGAGCTCATCGCCCGACGGCGGGACGGGAAGCCGGCGCCCCGGCGCGCCGGCCTGGATCTCGCGAGCGCGGCGACGCATCGACTCGACGGGCCGCAGGGCGCTCGCCGCAGCCCCGAACCCGGCCGCGCCGGCCAGCAGCAGGGCGATCGGCCCCCCGATCAGCATCAGGTTGCTCAGGTTGCTCAGGGCCGCATCGCGTGGATCCACAGCCGCGCCAACCACCACGATCATGCGCCGGCCCTGCGCCCGCACCGGGGTCGCGAGCAGCCGCACCGGAGCGTCGTCGATAGGCGTCCGGGGGTGGGACACGACGATCGTGCCGGCCCTCGCGCGCTGCAGTTCGCCCGCCGTCAGCAGACGGCGATGGCGCAGCGCCGGCGGCGCGTCGAGTACTCCGCCGTCGAGGCCGACGACCTGCGCGACGCTCTCACCCCGCTCGGTCAGCGGGCTCCGGCCGGCCTGAGCGAGTCCGGAGTCCGCCTGCTTGATCAGCGCCGTGACGTCCCCCGCGCGAGACCGAAGGCCACGGTTGATCGTGGCGTCCAGCTCATCGCTCAGCCGGAGGTAGAGGAACAGGCCCGTGGCCGTCAGGAGCACCGCCAGAACCGCAGTGAATGCGAGCGTCACGCGCAGCCGGACCGAAACGCGGGCCAGGTGATGTCTGACGCGACCCACGCTGACACCGTACGCGACCCCGGATGAGCTGCGGATGAGAGTCGTCCGGGACGGATGCGCGCGCCGCAGCCGCGATGACTAGAGTCCGTGGCGGTGTGCCGGGAAGACTGGTCGGCGACTGTCTCGTCGACCCTCTGCGTAGGAGATCCCGTTGCCGCTTTCGTCGTTCGTCGGATCGCCGGTGATCGGCCTCTCCCCCGGGTGGCACCTGGGTGGCCTCTACACGCTGGCGCTGCTCGGCGCGGGGATCGTCGTGCTGGTTGGCGCGGCGGCTTTGTCGCGCGAGCGCACGGTCTCGGTCTCGGTCTCGGTCGTCTACGTGGCCCTGGGTGCCCTCGCGGCCGTGGTGATGTCGTGGCTTGACGTACGTCCACTGGACCCGGTCGGCAACCACCGGCTGCTGGAGCGCCTCGCGGAGCTGGCACTGATCGTGGCCGTGTTCTCCGCCGGGTTGACGATCGAGCGCACGGTGCGTCGTAAGTCGTGGATCTCGATCGGCGTGCTGCTGTCGGTGGTCATGCCGTTGACCATCGTGGCCATCGCGGCGTTCGGGGCGTGGGCGATGGGGCTGTCGCTGGGGGCCGCCGTGCTCCTGGGGGCCGTGCTCGCACCGACCGATCCGGTCCTCGCCGGCGATGTCGGGCTCACCGGCCCGGGTGGTGAGGTGCTGGGCGAGCCGCGATTGTCGCTGCACACAGAGGCGGGCTTCAACGACGGGCTCGCATCGCCGTTCGTCGTGCTGGGGCTGCTGGTCGCCACACGGGGCGGTATCGGCTGGATCGGATCCTGGCTGGTTGCCGACCTGCTCTACGCGGCAGGCTTCGCGCTTGCGCTGGGGCTCGCGGTCGGACACGTTGCGGCGTGGGGGGTGGCCCGGGCGCGCGCCGGGACCGTCCTGTCGGAGCAGGCCGAGGGCCCGGCCGTCCTGGGTCTCATGCTGGCCGTCTATGGGCTCACAGAGGCGCTCGGCGCGTACGGCCTGCTCGCGGTGTTCGCGGCCGGCTTTGCGTTCCGCCGCTACGAATTCGACCACCGCGTCCACCGTGCCGCGCATCACACAGCCGAGGCGGCAGGAAGAACGCTCGAGCTCGTCGTGTTGCTGATGCTCGGCACCATGCTGACGACCGACGGCCTCGCGGCTCCCGGCGTCGCCGGCTGGCTGCTGGCCCCACTGCTCATCCTCGTGATCCGCCCGCTACTGGTGATGACGCTCGTCGGCCGCGGGCTGATGGACAGGCAAGCGCGGCTGTTCCTCGGGTTCTTCGGCGTGCGCGGCGTCGCCGCGCTGTTCTACGCCGCTTTGGTCGCCGATTCACACGCGCTGAGGCCAGCCGAGACCAAGGTCGTCGTGTGGACGACCGTCACATGCGTGGTGGTCTCGATCGTCGTCCATGGTCTGACGGCCACGCCGCTGACCCGACGCTGGTTAGGCGCCTGACCGAGCCGCAGCCGCGGTGATCGGGGCACGCCCCCGGGTCAGGCCGAGCCGCACCAGGCCGGCATCCAGGCCGCTGTTCGGTGGTTTCGAGTCGGTCACGGCCGTTTGCGACCCAGCCTGCCCTGCAGCGTCCGCACGGTCACGGCCAGCAGCAGGATCGGCAGGCTGACGATGAAGGCGTCGCCGGTCCGGCCGAAGTCGAGCGCCCAGAGGACGATCCAGGAGACCAGCATTGCCGCCACGGTCAGGACGAACCACATGCGCCAAGTCTACGGCGAGCGCGTTCCCGCCGTCGCCGACCATGGCCGTCGGCGTACAGCACGACGTACGGGGCGACACGCGTGGATGAGCGGATGGTCGGGGGAAAGACCGTTTGCGCTGAGAGAACCCCCCCCCCGCCCGCCGCGGCGAGGTCAATCCGTATGCCGACCCCGTCGTGCTGTTTCCCGACACCTTCAACAACTTCCTGCACCCTGAGACGCTCAAAGCGACTACGCGGGTCCTCGAGCACCTCGTCGACACGTTCGCCGAGCACATCCACGCGGGCACGCACATCGTCGGCGTCGAGCCCAGCTGCGTGGCGGTCTTCCGCGACGAGCTGACCAACATGCTCCGAACCGAGGACGCCAAGCGCCTGGGCAAGCAGACGCTCACGCTCGCGGAGTTCCTCACTCGCCACGCCGAGGACTACACGCCGCCGCGCCTGGAGCGTCAGGCCGTCGTCCACGTGCACTGCCACCACGAAGCGACCGTCGGCCAGTCGGCCGAGGAGGACCTCCTGCAGCGCATGGGGATGGACTTCGAGATCAAGGACACCGGCTGCTGCGGGATGGCCGGCTCCTTCGGCTTCGAGGAGGAGCACTACGACGTCTCCATGAAGATCGGCGAGCGCGAGGGCGGCCTGCTGCCCGTCGCGCGCGAGGCGCCCGCTGACGCGATTCTCATCGCCGACGGGTTCTCATGTAAGACGCAGGTCGAGCAGGCCACCGACCGGCGACCGCTGCACCTCGCGCAGGTGCTGTGCATGGCACTTGACCACGGGCCCGCCGGGCCTCACCCCGAGCGTGGCTATCCCGACATCCGGCTGGACGGCGCGCTGACGCGGACCGAGCGGGCCTTGGCGGCCGGCGGCGCAGCGGGCGCGCTGGCAGTCGCCGGGGCAGCCGTGGCGAGGTCCCGACGGTGAGCAAGGAACCCTACGCCCCGGGCCATCCGATGCCGTCCGGGGAGACCGTCACTCCCGGCGGATACCGCTGCCTCGCGTGCGGCGAGGTGCTGGAGGTCGACGGCATCCGCAATCTTCCGGTCTGCCCGCACTGCCAGGGCGAGGCGTGGGAACCTGAGCGCGGAGCGCTCGAGCGCCTTCGCGCGGCGCTCCCGGGCTCCTCCTCTCCGTGAGCTAGAGCGAGCGGCGCACGCCGGACTCGGCGGCGATGCCTTCGATCTGAGCGGCCAGCGGCTCGTGCGACAGCGGATTGGCGATGGGACGCAGGACGATCCTGGTCGCTGCGCCGGCGTCGCGGGGCACGGGTCCGTCGGCGGTCACCCGATCAGTCCGCCGTGACCTCGTCCGGATCGTGTGCGGACTGCCCAGCGTGGATGGCGGCGGCATTCAGCAGCGCCAGGTGGGTCAGGCACAGCGGGAAGTTGCCCAGCAGGGAGTGGTCGGCCGGGTCCATCTCCTCCGACATCAGGCCGACGTCGTTGGTCAGGCCCACCAGCTCGTCGAGCATCCCGGCGGCGTCGTCGAGCCGGCCGCTGCGGGTCAGGGCCTCGGCCATCCAGAACGAGCAGGGAAGGAACGCGTTCTCCTCCTCGCGCATCCCGCTGTAGCGGTACAGCAGCGGGCCTCCCGCGCCCAGCTCGTCGGCGATGCGGCGCATCGTCTGCTCAAAACGGGGGTCCCCGGCGTCGATGTGGTCTGACCGCGGCGCGAGCAGCACCGCGCAATCGAGCTCACCACTGCCGTCACCGTCGCGCAAGAGCGTGCCGTCGGCGGCCCAGCAGTGCGCGTCGGTCCACCGGCCGATGTCGTCGCGCGCCGCGCGCCAGCGCCGCGGATGCGCCCGGACCAGCTCGCCGGCGTCGGCCAGCGCCGCAGCGCGGTCGAGCGCGTTCCAGCACGACAGCTTGCTGTGGGTGTAGTCCCGCTTGTCGCCCAGCTCCCAGATGCCCGAATCGGGGTTTCGCCAGCTCTCGCAGAGGAAGTCGGCGACTTCCGCCAGGTGCAGGCCCGACGTCTGGTCGAGATGGCTGCCCGACCGCACGAACAGCCACGCGGTCTCCAGCAGGTCGCCGAAGCAGCCGAGCTGGAGCTGGCGGCCTGCGTGGTTGCCCTCCAGAACCGGGGTCGAGCCACGGTACCCGGGAACGTCGATCTGATGCTGCGGCATCAACGGGTCGCCGTCGAGGGTGAAGAACACGTTGATGCGCGGGTGGGTGTGGCGTTCGCTGCGCAGCAGCCAGCCCAGGGTCGCCTGGGCGAATTGCGTCATGCCGAGACGCAACGCTGCGTCCAGCGCAAAGGTGGTGTCCCGGACCCAGCAGTAGCGATAGTCGAAGTTGCGCGGGCCGCCGATCCGCTCGGGCAGCGACGTCGTCGGCGAGGCCACCATCGCGCCCGTCTGATCGTGCATGCAGGCGCCCAGCACGAGGGCGCTGCGCCGGACCGCGCCGCTCCAGGGCCCGTCGTAGCGCAGGGGATGCAGCCACGCGCGCCAGAAGGCGATCGTCTCCTCCAGGCGCTGCTCGCAGCCATCGCGGGAGGTGGCGAGCAGCGGGAAGTCGTGGGTGAACAGGATGCTCAGCAGACCGGACTCGCCCTCGCCCAGGCCGACGCGGGCCGCGACCTCGCCCTCGCCCTCCCGGCACTCGCCGAGGCCGTGTGCCTGGACGAGCATCTCGAGCTTGCGGTGCGTGAAGACGTGGCCCTCGCCGACGACGCGCAGTCGCGGAGCGACGGCGTCCCAACCGACGCGCGGCCGGGCGCTCCAATCCAGCTCGACCTCCCCGGCGAGGCATTCGACGCGCCGCACGAGCTGGGAGAAGCGCTGGATGCCGCTGGTGATGACCAGCGCGTCGGTCACCCGCAGCACCCCGCGCGCGGTCGTCCACGTGGTCTGCAGGACGTTGGTGTCCTCGACGTACTCGCGCTGCGCCGTGGAAGACCCGCTGGGCGCAAGCTCCAGGGCGCCGCCCCGCTGCGGGTCCAGCAGCCGGTTCAGCAGCGGCGGCGAGTCGAAGCGCGGCGCGCACATCCAGTCGATCGACCCATCGCGGGCGACCAGCGCCGCCGTCCGCTGGTCGGAGATCACCGCGTAGTCGCCGATCGGCGCGAACCCGTCGTGGCGGCCAGCAGCGCCTGTCACGTCCTGCCGGGAGGCCATGCCTTCATGCTGCCCGCCGGACCGCTCCCGCGCGGCAGGGTGTCCGATCTCGGACCGCGGCGAGGCGCGGGCCGGCGCCCGGGGTAGCGAGCAGCCATGCCCGACGTCGTCGTCATCACCGGAGCCACTTCGGGAGTGGGGCGTGCCACGGTGCGCCGCTTCGCTCGCGACAAGGCCCACCTCGCCCTCATCGCCCGAGACCGCGAGGGGCTCGAGGCCGCCCGCCAAGAGGTCGAGAAGGAGGGTGGCAAGGCCATCGTCCTGCCCGTCGACGTCTCGGATCCCGAAGCCGTGGAGTCCGCTGCGCAGGCGGCCGAGGAGGCGCTCGGCCCGATCGACATCTGGATCAACGACGCCATGACGACGGTGTTCTCGTTCTTCGAGGACATCGAGCCCGCGGAGTTCCAGCGCGCGACGGACGTGACCTACCACGGAGCGGTGTGGGGGACGCGGGCCGCGCTCAAGCGCATGCTCCCGCGCAATCGCGGCACGATCGTCCAGGTCGGATCGGCGATGGCCTACCGCGGCATCCCGCTCCAGGCGCCCTACTGCGGCGCCAAGCATGCGATGAAGGGCTTCCAGGAGTCCCTGCGTTGCGAGCTGCGCGCCAAGGGCAGCCGCGTCCACGCGACGATGGTCCAGCTACCAGGGCTCAACACGCCGCAGTTCGAGCACTGCCGCACCAAGATGCCCAACGTGCCGATGCCGGTCCCGCCGGTCTACCAGCCCGAGGTGGCGGCCGACGCCATCCACTTCGCGGCCTACTCCCGCCGAAGGGAGGTCTGGGTCGGGATCCCCACGCTCTACACCATCATCGGCAACCGGCTTGCTCCCTGGCTGGCCGAGCGCTACCTCGCGCGCACCGCCGTCTCGGGACAGCAGACCAGCGAGCCGCTGGGCGAGGACGTCCGCCCGGGCAACCTCTTCGAGGCACCCCAAAGCGATCAGGGCGCTCACGGCCCTTACGACGACCAGGCGCACGAGCACAGCATCCAGCTGATGCTCACCAAGCGGCGCCCTGCGGTCATCGGGGCAGTGGCCGTCGCCACGATCGCGGCCGGTGCGGCGCTGCGCGGCCGCGATGCCGTGGAACGGTTTCTCCGCTAGCCGCTGCCCCCGGGATGGCTGAC
>JBBPZE010000041.1:0-19067 GCA_038199185.1 Solirubrobacterales bacterium
CGGCAGCTTGAGATAGGGCACCTTGCCCGACTCTGCCCAGTTCGTGATCGTGCGCGGACTCACGCCCACCAGGTCAGCCGCTTCCTTGGTGCTGAGCAACTGGATCTGCGAACCGATCCGCGGCATCTGAACTCCCTCGTAGCTTCTTCGACCGGGCAGAATAGCACGGTCTTCCGCTGCTTCGGCATTTTGCGTGTTTTTCCTTGATTTCCTTGTCTACGCCTCCGTCTTCCGAGTAGGTCTGAGCCTTCTCGGCGGTCCGCTGGGAGTCGTGCTCGGCCAGGTCACGGCTCGGCAAGCTGCTGTCGGGATGACCCTGACGGCCACGTTATGGTCCGAGGTTGTCTCTAACGCTTTTGGTGTGTTACGTTAGAGACAGTATCGTTGCCCCAATGGACCCCGAGCGGTACGAATCGACTCCGTTTGGCGAGGCTCGTCGGACTCCCGGGCGCCACGGGTATGTGGCCTACTTCGCCGCTCCGATCCCGCGCACTCTGGAGTTGTCGGCCTCGACGGTGCGCATGCTCGCGGACGCGGAGGGGGCGTTAGGGCAGCTCGCGGGCGTCGGGCGATTGGTACCGAACCCCGATCTCCTCATCCGCCCCTACCTCTTGCGCGAGGCGCTCGCCTCGACCCGGATCGAGGGAACGCAAGCGACGATGGCCCAGGTCTTCGAGACCGACGCCGGCGGCGAGACGCCAAATGCCGACATCGAAGAGGTCGTCAACTACGTTGCGGCAATGCAGTGGGGTCTGCAGCAGCTCGACGTGCTGCCGCTCAGCACCCGCCTGCTCTGCGAGATGCATCGCCGCTTGATGGCAGGCGTGCGTGGCCGCGAGCTGGCGCCGGGCGAGCTTCGCACCAGCCAGAACTGGATCGGCGCGCCAGGCTCGACGATCGAGACCGCGCAGTTCGTACCACCGCCCCCCGGCGAGTTGCCCGGGCTGCTCAGTGACTGGGAGCGCTACGCGCACGAGGAGGCCAGCCTGCCGCTGCTGATCCAGAACGCGCTGCTGCATTCGCAATTCGAGGCCATTCATCCGTTCCTAGACGGCAACGGCCGGCTCGGGCGCCTGCTGCTCGTCTTCTTCCTCGTAGTCCGGGATCGGCTCACTGCGCCGCTGCTCTATCTCAGCGCCTACCTGGAACGCAATCGCCAGAGCTACTACGAGGCGCTGCAAACGATCCACGAGACGGGCGACCCGATTCCCTGGATCGAGCTGTTCCTGGCGGCCGTCCATACTCAGGCCGACGACGCCGTCGGCCGTGCTCAACGGATCATCGAACTGCGCGAGCGCTACCTCCAAGCCGCGGCCGGTGTCGGAACCCCGAACGCACTCGCTCTGGTCGAGCTGATCTGCGAGAACCCCGTCGTCACCACGAGGTCGATCGAGGACCGCCTGAGTGTCAGCCGACCGACAGCGCTACGACTTCTGAGGAAGATGGAGGAGCACGGGGTGCTGAGCCAAAGCCAGGAGGGACCGCGCGGGCAACGGCGGTACGTTGCACGCGAGATGATGGCGGCGGTGACGGAGGAGCCGGCGGCTCGATAGATGAGGGCCGACATCGTGCAACCCCACTTCGTGACGATCCGGGTGCCGCTTGAGCGCTTGACCCCGCCGAATCGGTCGGTACCGTGATTGCAGTGGCAATTGATGTCTCGCATCTGCCCAGTGCGGCGGAGGGCCTCGGTGACCTAAGTCAGTCCGAGCGGGATGTACTGGGTTTGCTCGCCGAGGGACTCGGTTCGAGGGATATCGCGGAGAGGCTCTCCGTCGACGAGGCAGCCGTCTATCTCGTCATCGCAGACCTCATCTCCGCGCTGGAGTACCAGCCTCCGGCCACCATGGCCGAGGACATTCATCAGCGAGCTGGCACTCGCGCCGCCACGGCCGAAGAGATCAGCCGCTTCCACGAGCAGTTCGGGCCGCTCAAAACCGACAACGAGGGCTGAGCAGCCCTCATGCCGGGCGAACCTGGGCGCACGCGCGCCCGCTTCGACGAGCAGGCAATTGCCGAGGACCTCGTTCGACTGAGCGCAGCCGGACGTGGGGCCATAGAGGCCGCCCGCGAGGACTTTGAACACGCGGGAGTGCCCGTCGACCGGCTACGTGCATGCCACGGCGAGCATGATTCGGGCACCGACCTCCCTGGCTGCGTCAAGGTATACATCCCCAACTGGGGCGGTGATTGGCGGATCGTCTTTCAGATCGCCGCCGACGAAGCAGGCGAGCTGCTGCTCAGCTACATCGCGAGCGGCATCGGACACCAGCCGCGCGGCGCACGGGCCCCGGACGTCTACCAGATCGCCCATCACCGGCTGCACGGACGTTGGCCGCGTCGCGCACGGCGCTGACCCTAACGGCCACGTTACGGTCCGAGGCCGTCTCTAACGTGCTTGGTGTATTACTTTATAGACGGTGTCGTTGGCCCGACGGCCCCCGAGCGGTACGCATCGACGCCGTTTGGCGAGGCTCGTCGGACTCCCGGGCGTCACTGCTACGTGGCCTACTTCCCGGCCCCGCGACGACGGTTCCTGAATGGGGTAGATGTGTACTTTATGTTGGCACCCGGGCACAGGGGTCTTCAGCGCGTGAGCGCATCGGACTGCGATTCGAGCGGGGGGCACGACAAGAACGCCAGCATCAGCATCAAGCGCTGGTTACCAGCCGGACCCGCATCGGCGTGTCGGTCTCATACATCGGCCGGCAGAGGCCTTCGAGTCGTCGGCGAAGGGGCTCGACGTCGGTTAGCCATAGGACCTCATTGAATTCTGAGTATCGGTAGGCGCGGATGATCGCTTCGAGTCGCGGGGTGTGCTTGGGGGTCAGTTCGAGCTCTATGGCTCGTCGTTTGCCATCGATCAGGGCGACGAGGTCGGGCCAGCGGCGTTGGCGGCGGCCCTGGTAGTAGACGCTGGCGCTCCACGGCCGGCCGGTCTCGCGCTCGGCCCGGCGGCACTCGCGCTCGGTCAGCACCAGCGATCTGCCGAGCGGCAGTCCCTGCTCGAGCCGGGCGACGAGCATCACGATGGCGAGCTCGTGACGGACCTGCACGTCGGTCCGGGGCGCCCGGCGCTCGCCCAGGCCGAGGGTCATCGATCCGCGGCGCGTCAGGAACACCAGCCGGCGCGCATTGTTGTGCGCGCGCATCGCGCCCAGCAGCCCCGCCCCGATCAAACGCCGCGCCCGCGTGTTGACCCGCTGCTCGGTGACTCCGAACCTGACCGCCAGCTCCCTCGACGTCACAAACCGAAAGCGCCCGACCCACCACAGCAGCGCCCGATCGTTTATCGCCTCGCTCTGGCCCCTGCGTCCACGCTCGACCACCGGCCCGCCCGTCACGCACCCCGTCGCCCTGCCCTCCGTCCCGATCCTCATATCCACCCCGCTTCTGGGTCCGCTCGCCCCGTTACCGCCGCTTCCAGGACAGATGCACCCGACCACCCGACCTCGCCATCGCTACGAAGTACATGGTGGGGGTGGGTGGTCGGGTGCAGCTGGACGCCGAACGCCCCCGCGCTGCGGGGCGAGCGGCCCTCCACCTGCGTCCACCGGTCAACCGCACTCATGAACGCATAGGCGCGACAGCGCGGCGACCACCTCACCCTCCCCCCGCCGCCGCCGTAAACGCCGCGGACTACGAACGCCGTCGATGGGCCACACCACACGCGATGGCAGCGCGCAGCGCCCTGCCCCCACCATTTCGGCTCAGGCCCCGACCGGCGCACGAGTCCCGGCGCGGACCGCCTCTGCACGCGCGCGCAGGATCCACTCGTTGGCATCCACCGGCTGGGTGCGGCGATGCTCGGCAAACACGTGCGCGTAGGTGTTCAGCGTCATCGTCGGCGCATGCCCCAGCTGCTCGGCGAGCTCGACGACCGACGTGCGCTGCTCGCGCACCATGAGCGACGCGAATGAATGGCGCAGGTCGTACGGCCGCGGCCGGACAAGGCCGGCACGCGCTGCAGCCGGATTGAACCGGCGGTTGCGCCAGTTGTCCCAGTCATCCGTCCGCCAGGGCAGACCGTCGGGACGCGGGAACAGCAGGCTGGCTTGCTCGCGAACTGCGTTGATAGCTCGCTCGCGAGCGAGATAGCTGGCCAGATCGCTCGCCAGCGCATCGAGCAGATCGACCGTCCGATACAGCCGGCCGGTCTTCTGGCGCTTGAGCTCGCCGTCGCTGACGGCCTGCTCGACGAGCAGTGTGCTCTCGCGGATGTGCTGGACCTCGAGGCCGAGCGCCTCGCCGGGACGAAGGCCCGCGTAGGCCAGGACGCACACGAGCGTCGCCGAGCGCACGTCTCCCTGTTCGAGGAAGTCCGCGCGCAGCCGCTCAACGCTCTCGGGAGCGATCGGCTTGACGGCGCGCCGCGGGCCCTGGCGGGGCTTTCGTACGACGCTGACCGGATTGACGTCGACCTCCCCCCACTCCGTGGCGACGGTGAACATGGCCTGCAGCAACCCCATGGCCTTGATCACGGCTCCGGGACCGACGCCCTGGGCGAGCAGCTCGGCACGCCACTGCGAGACGAGGCGCGGTCTGATCTCGGCGAGGGAGAGGCGACCGAACGTCGGCGCGACCCTGCTCGCCCACTGAGCCTCATGCGCGCGGAGCGTCCTCTCCGACAGACGACTGCGAGCATCCGCCAGCCAGATCGACCAGAACTCCGCCAGGGTCATCGGTGCCTCGGCAGCCACAGGAGCTCCAGACACCACCGGGGCCGGTCCTTGAGCGAGCTCGAGCACCAGTCGCGCGCGCTCGAAGTCGGCCTCGGCGAGCGTGTCGAACGACTTGCGCCTGCGCATCCCGGCGCGGTCGAAGTACCGCACCGAGTAGGTGGTGGTGACGCTGCCGTCGGCGAGCCGGTACTGGCGTTGGTCGACGGCCGGCTCCGAGCGCTTACGCGGCATCGCCGAACACCCATCGATCCAGGTCGGCGGCGCGGATGCGCCACGCGCCACGCGCGAAGCGCTCGCCGCTGATCTTGCCGGCGCGCAGGGCGCCGCTGGCGATCGCGCGGCGGATCGTCCGCTCGCAACAGCGAAGGCGCTGAGCGGCCTCCGCGATCGTCAGGAACTCGCCGGGAGCCGCCTGCGGCGGCTCGGGCAGGGAAAGCTGAAGCTGGTCCATGCCTATATAGGCGCGCCAACCGGCGTGACCCGTCGCGGGGTCTGGCGCCGGAGCCGGCCCCGGTCGGGGTGCCCCGAAAAGCCAGGAACGGCCGCGATGTGACCCGTCTGGACCCCGTTTGCTGACCCGGTACTGACCCGGTGAGGTTGAAGCGGTCTTCCCTCGGAACGATGAAGACCCTGCGTTTGCAGGGTCTTCGTGGAAAGCCCTCCATCGGACTCGAACCGATGACCCCTTCCTTACCATGGAAGTGCTCTACCAACTGAGCTAGGAGGGCGCTGGGAAAAGCATCGTAGCGGCGGGGCTGTCGGTTGCCCACGCGCTGGGCCGCCGGGCCGCCGGCAGCGCCGCCGGCGCCCGCGAACGCCCCGCGGTTGAAATCTCAGAGCGTCAGGCGTTCTCGCTTGCGGTCCTCGATGACGATGCGGATGGCGTCCCAGTCGATGTCCTTGAAGTTGTGCATGGGGCAGTACTTGGGCCCGCACATCGACCAGAACTCGGCGCTCTTGAAGTAGTCGTCGGCGAGCGTCTCGTCGTGCATGGCCTGGGCGGTGCCGGGATCGAGCGAGAGCTCGAACTGCCGGCGCCAGTCGAACGAGAAGCGGGCCTTTGAGAGCTCCCGGTCCCACTGCTTCGCCCGCTCGTTGCCCCGGGCGAGGTCGGCGGCGTGGGCGGCGATGCGGTAGGCGATCATGCCCTGCTTGACGTCGTCGGCATTGGGCAGGCCGAGGTGCTCCTTCGGCGTGACGTAGCAGAGCATCGACGTCCCGTGCCAGCCGACGATCGCCGCCCCGATCGCCGACGTGATGTGGTCATAGCCGGGGGCGATGTCGGTCACCAGCGGGCCGAGCGTGTAGAACGGCGCCTCCTGGCAGACCTCCTGCTGGCGGCGCACGTTCATCTCGAGCTGGTCGATCGGGATGTGTCCCGGGCCCTCGACCATCACCTGGACGTCGCGCTCCCACGCGCGGGCGGTCAGCTCGCCCAGCGTGTCGAGCTCCGCGAACTGCGCGGCGTCAGACGCATCGGCGATCGAGCCGGGACGCAGCCCGTCACCCAGGGACACCGACACGTCGTAGCGGCGGAAGATCTCGAGGATGTCGTCGAAGCACTCATACAGCGGGTTCTCCTGCCGGTGATGGACCATCCAGCGAGCCAGCAGCCCGCCGCCGCGAGACACGATCCCGGTCGTACGGTGCTGGCACAACGGCAGATGCTCGAGTCGCACGCCGGCGTGGATGGTCATGTAGTCGACGCCCTGCCGGGCCTGGTGCTCGATGGTGTCGAGCAGCACCTCGGCCGTCAGCTCCTCGACCGCGTTGACGCGCTCGAGCGCCTGGTAGATCGGCACGGTCCCGATCGGCACGGTCGCGACGTCGAGGATCGCCTGCCGCGTCTCGTCGATGCGCTTGCCCGTCGACAGGTCCATCACGGTGTCGGCGCCCCAGCGCTGCGAGAGGTGCAGCTTGTCGACCTCCTCCTCCAGCGACGAGCTCGTCGGCGAGTTGCCGATGTTGGAGTTGATCTTGACCCGTGCGCTCAGGCCGATGGCCATCGGATCGAGCGCCGCGTGGTTGACGTTGGCCGGAATGATCATCCGCCCGCGCGCAACCTCGTCGCGGATCAGCTCGGCCGGCAGGTGCTCGCGCTCGGCGACGCGCAGCATCTCTGGCGAGACGACTCCCTCCCGGGCGAGATGCATCTGCGTCGTGCACGTTGCGGTGGACGGAAACGAGGTGCGGTGCGACACGGTCTTCTCCCTTCGCCGGCATGACCCGGATCAGGTTCGGCGGGTCGACGCACGATGCGCCCTCTCAGCCCCAAGGGACTCCCCGGATGGACGAGCGCGAGGCTACTCCTCCGCACGTCACCGTGCTCCGTCCTGAAGGACCCCCACCCGACCGATCGGCCGGGTGGGGGGGTCGAACGTCCAATTTGCCTGCTCATGGGCAGGCAGAATGGACGTTCGGCGGATTTGATGGCTAGACCCTATGGCGTGGTCGCCCGGGTGGGTTGACTGCGGAGGCTGATGGCCGGACGCTCCTCTCGGGGGTTTGTCTGACCGGAGGAACGGCCTCCGGCTGACCCCATGAGATGAGGAGGTCCGGCCATGACCGGAACGATGACGTGGGTAGGCCTTGATGTCCATGCGCGGTCGACGGAGGCCGCAGCGATCGACACGATGACCGGCGAGCTGACCCGGACCCGGTTTGGGCCTGGGATCGATCGGCCAGTGGCGTGGCTGGGCGGGCTGCCGGGACCGGTCAGGGCGTGTTATGAGGCGGGGCCGACCGGGTTTGGGCTCTATCGGGCGGCGGTCGCGGCCGGGGTCGGGATGCAGGTGATCGCGCCGGGCAAGACGCCCAGGGGGCCGTCGGATCGGGTCAAGACCGATCGCAAGGACGCCGAGCTTTTGGCCAGGTTGCTGTTGGCCGGGTCGCTGACGCGAGTCGTTGTCCCGCCGCCGGAGGTCGAGGCCGCGCGGGAGATGACCCGCGCTCACGATGCCTGTCGGCGCGATCTGATGAACGCCCGTCACCGCGTCAGCAAGATGC
This sequence comes from Solirubrobacterales bacterium, assembly GCA_038199185.1. Classification (GTDB taxonomy): domain Bacteria; phylum Actinomycetota; class Thermoleophilia; order Solirubrobacterales; family Solirubrobacteraceae; genus BP-464. The sequence goes on from JBBPZE010000041.1 coordinate 7,689, forward strand.
TGTTGCGTCACGGACGGGTCTATCCGAAGCCGAGCACGTGGACGGCCGAGCATCGCCGCTGGCTCTCTAAGCAGCAGTTCGACGAGCCGGCCAGCAGCCTGGTGTTCGCCGATCTGATCGCCAGCGTCGACGGGCTGACGTCGCGCAAGGCGGCGATCGCGCTGAAGCTGTCAGACCTGGCGACCGACGAGCGGTGGTGGCCGACCGTTGCGAGGTTGCGAGCGTTCCGCGGGATCGACACCCTGACCGCGCTGTCGATCCATCTCGAGCTCGGCGCCGACTGGAAACGCTTTGAGAAGGCGTCGGCGCTTGGCGCGTGGCTGGGCCTGACACCATCGCTCAATCAGTCCGGTGAGTCCTCCCGGCAGGGCGCGATCACCAAGACCGGCTCGATGCTCGCCCGCCGACTGCTGGTCGAGTCGGCCTGGCACTACAGCCGCGAACCCCGACTGGGAGCGACGCTGGCCAACCGCCAGGCCGGCCAGCCCGACCACATCCTTCAGATCTCAAACCGCGCCCAACAGCGCCTGCACAAAGTCCACCGCCAGATGAAAGCCCGCGGCAAGCCGCACAACGTCGTCGTCGTCGCCTGCGCCCGCCAGCTCGCCGGGTTCCTCTGGGGCGCAGCGACTGCCGACTAATCCCGGCTGACAGCACACGGTCGGTGGGCCGGGGCGCCGGGCCATCAGCGGCCGGCACGCGCGAATGGACTATGAGCAACGCCCGCCCACGCGGACGCCACGCTCGTTCCTAGACAGCACAAGCCGGCAGCACGAAACCGGGCCCTGAGGTACCCAACCCTCGCATTTCAGTCCTCGGCGCGCGCCGCGGAGCGCGCCAGCTTGACCCGCGCGTGGCTGTCCAGCGCGACCTTGCGCAGGCGGACGTGCGCGGGGGTGACCTCCACGCACTCGTCGACCCGGATGAACTCCAGTGCCTGGTCGAGCGACAGCTGGTGATGGGGCACGAGCCGGACGGTCTCGTCGGCGTTCGCCGCGCGGATGTTGGTCTGCTGCTTGACGCGGACGGCGTTGACGTCGAGGTCATCGGCCCGGGCGTTCTCGCCCACGATCATCCCCTCATAGACCTCCTGGCCGGGGCCCACGAAGAGCTGGCCGCGCTCCTGCAGGCGCATGAGCGCGAAGGAGGCCGTGGCGCCGCGGCGGTCGGCGACCAGCGAGCCGGTCGGGCGCGTCCGGATCTCCCCGGCCCAGGGCTCGTAGCCCTCGAACACCGAGTGCAGGATCCCCGAGCCGCGCGTCTCGGTGAGGAACTCGGTCCGGATGCCGATCAGCCCGCGCGCCGGGATCAGGTACTCGAGCCGTGCCCACCCCGTGCCGTGGTTGACCATCTGCTCCATGCGCCCCTTGCGCAGCGCCATCATCTGCGTGACCACGCCGAGGAAGTCCTCGGGCACGTCGATCGAGAGGCGCTCGACCGGCTCGTGGGTCTTGCCGTCGACCTCGCGGAGGATCACCTGCGGCTTGCCCACCGTGAGCTCGAAGCCCTCGCGGCGCATGGTCTCGACGAGCACGGCGAGCTGCAGCTCGCCGCGGCCGCGGACCTCCCACGTGTCGGGGCGCTCGGTCGGGAGGACCTCGATCGCGACATTGCCGACGAGCTCGGCCTCCAGGCGGTCCTCGAGCATCCGGGCCGTCAGGCGGTTGCCCGACTGGCCCGCCAGCGGCGAGGTGTTGATGCCGACCGTCATGCCCAGCGCGGGCTCGTCGATGCTGATGACCGACAGCGGGGAGGGATCCTCGGGGTCGGCGATGGTCTCGCCGATCGTGATCTCCGGGATCCCGGCGATCGCGACGATCTCGCCCGGCCCGGCGGACACGGCCTCGATGCGCGAGAGCCCCTCCGTGACGTAGAGCTCACCGATCCGCGCCGCGGTGACCGACCCGTCGGCGCGACACCACGCGACGTTCTGGCCCTTGGCGATCTCGCCGTGATGGACGCGGCACAGGGCGAGGCGCCCGACATACGGCGAGGCGTCGAGGTTGGTGACCTGGGCCTGGAGGCCATGCCCCTCCTCGTAGGAGGGCGCGGGAACGGTGGAGACGAGCAGATCGAGCAGCGGGCGCAGATCGGAGCCCTCCTCGCCCTCCTTCATCGCCGCCCAGCCCGCCTTGGCGTTGGTGTAGACCACCGGGAACTCGATCTGCTCCTCGTCGGCGTCGAGATCGAGGAAGAGCTCGTAGACCTCGTCGACGACCTCGGCGATGCGAGCGTCCGGCCGGTCGACCTTGTTGATGCACAGGATCACCGGCAGCCGGCGCTCGAGCGCCTTGCGCAGCACGAAGCGGGTCTGGGGCAGCGGCCCCTCCGAGGCGTCGACGAGCAGCATCACGCCGTCAACCATCGTCAGCCCGCGCTCGACCTCGCCACCGAAGTCGGCGTGGCCGGGCGTGTCGACGAGGTTGACCTTGACCTCCGAGCCGTCGGCCGGCCGGTAGCGGACCGAGGCGTTCTTGGCCAGGATCGTGATCCCGCGCTCGCGCTCCTGGTCCATCGAGTCCATGACCCGGTCCTTGAGCTCCTCGTGCGCGGCGAACGTCCCGGACTGGCGCAGGAGGGCGTCGACCAGCGTCGTCTTGCCGTGGTCGACGTGAGCGATGATCGCGACGTTGCGGATGTCCGAGCGCAGGGCCATGCGCTCCCCAGGCTAGGCCCGGACCCGCTGGCGCCCTCCGGGGCTCCCGGTCGACGGAGGGTCAGTCCTCGACGCCCTCATGCCCCTGGGCGGTGACCGTGGTCACGGGCAGGCCGAGGCCGCTCACCTTCGACGGCAGGTCGAGCTTCATCCACCGCGAGACGCGCACGGGCAGCGTCGAGATGATGATCTCGTCGTAGCCGTTGACGTTGACGGCGTCCTGGATCGCGTCGAGCGGGTTGGCGTCGCCCACGATCCCTTCCACCGGCCCCCGGACCGCCTTCTCGAGCAGGGGCAGCGCGAGCGCGAGGACCTGCTCGCTCTCCGACGCGTCCTGGTCCTCCGCGTCGACGACGCGGTGCAGCCCATGGGCGGCGTTGGGCACCAGGAGCGTGAACGTCGCGGGTCCGCGATCGGCGCGCGCCCGGACCGCGTGCAGCAGCGCCGGGGTGGCGGCGGTCTTGTGCGCCACGACGAGCACGCGCGCCGGGCTGGAGGACTCCATCTCAGGCTTCCTTTCGGAGGATGTAGGGATCTTCCCACCGCGCCGCCGCCTCGTCCACCGCGGCGGCGAGCTCGGCGATCCCACCGTTGCGTCAGCGGGTGCGGGCGCTGACGGTCGGCGAGCGAGGGCCGAGGCGCGCTGAGACATTGTCGCGGGCGGCGACGGCGTAGTAGTAGGTGCGGCCCCGGTCCAGGTCGGTCACGGCTTGGGTGATCGCCTCGCCGACCCTGCTGACGTCGAATGTGCACTTGGCGTGACAGAGGGCGTGCGCGGCGCGGAAGTCGCGCTGGGTGACGATGGGACGCAGTGACTGTTTGATCAGGTAGGCGCGTGCGGCCGGCGGGTCGTGGTGGTCGGTGCCAACGGCTGTGAACTCCAAGCCGATCGCGTGGGGGCCTGTCGCTCGTGCGACCAGCGTGCCGACGCTGCCCGGGGTGCGTCCATAGACCCCAAGGCAGTGGCCGCGCCCGGCTCTCAGGCGCCGGGCGATCCGGCGCCTGGCGATCGCACGCGCGGGAGCGGCGAGCCGCCGGGCGCGGTGGCGCTGGGCGCGGGCTCGGCCTGAGGCGCGCTGAAAGCACCGGCGCAATGCCCGCGCGCGAAGCTGCTGGGCGGCCAGTCCCGCGTCGCTGCGGCCGATCGGGAAGCCGGCAGGCGACGATGGCGCGACCGGCGCGACTCCAGGGGAGAGAAGAGGGCTCGACGGCGGAGCGCTCGACGGCGGAGGACTCGATGGCGACGGGGCAGTGGAGCAGCCGGCGCCGCCGTCCCCGGGCTCGAGGTGGACCGGGCCCACGGAACCCGGCGTCTCGTTGTCGCCGATCGTGGTGGTGTTGCAGTAGCCGAGGATGCCGTTGGCTCCGTTGCCCCAGCAGCGGACCGTCCCGTTGTCGAGGCGTGCGCAGGTGGTGTCGAAACCGGCGCTGATCGCCACCGCGGTCCGGCCCGCCCCGAGGTCGACCGGGCCCACTGAACCCGGGGTCTCGTTGTCGCCGATCGTCGTCGTATTGGCATAGCCGAGCCGGCCGTTTCCGCCGTAGCCCCAGCAGCGCACGGTCCCGTTGTCGAGCACCGCACAGGTGTGATAGGCGCCGGCGCTGATCGCCACCGCGGTGCGCCGGCTGCCGAGGTCCACCGGACCGACTGCGTTGGGCGTCTCATTGTCACCGATGCTGGTGGTATTCGCGTAACCCAGCCGGCCGTTCCCGCCGAAGCCCCAACAGCGCACGGATCCGTCGTCCATCAGGGCACACGTGTGGGCATCCCCCGCGCTGATGGCCACGGCCGGGCGTCCGCCGAGGTCCACCGGCGCGACGGTTCCCGGGCTCTCGTCGTCGCCGATGGTAGTCGTGTTGCCGTAGCCCAGCCGGCCGTTGCCGCCAAACCCCCAGCAGCGCACGGATCCGTCGTCCATCAGGGCACACGTGTGGGCATCCCCCGCGCTGATGGCCACGGCCGTGCGTCCACCGAGGTCCACCGGCGCGACGGTTCCGGGGGTCTCGTCGTCGCCGATGCTGGTCGTGTTGCCGTAGCCGAGACGACCGGCGTCACCGAAGCCCCAGCAGCGCACGCTGCCGCCGTACATCAGCGCGCAGGTGTGGGCCTCCCCCGCGGTGATCGCGATGGCGGTGCCTCCGCCGAGGTTGACCGCCCCGGCCGCGCCCGGCGGCTCGTCGTCGCCGATGCTGATCGTGTTCGCATATCCCAGCCGACCGTCTCCGCCATAACCCCAGCAGCGCACGCTGGCGTCATCGAGCAGCCCACACGTGTGAAACGCGCCCGCCGCGATCGCCCGGGCGGTATGCCCCCCGCCGAGGTCGACCGGGCCGGCCGCCGCCGGCGTCTCGTCGTCGCCGATCGTCGTCGTGGAGGCATAACCCAGCGCACCATCGCCGCCATAACCCCAGCAGCGCACGCCCGCCGTCGTTCCCAGCAGCGCGCACACGTGATACCGCCCGACGTCAAGACCGCCCGCCGCCGCTACCAGGGGCTGTGAGGCCTGCTCGGCCGCGGCCCCCACCGGCACAGCACCCGCGACGGCAACGACCGCCAGGAACCCACCCAACACCCAGAGCCTCAACGCACGCGTCCCAATCACTCAGAGCGGCTTCGCCGCCGTGGTCGCACAGATCAACAACCCCTACTCCTGCTCCCTATAGAGGTAGTCATCCCGTGAAACCCACAGTGCCATTCAGGCCCGGTCGGGAGCCCAGCGTCGGCGCGCGCCGCCTCGCGGCCAACGCGGTCAACAGCACCCGCTTGGGCTTCGAGCGGTTGCCCGCCGGATCGGTCGCTCTGACCGTGAGGCGGTAGTGCCCCGGGAGCAGCGTCCGCGTACCCGAAAGCCGTCCCTGGAAGCGCACCCGGTTAGCCCCCGCGCGAACACCAGCAAACCGCACGCTCGGCAACACCGTGACAAACCGGTTGCAGAGCGGCCGACTGCGCAACGCCCGCGTCGCCGCACGACAGGCATGGCCCACCCGACGGCCGAAATGGCGCCGCGCGAACGACAAACTCACCGCCGCCCGCTCCGAGAGCGAAAAGCGAATCGTCGTACCCACCCGCGCCACATGAGCAAGGCGCGGCAACAACGACCCCAGCGTAAACCGCGCCGGAAACACACCCAACCCACTAACCACCGGGCGAATCGAGTCGCGCGCCGGCGACACCGGCGTCGCGGGCGCCGTGGGCGCCGTGGGCGCCGGCGCGGCCGCCGCCGGCGACACCGGTGAAACCGGCGCCAGTGCGGACGCGCGGGCGAAGAAGATGTCGCTCCCGCCTCGCCGGGCATCCGTCCATGCGATATAGGACGCATCGTTGGAGGAGACGAGCAGCTTGCCCACCGTGTAGGTCTCGTTGCCGCCATCCGAACCGGTGGGTGACACCGCGGAGCTGATCTTGCGGGGCGCCGAGAAGCTCGAGCCCCTGTCGGAGGAGGAGATGAGATAGGTGTCCTCGTCGCCGCTGGGCTCGGCGAGGTCGTAGTAGGCGACATCGATGCGGTCGTCGGGGGCGACGGCGATGTTGGGCACGATCTGGTGATCGCCGTCGAGACCTCCGGGGATCCCGATGGGGCCCGTCCGCTGCCACGTCGCCCCGGCGTTCGCTGAACCCGCGAAGCGGAAGCGGAAGATGTCCGCCTCGCCGAGGTAGCTGCCGACGAGGAATACCTGCCCAGGCGCGTTACCGGCCACGAAGTCGAGGCTCGGGTCGAAGGTGTAGGCCCCCTGCCCGTTGGTCTGGCAGCTGTTGTCGGGCGAGAAGCAGCTGGGAAGGTCGAGGGCGACGACCGGGGGACCGAACGTCTGGCCTGCGTTGGTCGACGAAGCGACCTCCGCCCGGATGGGCTGCGCGCCCATGGAGCCGCTCCAGTCCTGAAGCTGTATGTGTGCCAGGTAGACGCGGCCGTCAGGGCCCACCGTCACCGCTCCCGGACCGCCGCCCTTGGGAAATGGCCGCACGGCGGCGGAGAAGGTCTGCCCTCGGTCGCCCGACGAGGCGATGGCGACGTTTGCGGGAAAAGGGCTGTTGGCCTGCCACGCCACGTAGACGCGCCCGCTGGCCTGATCGACCGCCAGATTGGGATTGATGTCCTTGACGTCTCCAGGCTCCTCGACCCGCACGGGCGCCGTGAAGGTCGCCCCGTCGTCAGCGGAGGTCATCACGTAGACGACCGCGGGCGGAGGGAACCCACTGGGTCGGGTGATCGCGCTGAACGCGTAGTACAGCGTCCCGTCGGGACCGTAGGCGATCGAGGGCCGGCTGCACTGGTTGCCTACGGGGAGCGCGAACTGGCCCCCCGCGCCGACCACCGGGGCGTTCTGCCAGGTCGCTCCGTCGTCGGCGGAGCCGGCGAGAAAGCACGTACCGGCGACACCCGTCACGTTGTAGGCGATCGAGAGTCGCCCGGGACGCGCCGGGTTTCTGGCGAGCCACGGACGCAGGGCCCCGCTGGACGCCGTCGGGCTGACCAGGACGTTGGTGGGCGGTTCGGAGGCCTGGGCGCGAGCGCCGGGGGCCGCCGCGGCGGCGGCGATGGTGGCGAGGATGGTGATCGGTGCGAGCCACCGACGGTTCCGTGGCGTCCGCCCTGTCCGCATGGTCATCAGCGGATGCTTACCGGCCTAGCCGGCGCCACGCAAGGTCGGCGCCACCCATCATTTCCTTGCCGGCACCACCTTTTCTCTGGAGCGCGCGAGCGATGTCCTGCCGCGAATCTAGTCCGAGCTTGCGCAGGACCGAGGCGACGTGCTTCTCGACCGTCCGTTCGGAGATGAAGAGCTCGGCGGCGATCTCCTTATTCTTGCGCCCGGCGCCGGCGAGGCCCGCGACCTCCGCCTCCCGCGGGGAAAGCTCCGTGCCGTAGGGCCTGCGCCCCGGTCGCCAGGGTCGAGGCAGCGCGATCCCCCCGTGTGCCCTCAGCTCGGCGGCCAGCCTCACGGCCTCCCCGCGCGCACCGAGGGCATGGAAGTCCTCGAGCGCCCCGACCAGAGCGGGGATCGCGTCGGCCTCCCGGCCGTCTGGGAGCAGGCAGCGCCCGCGCCGCTCACGGGCGCGAGCCGCCTCATACGGCGCGGGTAGGCGCCGCCAGGCGCGCTCGGCCGACGCGAATAGGCGAACCGCGCGGTCCCGGTGGCCTTGAGCCTCGGCCAGAGCGCCGCGGCAGTGAAACAGAGCCGCCTTTGCGGCGGGAGCGTCGGCTCCTCGAACGCCGTGTGCGAACTCGCCGACGACGTCGGAGGCCTCCGCTGGCCGGCCGTCTGCGAGCAGGGCATCGACCGCGTCGCAGGCCGCGAACGACACGGACGCCCAAAGGCCATGCTCCCGGACGCCCAGGATCCCGGCAGTGGCGGTCGCTCGAGCCTCCGAGGGGTTCCCTCGTAGGAGATGCATCCTGGCGAGCGCGCCTGCGATTGTGGCCGCGGCAAGGTGCATCCCCTGCCCGCCGACGATCTCCAGAAGCGGCACGAGGCGCTGCGCGGCGGCATCGGTGCTCCCGGCGGCGAGGAGAAGGAAGGCCACCGTCATCTCGTTGCCCACCGACAGCCCCGGCGCCTGGTCGTTGGCGGCGAGGAGCTGCCGCGCGGCCAGCTCGAGGCCGGCCCAGCGGCCCGTTCTCCAGCCCAACCAGGCCCGGATGCTGGCGAGTCCGACGGCGAAGCGCCCGTGATCGAGCTCGCGGCGGATCGTCTCGCCGCGGTCGAGCAGGACCTCGGCCTCGCGATAGTGGCCCACGCTCATGGCCGCGAGTGCCAGGTACTTCGATGACCGGACCAGTGCGAGCTGCTCGCGGTGACAGGTCGTCCTCCAAGGAAGATCCCGGGCGGCCTGGAGGCCGGCGGGGTGCGCTCGGCCGAGCAGCAGCGACGCGCGGGTCCCCAGCACCTCGGTCCGGATCGCCGCGTCATCCAGGCGCTCCGCTGACCGCAGCGCGCGCTCGAGCCAGGATCTTCCTGGCTCCCCTGATGCCGTGCTGGGCATCTCGGCAAGGATCGCCATCGTTCGCGCCGCCAGGGCCGGCCGTCGCCGAAGCTCCTGTGCGGCGCGCACCAACTCGCGCTCCGCACCCGCCACGTCAGGCAGTATCAGCCGGAGCCGACCCAGTGAGAGCCTGAGCTCGCCGCGATATCCCGGCGGGAGCGAGCGGTCGTCGAGCGTCGCTTCGATGATCGCGATCGCCTTGCGCGGAACTCGCGCGAACAGCGCGGCGTCGCCAAGCTTGAGGACCATCCGCCGTCTTGTCAGGGCGGGAAGGCCCGGGCCAGAGAGCACCTGCTCGAGGATCTGCGCGGCCTCGGCGTCGTCGCCGGCGCGGCTCGCCGCGTCCGACGCCGCCTCGGCGGCGCGCAGCCACTGCCTCCGGTTGCCCGCGCGCTCGAAGTGGTGCGCGATCTCGACCAGCGGGCGAGGTTCGGCGCGCACCTCGAGCGCATGCGCCGCGCGGAGATGAAGTCGTCTGCGCTCACCCGCGGAGATCTCGTCATGAACGGCGCGCGCGAGCAGGCGAAGACGGAAGCGATACCGCCGTTCCTCGTCCGCCTCCTCGAGGAAGCCGCCCGAAATCGCCTCGTCGAGCCCCTTGGCCGTGGCCACGGGCGTGAGCCCGGCGACGGCGGCCATGAGATCCGCATCGGACGGACGCGAGAGGACGGCAGCTGCGCGCACGATCAGCGTGACCTCGCTCGACCCGCCGCGCAGCCGCTGGAGGATGAGATCGCGAACCGCGCGAGGAACAGCCGGGCCCTCAGCATCCATGACCGGCCAGGGCCGCGCGGGGAGCTCGAGCCGTCCTCGCCGTCTGAGCTGTGACATGACCTCGTGCACGGCGAAGGGGATGCCGGCGGTCCATTCGTACAGAGGCATCGCGAAGGACTCGGGGACCTCGGCACCGAGGATGGCGGCGCCCAGCGCTCTGACCTCGCGCACCGCCAGCGGACCGAGCTCGATCTGGGCGGTCGTGACACCGGCGGGAAGCCGAGCGCCAAGCGTCCTCAGCTGCGAGGACGGATCCAGCTCCTGCTCGCGGTAGGTGAGGACCACTGCGAGAGAGCTGGGCGGGTCGGACAGGAGGAACCCGAGGAACTCGATCGTCTGCTGATCAGCCCACTGGAGGTCCTCGAGGACCAGGACGCAGCGCGGGTGGGCCGCGAGCAGCTCGCGCAGCGCACGGAACGTTCGGTGCCGCTCCGCCCTCGGATCGTCCAGCCGATCGGGAGGAGCGGGCAGGTGACACGCGATCTCGGGGACGAGCGGTCGCAGGGTTCCGGCCACCGCGCTGAGGGGGCGCCCGGGGGGGACCCCGCGCAGGCCCCGGAGGGCCTCGATGACGCAGCCCAGCGGAAAGGGCTCGCGCAGCGCGTGGCAGTGCCCGCGAAGCATACGTCGCTCCGAGGCACCGATCGCCTCCGTCACCAGCGTGCTCTTGCCGATGCCGGCATCGCCCGTGACCAAGACAACCGCAGGCGGATTCGTTGCGAGCCTCGACAACAGCTCCCGATCGCTCTCGCGACCGATCAGCATCGGTCGTTTGCGAGGACCCTTCGCAGGGCCCGGCCGGTGCGGGCTGGTAACGCGGCGCACCGCACCCGGGTGACAATCTGGTTCTCGCCGACGATCCGCCTGAACCTACACGTCCCGGGAGGCATTGGTAAGGGGTAAAGGCATCTAGCCGGCTCGCTCGGACGGCCCCGTCGTGGAGGCCCCTTGAACCGGGCACGCTATCGGCGCCGCCGGCTTCCGCGAGGGCGCCGCCTGCCCCGTGCCGGTGCACGAGACGCAGGCGGCGCCCGCCGCATTAGGCCGGGCCTAGGGGGTCTCGGTCGGCGGAGCCGAGGGCGGCGCGGCCGAGGGCGGCGCGGCCGAGGGCGGCGCGGCCGAGGGCGGCGCGGCCGAGGGCGGCGCGGCCGGTGGGGGCGCGGCCGGCGGGACAGCGCTCGTCACGACCGTCTCCTCGCTCTGCGCCAGGTACGCCCCATAGGTGGTGGCGGCCGCCAGCAGGAAGCCCAGGTAGGCCCCGAACTCGTTGTTGATCACCCCGTTGTCGCCCGGCTGGTTGATGAGCCGGTAGAGAACGATGATCGTCGTGAGCGCCGCGAGCGGCAGCAGGATCTGCGACAGCCGAACCGGGATGGTGAACATCCCCATCGCCTGCATGGCAGCTGCGATCGCGACGATGGCCGTCAACGCGCACAACAGGTCCGTGTAACTGAACACCTCCCAGCCCGAGGCCGAGAGGTCGAGCGCGTCGGTGTTCGCCGAGTACCAGCTGAGAAACAGGTCGATGAACAGGAGCGCGCCGGCTATCGCCGCGATCCGCGTTCCCGGTCTGACCTTGTTGAAGTCCATCAGAGGGACCCCTCCAGTCGGTTGTTGTCGCGCGACCATAACCGCAACGGCGGACCGCTTGCGGTCCGGGGGCCAAGTTTCCCTGAGCTATCCTGACGCCGCTCGGCGGGATACCCGAGCGGTCAAAGGGACCAGACTGTAAATCTGGCGGCTCAGCCTTCGCAGGTTCGAATCCTGCTCCCGCCATGAAGCGATGCGAGGGCGCCGGCCGGAAGGGCGCCTTCGTCGTAGGGAGCGCGGCGCTAGGAGGCGTCGCGCAGGCGCTGGGCCTCCGGCAGCGATTCCAGCTTCTTGAGCGTGTGGTTCTCGATCTGGCGGATGCGCTCGCGCGTGACGTTGAACGCGCGGCCGACCTCCTCGAGCGTCCGGGGCC
>JBBPZE010000042.1:0-24044 GCA_038199185.1 Solirubrobacterales bacterium
CGCCAACATCGGGCGCAGGCCTTCAACGATCTCGAGGCCACGCTGGAGGAGATCTACGAGCGCATCCCCCTGTGGGTCTTCAGCGACCCGTCCGGCCGAGCCGTGGCGCTGGAGACAGAACTGGTCCTCGAGCACCAGCTCGTCGTCCCGGATCTCGACGTGGCGTCGCTGCTGACCGCCGCGGTGGAAGCCGGAAAGCGCGTGGTGGCCGTCTCGGACACCTACTTCTCCGAGGCGCAGCTGCGCGAGCTGCTCGACCAGCCGGGCCTCGTGGACCTCGCCATCGAGCGCGTCTTCAGCTCCTCCGAGCACCGGCGCAGCAAGGTCGACGGGCTGCTGTCGGTGATGCTCGGCGAGATGGCCGTCGCGCCGGGCGCCGTGCTGCACCTCGGCGACAGCGAGGCCGCCGACGTCGCGCCCGCCGAGAAGCTGGGCATCGGGGCGGTGGCCTTCGAGCGCCATCCGGAGGACCTCGCCGAGTTGCTGCGCCAGGAGGCGCGATTCGCGGAGCCCCGTCCGCTGGGCGGCTTCGGCTCGACGCTGCCGCCCGAGCTGACCTCGCTGCGCGGAAAGGTCGCGGTCCGCGCCGCCGGCGAGGCGCTGCCTCCGGCGCTGCGGCCGTTCTGGCGCACCGGTGCGCTCGTGCTGGGGCCGGTCTTCACGGGCTTCGGCGAGTGGGTGCAGGAGCAGGCCGCCGAGCATCGCATCACCCGGCTGTTCTGCTTCATGCGCGAGGGCGAGTTCCTGACGGGACTGATCGACCGCGCGGGACAGGCCCTCGAGCTCCCGGCGCGATGCGAGAAGCTGTGGCTCAACCGGGAGGTCCTGCAGGCGGCGTCGATCGGCGAGGGATCGCGCCACGAGATCGCGAGCCTGCTGGCGCGCCGGCGCACGCCCACGGTGGCCGAGCTGCTGCGAACGATCGGGCTCGGGGTCGGAGACCTGCCGGCCTTCGCCAGCCACGCCGACACCCGGCTCGACGACCACGTTGTCCGCGAGAACCTCCTCGACGCGCTGGAGGGCGAGGGCTCCCTCCATGCGCGGATCGTCGAGCACGGGCGCGCTCAGCGCGAACGCGTGGTCGGCTACGTGGAGTCGCTGGTCGGCGACGGGGAGCTGATGGGCGTGGTCGACCTGGGCTGGGGGGGAACCGCCCAGCGCCTGCTTCAGCACGCGCTGGCCTCGGCCGGCCGCGACATCGGCGTGGTCGGGTTCTACCTGCTCACCCACGAGGGCGTCGCCGCTCCCGCGGTGTCGATGGGCATGCACGCCCGGGGCTTTCTCGGCGAGATGGGGGCACCGCTGAAAGCGTCCCGCGCCATCGCGCGAACGCCGGAGATACTCGAGCAGCTGTGCATGCCCGAGCACGGCCCGCAGATCGGCCTGGACGAGCAGCTCCGACCCGTTCTCGCTCCGGCCGTGCACGACCGGCTGCAGATGGTCGAGGCGGGGGCGCTGCGCCAGGGCGTGGAGAGCTTCCAGCGGGAGTGGTCGCGCTACCGGGCGGCGATGCCGGCCAAGCTCCCCTCCTTCAGCGGGGGTGCCCACGTCCTGCGCCCCCTGCTGCTGCGCCAGCTCGAGGCGCCGACCGAGATGGAGGCCACGCTCCTGGGCAGCTGGAGCCACGACGAGAACCAGGGCTCGGACCGGGCCGAGGAGATCGCCGACCTGCGCCACGTCGCCCGCCTGCGTCACCTCGCCCCTGAGCAGCTGCCACGCGTGCCGATGGAGGAGCTCTACTGGCCCGCCGGCCTCGCCGCGCGCGCCGACCCGGCGCTGGCGGAGCTCTACGCGGCGGCGGCCGCGGGCGAGCTTCCGTGGCAGAGCCTGGCCTCGGAGGTCGAAACGGGGCGGTTCCGCCTCGAGGCTCGGGGCGCCGACGTGGCACCGGGGAGCGCCGTGGTCACGACGCCCAGGCGCAACCGCCTGGGCCTCAGCGAGGTCTTCGGGCAGATCACCGCGGGCGCCGTGCACGAGCTCGTCATCCGCCCCTCCGAGAAGCCGTGCGTGCTGCGGCTGGACTACCTCGAGCTGCGGTGCCTCGCCGAGGGCGAACGCGAGCCGCTCGTGCTCGACCTCCAGCGGCCCGAGGACTTCGGGCGGCTCGCGCGCGACAACTGCTTCGTGCTGAACCCCAACGTGTTCGTCGTCCACAGCATCGCCCCCGAGCTGCGACTCGACCTGCGCGCGCTGACGCCCCGCACGATCTTCCGGGTCGACGTCCGCTGCGGCTTTGCCATCCTGCCGATCAGCCAGCTGCTGCCCACGCCGGGCCGCCTGCGCTCCGTCGAGGAGGCCGGCGTCCGGGTCGAGGCGCTCGAGAGGATCATGGCCGACATGCGCGCGTCGCTGAGCTGGCGCATCACGAGGCCGCTACGTCTGTTCAAGAGGCTGTCCCGATGAGCGACACGCCGCTGCTCCTGCACTCCCTCCGGGAGTTCTCCTCGCTGATCTTCCCGAGCCTCGAGGCCGCGGGCGCGCGGCGGATCCTGGAGATCGGCAGCGAGGCCGGGACCTTCACCCGCGAGCTGTGCGCGTGGGCGGCGGAGCGAGGCGGCTCGGTGACGGCGATCGAGCCGCTGCCGTGCGAGGAGCACCGCCTCCTGCAGCGCGACCTCGGGCTCGAGCTCATCGAGGGCAAGAGCCCACATGCCCTCGAGGGGCTCGCGCCCTTCGACGCCTACTTCATCGACGGTGACCACAACCACTGGTGCGTGTCGGCCGAGCTGCGCCACGCGTTCGCGGGCGATGACGCGCCGCTGGTCTTCCTGCACGACGTCGCCTGGCCATGGGCGCGGCGCGACCTCTACTACGAGCCCAACGACATCCCCGCCACGCACCGCCAGCCCTTCTCCTATGACGGCGGCGTGGAGCCCGGCAATCCCGGGCTCGTGCGCGGGGGCGGCTTTCGCGGCGAGAACGCGTTCGCATACGCGAAGCACGAGGGCGGCGCGGAGAACGGCGTGCTGACAGCGGTCGAGGACCTCTTGGCGGAGCGAGACGGTCTGGCCTTCCTGCGCGTCCCGGCGATCTTCGGCCTCGGTCTGCTGTTTCGGGCTGACGCCCCGTGGGCCTCCGACGTCCGCTCTATCGTCGGGCCGCTCCACGAGAACGAACTGCTGGAGAGCATGGAGCGCAACCGGATCGAGCTCTTCCTGCGAGCCATCGATCCGCACCGGTTCCACGCGGGCCAGGATCGGGCCGGCACCGCCCTCGTCGTTGCCCAGCAACGCGAGATCGAGCAGCTCGAGGGCGAGCTCGCGCAGCTGCGACTCGAGCAGGTCGGGCCAGGTCACCTCCGCGGAGCGGCACCGGCCACGTGATCCACCGGCCCGCCGCGGGATTGCTGGAGACATCGAGACGAGTCCCGCGGCCCCTGGCGGCGTTCAGCGACGGAATCGGCGAGCCGGGCGACTGACTACGCTGAACGCGTTGCTTCGTCCGGTTCGCGCCACTTTTCTCGGCGGGCGGCGTTTGCACTTTGGACATGACGCGGGAGCCACGATCCATCGCTGTCGTTCCGGCCTACAACGAGCAGGTCACGATCACCGCCGTGATCGAGAGTCTCCGTCGCTGGACCCCCGAGTTCGACATCGTCGTCGTCGACGACGGGTCCACCGACGACACCAGCCGGCTGGCCGCCGAGGCGGGCGCGGCGGTCGTTCGCCTTCCGTTCAACTGCGGGATCGGGGGAGCGGTTCAGGCGGGCTTCGTCTTCGCCAGGGAGAACGCCTATGACCGAATGGTCCAGGTCGACGCCGACGGCCAGCACGATGCCTCCGAGCTGCACAAGCTGGTGGCCGCCATGGAGGAGAGCCCCGACGTGGACATGGTCTGCGGTTCACGATTCCTCGATGACGACTACTGCTACCCCGCTCCCATCAGCCGCCGCACGGGCATCCACATCTTCGCGTTGCTCCTCAGCCGCATGGTCGGCCAGCGCGTAAGCGACCCGACGTCCGGGTTCCGGCTCTACAACCGGCGGGCCATCCTGCTCTTCGCGGGCGACTACCCGCACGACTACCCCGAGGTCGAAGCCGTGTTGATGCTGCATCACCACCGCCTGCGCATGCGCGAGGTTCCGGTGCGCATGCACGAGCGCGGCGGCGGCGTCTCGTCGATCCGCTCGGGCAAGTCGGCGTACTACATGGTGAAGGTGCTGCTGGCGCTGTTCGTCGGCCTCGCGCGGGCTCGGCCGGTCCCCCTGCCGGGCGGGGACGCACCGGTCGCGATGGAGCACGGAATCTGATGGACAACCGCATCCAGATCGTCGCGGTCATCGCCGCGGGCGCGCTGTTCTTCTTCGTGCTCGAACTCGTGCGCCGCCGGCGCCTGCTCGAGCGCTATGCCCTGCTGTGGCTGTTCAGCTCGATCGTCCTGCTCGGGCTCGCGGCGTGGCGGGGTGCGCTGCAGCAGATCGCCGATCTCTTCGGGATCGCCTACCCGCCCAACGCGCTGTTCTTCGTGGCCTTCGGATTCATCCTGGCGCTCCTGCTGCACTTCTCCGCCACGATCTCGCGCCACTCCGATCAGATCAAGGTCCTGGCCCAGCGCCTGGCGCTGCTGGAAGAGCGACATCAGCGTCTGGAGACCGAGCGAGAGGAGCCGGCCGCCCACAGGCTCCTCAGCGGCATCGAGGCCGAAAAGTAGCCCCCTGACCCTAGGCTGCAGCTCCTTGAGCCGGCTGATCGTCTTTGCCTACGCGCGCATGCGCGACCTGCGGCGCCTGCGCGGGGTGGGTTGACACCGGCGACCTCTGGGCAAGACGGAAGGATGCGAGACTTCTTGCGGTCTCAGGCGTTTGAGTCGGAGAACATGACTTCGGACATGTCTCGCCAGGCGAGCGGGCCGGAAGCCGGAGCGGCTGCCCCACCCGAGCTACCGACCGTCGGGGTCGTCGGCACCGCGCTGGCGATCACCGACTACGAGAAGACCATGACGTGGATGGACGATGTCGTCGCCTCGCGCCATCGTGCCTGCCTCACCGCTGCCGCCGTTCATCTGGTGATGGTTGCCGAGGAGGACCCGGAAACGCGGGCGGCGGTCTCGCAGGCCCTCGCGGTGCCCGATGGGCAGCCGCTGGTCTGGGCGATGCGCGCGCTGGGGCACGACGATGCCTCCCGCGTCTACGGGCCCGAGCTCATGGATCGCTATTGCGCGCGCTCGGCGCAGACCGGTGTGAAGATGTTCCTCTACGGGGGTCGCAATCAGGGCGCCCTCGTCGAGCTCGCACTGCAACTGCGCCGCCGGCATCCGGGCCTGAAGATCGTCGGGGGCTACTCGCCGCCCTATCGACCGCCGAGCGAAACCGAATCGGTCTGGATCAAGTCCGAGATCAACCGCTCGGGGGCCGATGTGGTCTGGGTCGGCACGGGCCAGCCCAAGCAGGAGAAGTGGATGGCGGCGATGCGCGCCGACCTTGAGGCACCGCTTCTCGTCGGCATCGGCGCCGCGTTCGATTTCCACGCCGGACTCGTCCCGCAGGCTCCGGGGTGGATGCAGGACCTCGGCATGGAGTGGCTGTTCCGGCTCGCCCACGAGCCACGCCGGCTCTGGCGTCGCTACGCCCGTTACAACCCGCGTTTTGTCTACGGGTTTGTTCGCCAGTACGCACGCTCGGGCCCGCACGCGCGCGGCCTGCGGCGCTAGCCTGGCGACATGGACGCGGACGTCTCGGTCATCGGCCTGGGCCGAGTCGGACTGCCCCTGGCGCTCAGCTTTGCCGACCGGGGCCGGCGCGTGATCGGCGTCGACCGCGATGCCGGCCGGTTGGCCGCCCTGCGCGATGGGCGCATGCCCTTCCACGAGGAGGGCGGTGACGATGCGCTCGCCAGCGTGCAGGAGACCGGGCGACTCTCGTTGAGCAGCGCGGTGGTTGACGCCGCCGCCGCAGAGCACATCGTGCTGACGGTCGGGACGCCGTCGTTCTCGCACATCGAAATCGACATGTCGGAGATTCGAGCGGTGCTCGACGAGCTTCTACCGGTCCTGCGGCCCGGGCATTCGGTCGTCCTGCGCTCGACCATCGCTCCGGGCACGACCGACTTCGTCGCCGGCTATTTGGCGAAGCGACGCGGCTTCACCATCGGCGAGGACGTCTTCGTCGCCCACGCCCCGGAGCGAATCGCCGCCGGCCGCTTCTTCGAGGAGATCGACACCCTGCCGTGCCTGATCGGCGGCGTCGGTCCGCAGTCGGGCGATCGCGTGGGCGAGCTCTTTGGAACCTTCGACGCACCAATCCGCCAGACGACGCCAGCCCAGGCCGAGCTCGCGAAGATCTGGACCAACATCCTGCGCTACACGCATTTCGCTCTACCCAACCTGCTGATGATGGACTGCGAGCAGTACGGCGCAAATGTCTTCGAGGTCATCGACCTGATCAATCGTGACTACCCGCGCGGCGGGATCGCCCAGCCCGGGCTGACCGCGGGAACCTGCCTGCGCAAGGACTTCGCCTTCTCGGAGGAACGCTCGCACGCCCCCGGGATGCTGCTCGCGGTCTCGCGGGTCAACGAGTCGGTCCCGCTTTTCCTGGTCGAGGGGATGAAGCGCCGCCTCGGGAGCCTGTCCGGGCGCAAGGTGGCCGTGCTCGGCCTCGCCTTCAAGGCGGACACCGACGACGAGCGTGACTCCCTCGCGCACAAGCTGGTCCGGCTGCTGGAGCGCGAACTGGCCGACGTGGCGGTCCACGACCCGATGGTCCCGACGCCGACGCAGTCGTTCGAGGAAGCGGTCGACAACGCCGCAGCGATCGTGATGGCCACCAACCACAGCGTGTTCTGCGAGCCGGACTGCCTGATCGAGCTCTCGCGCCATGCCGGCGACGATTGTCTTCTCGTGGACCCCTGGGATTGCTGGGGCGCCGGACAGGTCTTCGTCTACGCCAGCGAAGCGCTCGCCCTGTCGCACGCGTGAGCCGCGTGTTGGTCACCGGTGGAGCGGGCACGATCGGCTCGGCCGTCGTCCGCCGCCTGCTCAGAGACCCCGACTACGAGGTGCGCGTGGCCGACCAGCGCGACGCGCCGAGCTGGATGCGCGAGGGCTGCGAGGTGCGGTCGGCCGACCTGCGGGACATCGGCGCCACCCGCGAGGCGATGGCGGGCTGCAGCCACGTCATCCATCTGGCCGCGATCGTGGGCGGGATCGCCAACTTTCACAAACTTCCGCACACGCTCACGGAGGTCAACACCGCGCTGTACAACAGCGTCGTGCGAGCCGCGCTCGACCACGCGGTGGAACGCTTCGTCTACGTCAGCTCATCCATGGTCTTCGAGCGCGCCGACCAGTTCCCCACGCCGGAGTCCTACCTCCCCGACTGCCCCGTCCCGCAGTCGGCCTACGGGTTCTCCAAGCTGACCGGCGAGGTCTACTGCCGGGCCGCTCACGACGAGCACGGGCTGCCGTTCACCATCTGCCGGCCCTTCAACGCCTACGGACCGGGCGAGGAGCCCGAGTCCGAGCCGGGCATCGCGCACGTCGTTCCCGACCTCATCAGGAAGACCCTCGAACTGACCCCGGGGCAGCCACTGCCCATCTTCGGTGACGGAACCCAGACGAGAACCCTCACCTACGTCGACGACATCGCCGACGGGATCGTCGCGGCGATGTCCTCGGCCGCCGGCCTCAACGAGGACTTCAACATCTCGGCATCGGAGGAGATGAGTGTCGCGGAGATTGCCCGTGTGATCTGGGAGGCGTGCGGACGCGATCCTGAGGCCTTCGCGCTGGAACACCAACCGACTTACGCGGTGGACGTCAAGCGCCGCTGGCCCGACGTCTCAAAAGCCCAACGGATGCTCGCCTGGGAAGCCCGGATCCCGGTGCGCGAGGGGGCCGATCGGACGGTGGAGTGGATCCGCTCGTGCATGTCTGTTTCAGCCTCCTGAGTGTCGGCGCGTCAATTACGCACGGGCTCGGCTGCCAGTTCTCGTAGATCCTGCTCGACCATTGTGCCGATCATCTCCCCGAAGTCCGTCCTCGGCATCCAGCCCAGTCGCTCCCGCGCCCGAGAGGGATTTCCCAGCAGTCGTACCGGATCCGGAGGACGAACGAACTCTGGATCGCTCACGACATGGCGCTCGTAGTCGAGGTCGACACACGCGAAGGCAGTGCGGACCATGTCGCGCACGGTCCGCGAGACCCCGGAGCTGACGACGTAGTCGTCCCCAACCTCCTGCTGGAGCATCAGCCACATCGCCTCGACGACGTCGCCGGCGAAGGACCAGTCGCGCGTCGCCTCGAGGTCGCCCAGCCGCAGTTCGTCGGCCAACCCGAGCTTGATCGCCGCGGCCGCGCGCGTGATCTTGCGCGAGACGAACTCCGGCGGCCGGCGCGGCGATTCGTGGTTGTAGAGGATTCCACTGGAGGCGTGCAGCCCGTAGTGCTCGCGATAGGTGGCGACCATCAGGTGCCCGTAGAGCTTCGCCACCGCGTACGGGTTGTGCGGGCGAAACGGCGATGACTCGGTCTGGGGCGACTCGGTCGTCGCGCCGAAGATCTCCGACGTGGAGGCCTGATAGATCCGAATCTGCGGGTTGGTGATGCGGACCGCCTCGAGCATGAACGTCACGCCCACGGCGGTGAACTGGGCGGTCATCACGGGCTGGCGCCAGGACGCGGGGACGAACGACGTCGCGGCCAGGTTGTAGAGCTCGTCGGGCTCCGCCTGTGTGATCGCACCGAGCAGCGTGATCTGGTCGAGCAGGTCGGCCTGCAGCAGCGTCACGTCGTCGCGAACGGCCGTCAGGTTCTCGTAGTGCCCGGTGGGCGAGCCGCGCACGATCCCGAAGACCTCATAGCCCTTCGAGAGCAGCAGCTCGGCGAGATAGGAACCGTCCTGGCCGGCGATCCCCGTGATCAGAGCGCGCGGCACGACAGGCCTAGGCCGCGACGCCCTGCCGGCGGAAGCTCTCGATGGTCCGCGCCAGGCCGTCCTCGAGCGCCACCTCGGCCTCGAAGCCCATCAGCTCGCGGGCCCGCGTCACGTCCAGAAATCGCTTGGGCTGGCCGTCGGGCCGCGACGCATCCCAGACCGTCTCGCCTGCGTAGCCGACGAGGCGCTCGATCGTGTCGGCCAGCTCGCGAATCCGGGTCTCGGTGCCCGTTCCCACGTTGACCGGGTCGGAGACATCCAGCCGCTCGGCCGCGAGCAGCAGCGCGTGCGCCGCGTCGTCGACGTAGAGGAACTCCCGCGACGGTGTACCCGTACCCCACAGCGTCACCCGCTCGTCGCCGCGCTCCTGCGCCTCGACGTACTTGCGGATCATCGCCGCGATGACGTGAGAGTTCTCCAGATCGAAGTTGTCGTTGGGGCCGTAGAGGTTGGCCACGATCGGCACGCAGGAATCGAAGCCGTACTGCCGGCGGTAGGCGTCGGAGAGCACGAGCATCATCTTCTTGGCGAGCCCGTAGGGGGCGTTGGACTCCTCCGGGTAGCCCATCCAGAGGTTGTCCTCGCTGAACGGGGCCTCGACGAACTTCGGGTAGGCGCACACCGTGCAGGCGGAGACGAGCTTTGGCACCCCGGCGGCGCGGGATTGCTCGAAGATGTTGGCGGTCATCATCAGGTTGTCGTAGACCAGCGGAGCCGGGTTGGCGCGGTTGTAGCCGATGCCGCCCACGTTGGCGGCCAGATGGATGACGACCTCGGCGCCCCCGACCGCGTCGCGGGTGGCGTCCGGATCGCGCAGGTCGTGCTCGGCCGACCGGATGATGCGCAGCTGCGCACCGAGGTCGCGCAGGTCGCGCGTCAGCGCGCTGCCGAGAAAGCCAGCGCCGCCGGTCACGGTGACCGCCTTGCCGTCCCAGAACTCGCGGCTGGGCTCAACCATCGACGTCAGGCTAGTCACGAGGAACCGTGCTCCGGGCCAACGACCCAGTCAAGACCCACGAGGCGCCGGCGGAGCGCGGCATCCGCGCTCACGAACAGTGTCTCGCGGCGTTCGGCCAACGCCACGTAGAGCATGTCGTAGATCGGATGGTCGTCGTAGCGCCGCGACAGGTGCCACGCACGCTCGAGGTCACGCGGCGTGTCCGCGAGCTCGACAGGGAGTTCATGGAGTAGCACCTGCGCACGATCCGCCTCCGGCCCTGTCCAGCGCCCCCGCCGGATCCCGGTCAGGAGGGCGTTGGAGACCTCTTCGAGGATCAGCCTGGGCGCCAGGATCGGCGCGCTGTCGCCCACGAGCCGGTCGAGGAAGTGCACCGCGGCCGGCGCCTCAGCTGCGCTCGGCGCGACCCAGTCGACCACCACGCTCGCGTCAACGACCGGCACGGGTCTCGCCCGAGCGCTCGACTCGATCGCCGAGGACCAGATCAGCCGCGCTGCGCGCCTGAGCGCTCGCGGGGGTCTCGGCGCGATGTGCTCGGGCGCGGTCCCGCCACGCCGCAAGGGTCGTGTCGGCCTGGCGCGCTCGCCCGAGCGCTTCGACTTCGGCCCGGTGCACCAGGAGCCTGCGGCCGCGCCGTTGCGCGCGCAGCTTTCCCGTCCAGACCCAGCGCCGGACCGTTTCCGGATGCCGCCCGGTCAGCGCCGCAGCAGCACGGATGTCGAGCAGATCCGGAGCCATGCGACTAGTCTACTACTGCACGTCAGATGTTGTAGTGACCGGCTCAGCCGTGCCGCTCGCCGACCCGGATGCTGCGCCCCGCGAGCTGGTCCTCGAGGGCCTTGACGTCGGCCTCGACCATGATCCTGACGAGGTCCCTGAACATCGTCGTCGGCTCCCAGCCGAGCTTGTCCTTCGCCTTGCCCGGGTCGCCCTGCAGGGCGTCGACCTCCGCCGGGCGCAGGTAGCGGGGGTCGAACTCGACGTGCTTCTCCCAGTCCATGTCCAGGAGCGCGGCGGACGCGTCGAGGAACTCTCGCACCGTGTGCATCTCACCGGTGGCGATCACGTAGTCGTCGGGCTCGTCGTGCTGGAGCATTCGCCACATCGCGTCGGTGAAGTCCGGGGCGTAGCCCCAGTCGCGCTTCGCGTCGAGGTTTCCCAGGAACAGCTTGTCCTGCAGGCCGAGGTGGATGGCGGCCAGCCCGCGGGTGATCTTGCGGGTCACGAAGGTCTCGCCGCGGCGCTCGGAGTTGTGGACAACGATCCGACCGACGCCGGCGCAGAGCACGCCGCTCTCGGTCGCGATGTCGAAGACCCATTCGTCGTCCGCGACGGACGAGTCGACGATCTTGCGCACCTCGGCGGGATCGCGTCGGAGGTGCTCGCCCTTGGCGCCGACCTTCACCCGCGAGGCGAGGTTGAGCTGGTAGTAGGGCACGCCGTTGCGATGCTCGACGTAGACCGAGGAGGGCTGGCCGGCGAGGTGGTAGAGCCAGCAGAGGCCCTGGGCCAGGACGGGGCTGTTGGTCTTGACCGACATGCCGTTGCCCTTCTTGAGACCGTCGGCCGCGTAGTAGCCGCCAAGGAAGGCATCTCGTGCTGCCTGGTCGGCGTTCAGCACAACGGGCGGCACCTGCTTGTGGGCGGTTGGCGTGTAGAGCTGCTCACGTAGCCAGGGCCCGATGGCCGGCACACCGCAGAGGTTGAGGTGGACGACCTCGTTGGCGGCGACGAAGCCCGACCGCCCGACGCTCTCCGTGGCGGTGCCCAGAAAGCACTTCGACCACAGCTGCGTGACGAGGAACCGAGCACCCTCGTCGTTGTTGGTGAAACGAACGGTTCTGCCCCCGCGCGACACGTAGCCATCGCCCGCGAGATAGCCCAACAATCCGGCTAGCTCCGGCGTGACCGCCGACCAGCCCTCCACTGGGGGCATCTCCGCCGCCAGGGCGAGACGGTCGCCCTCATCGACGTCGCGTGCCGGGACCTGCTCGAAGCCGTCGTCGAGCATGTGGTGGTGCGCGGTGACGTCCACCGCGCCCGCCCGCGTCTCGATCGACAGCAGGCGATGGTCCGGATCGAGCCGGCGACGGCGCGTCGCCGTGATACCGGTGACGAAGGTCCACTCCTGCCCGTCCCACACCTGCAGCAGGTCGTCGGGCTCGAACTGCTGGACGGACGGCCCCTTGCGCTGAAGGCGGACGAGGTCGGGCGGCGTGAGCACGCCGGCGGTACCCCGGCGGCGGACCATCAGGGGCGTGCTTGCCGCGAGGCACTCGTGATTGAAGAGTATCCCGTTGCTCGCGTGCATCCCGTAGGACTCGCGGTAGTTGACCGTGATCCAGAACGCCTGCGCCTTCGCCACGGCGTAGGGCGAGCGCGGGTGAAACGGCGTGCTCTCGTCCTGCGGGGGCGGCGTCGAGCCGAACATCTCCGAGCTCGAGGCCTGGTAGTAGCGCGCCTTGACGCCGGCCTCGCGCATCGCCTCGAGCATGCGCACGGCGCCCATGCCGGTCACGTCGTTGGTGTACTCCGGGATGTCGTAGGAGACGCGGACGTGCGACTGGGCGGCCAGGTTGTAGACCTCGTCGGGCTGCAGCTCGTAGAGGAGGCGCACGAGGCGGCTGGAGTCCTGGAGGTCGCCGTAGTGCAGGAAGAGCTTGACGCCCTCCTCGTGGCGGTCGCGGTAGATCGGGTCGAGGCGCTCCGTGTTGAACGAGGAGGAGCGCCGGACGACGCCGTGGACCTCGTAGCCCTTGGCGAGCAGCTGCTCGGCGAGAAATGAGCCGTCCTGGCCGGTGATGCCGGTGATGAGTGCGCGCTTCACGCGGTCAATCGTAGGGATGGCCTCGGCCGCGGTGAGCCACGGCCGGTAGCGTCATCGCGAGATGCGCCTGAGCGTGTTCACGGTCACCAACGCCTCCCCCGACCGCCTCGAGCCGTGGATCCTGCGAGCCCTCGACGTGGCCGACGAGCTCATCGTGACCCTCGATGCCCGCGTCGACCCAGCAAGCATCGCGCTCGCCCGGGAACTGGCCGACGTCGTCGCGATTGCCGAGCTGCCCGGTATCGGCAGTCCTGCCTACAGCTGGACCGCGGCCCAGGCGACCGGCGACTGGGTGCTGATGCTCGACGACGAGTTGCTCGCGCCGGGCTTCGCCGATCGGCTTCCCGAGCTGATGGCCGACCGCCGCTACTCGCACTACCACCTGCCGATGCGCTGGTTGGTGACACACGAGGGCGGAGGGCACCGCTGGATCCGGCAGTTCTCTTGGTGGCCGAATCGCGCCACCCGGCTGTTTCGCAACGTCGACGGGCTGGCCCGTCACAGCGCGGAGGCGCACGGCTCGTGGGAGGTCTTCGGCGAGGGCCGCGCGCTCGAGGGCCCCGATTTCGCCATCTACCACCTCGACCTCGCGCTGCGCGATCGTGCCGCCCGCGAGGCCAAGGTCGCCGCGCGGTACCGTCGCGACGGGCCGGAGGTGGCGACGTGCGAGGAGTACTACGTCTACGAGGACTACCTCGCCACCATCGAGCTGGCCCACGTGCCGCCTGGCGTGATCGGCGCCCCTCCCACCGAGCGGGCATCGGGGCGGGCGGCCGAACGGCGGCGCACGGCCGGCCAGCGGCCGGCACCGGTGGACGTCACCGCCGGGGACCTGTTTGCGCACATCGCCGAACGATCGGCCGACCCGCCGATCTGGGGCGCGCAGTATCTCGGGCACGACACGCCCGCGCGGCTCGCTGCCAATCGCGGCCACACGACGTCCGTGACGGTCCGCAACACGAGCGCCGCGACCTGGCGCTCGCTCGGCCAGGTGGTCGGCCGTGTGCTGCTCTCCTACCGCTGGTTCACCGAGGAGGGGCAGGTGGTGATCCCGCAGGGCGACATCTCGCTGCTCCCGCACGCCCTGCACCCGGGTGAGCAGGCCACCGTCACGGCCGGGCTCTGGACCCCGCCCGAACCAGGGACCTACCGGCTCGAGTGGGACATGCTCTGCGAGCGGATCGCGTGGTTCTCCGTGCGTGGCGTGGAGCCGCTGCGCGTGACCGTCGAGGTCGTCGACGACGGCCCGCGGCCGCAGGCACCGCACTTCCCGCCGGGTCAGCCGGCCGCGGCGCCGGAGCCGGCCGAACCTCCCGAGGGGCGCCGCGGCCTGCGCACGCGTGTGCTCGCCGGCCTGCGGACCGAGCGGGCCCCGGGAGAGTGATCTGCGGCCCGGGCCGGGCGTCGCTCGCCGGCTGACCACGGAGGTGGGGGTTCCCGTTTGGTCAACATCACGGCACGGTTATGCTCGGCTCGTGTTGTTCGACGCCGCAAGCGCTGATCTACATGGGGCTCTGTCACGAGCCCCATGTCCTTGAGGTTCATCCGGTTAGCCCCTGCGCCCACCGTGGCGCTGACGTTCGACGACGGTCCCGACGCGCGGTGGACCCCACGCGTCCTCGACGAGCTCGAGCGTGCCGGTGTGACCGCGACGTTCTTCGTCCTCAGCTGCCGCGCGGCATACCACCGTGAGCTCGTCGCCCGCATGGTCGCCCAGGGCCACACGGTGGGCCTGCACGGCAACCTGCACCTGCGCCACGACGAGCATCCCGGCGAGACCGACACCGCCGAGGCGCTCGCGCTGCTCGCGCCGCACCGTCCGCGGCTGTGGCGCCCACCGCACGGGATCATCACCGACACCACGCGCGCGCTGGCGGCCGAGCACGGCCTGCAGCTCGTGCTCTGGTCGATCGACACGGTCGACTGGCAGGCGGGGCAGACCGCGCCCGGGATGCTCGAGCGGGTGGTCCCGCAGCTGACCCCCGGCGCGGTCGTCCTCATGCACGACGCCATCGGGCCGGGGGCGAGGCGCGACACCCCGCAGGCCACCGCGGAGCTCGTCGCACCGCTGGTCGAGGCGATCCGCAGCCAGGGGATGGAGCCGCGAGCGGTCGGCGCCGGCACGCAGAGCAGCGTGCTCCACGGCTGACGCACGCCCCGACGAGGGGTCAGGCGGGCCCGAAGAGATCCATGCGGTAGGCGCGCCCCTGGCCGTCATCGCCCGTCAACGGCCAGCGCTCTCCACGCAGCCGGCAGTGCCTGAGCTCCTTGGCCAGGATGTCGTGGACGACCTCACCACCGAAGCCGACACGGTCCGGGTACGCGAAGTTGACGACCATCACGCGTGCACCCGAAGCCACTGCGTCCCCGATCCAGTTCACCGCCTCGAGCAGGCTGCGGAGGTCGAAGTAGTAGAGAACCTCGGCGACCGTGATCACGTCGTAGGCCGCCGGGTCCTGCGTGGCCCGGTCGGGGAACTTCTCCACCGCAAGCTCGACGTTGGAGACGCCTCTGAGGTTCTCGCGGGCACGCTCGACGGCCGTTGAGGAGATGTCGAAGGCGCGAACCTCGTCGCACACCTCGGCCAGCATCCGGGTGAACACACCGATCGAGCAGGCCACCTCGAGCCCTCTGCCAAAGCGGCGCGCCCCGCCGTCGGTCAGCCAATCGATCTGCTTGCGGTACTTGTTGAGCTCGTAGTCGTCCTCGGCGTAGCGCCATGGATCGGAACTGCGCCGGTAGATCTCATCGAAGTACGCAGCGTCGACTTCATCACCGAGCTCCGGCCATTCCATCTCGCTCGTCGCGGGCGCCGGTGGTGGCGCGCCATCCTCCGGGTGACGTCGCGAAAGCCGGTGACTGACGCCGGCCCGTGCCCGGCGTGAGACGGACCGCCCTCGCCGGCAGAGGGTGACGAGGGCGCGTTTCACCCGGTCCATCCTAGGCAGGGTTGACGGCGACCGGAGGAGAGCAAGAACACGCCGCGTTCCGCACAGCCCACCGGCAACGGACGCGGTTCAGATCAACCCGGATCAGGGTCGACCGGGTCGCCGCATCGGCCGCCTCGTCGACGGCGAACCGGGCACGATCACCGTCGTCTGAGCCACGAGTTCGACGTTTCCGTCGCTATGTGAGGGAAGGTGACGTGTTCGTCGCGTCAGATCCTCGCGCGGGCGTCGAGGCCGGCCGCCCGGGCCGAGGGTCGTCGTTCCCGAAGAACGATGGTAGCCTCCAACCATGCGCGCAACCATCGACAAGGCAGGTCGCCTGGTGATCCCCAAGGCGCTGCGTGACCATCTCGGGATGGGCCCGGGCGCGGTCGAGGTGACCGCCGATGGTGCCGCGTTGCGCGTGGAACCGCTGGCCGGCGAGGCGCTCCAGGAGCGCGGCGGTTTCCTCGTCATCCCATCGGCTGGAGCAGCGCTCGACGACGACTCCGTCCGCGCGCTGCGCCATGGCGATCAGCGCTGACCGCACGCCGGACCTGCTCGTCGACACGAGTGTGGCGGTCGCCCTCGTCGTTGCCGATCACACGCACCACGCCGTCACCGCCGAGGCGCTGACCGGCCACAGCCTGGGCCTCGCCGGCCACGCCGCTTTCGAGACGTTGTCGGTGTTGACGAGGCTTCCGCCACCGGCGCGCCGGACGCCGTCAGCGGTCACGCGCCTCATCGCGACGAACTTCCCTCACGGCCGTTTCCTCGGTGCCGCCGCGGCTGAACGCCTGCTGTCGGACCTCCTCGACCTGAGGATCACGGGCGGCGCGGTCTACGACGCGCTCGTCGGTGCGGTCGCCGTCGAGCACAACCTTCCTCTGGCCACTCGTGACCGGCGCGCGTTGGACACCTACCACCGGCTCGACGTCCGCGTCGAGCTGCTCGACTGAATCCGCTCGCAGCCCAGACGGGCGTTTCGCCCGACGCCTCACAGCAGCCGGATGTGATCGCCCGCCACGCCCCGGGTGACGCCGCGGAAGTCCACGACCAGCGGGACGCGCTGCGCGACCGCCTCGTGATCGACGTCGGGGTGGGCGGTGATGATGACCACGGCCTCGGCTGCGTCGAGCCCCTCGTCGAGCGAGATCCCGCGCAGGCCGAGCTCCGCCACCTCCTCCACGTAGGGGTCGTGGTAGCGCAGGTCGGCCCCCAGCTCCTGCAGCATCCGGCCGATCTTCAGCGCGGGTGACTCGCGCATGTCGCCCACGCCGGCCTTGTAGGAGACGCCGAGCAGCGTGATGCGAGTGCCCTTGACGGGCCGGCTCTGCTCGTTCAGCGCGCGCACGATCATCTCCACGCAGTACTCCGGCATGTGCTGGTTGACCTTGCCCGCCAGCTCGATGAACTCGGTGGCGAAGCCGACCTCGCGCGCCTTCCAGGACAGATAGAAGGGATCGACCGGCAGGCAGTGGCCGCCCATGCCGGGCCCCGGGTCGAAGCGCATGAAGCCGTAGGGCTTGGTCGCCGCGGCGTCGACGACCTCCCAGATGTCGATGTCCATCCGGTCACACAGCATGGCCAGCTCGTTGACCAGCGCGATGTTGACCGAGCGGAAGATGTTCTCCAGCAGCTTGGTCAGCTCGGCCGCCTCGGGGGTCGAGACCCGCACGAGGTTGTCGCACACGAGGGAATAGAGAGCCGCGGCACGGTCCCCACAGGCCGGCGTGAGGCCTCCGAGGACCTTGGGCGTGTTGCGCAACGTGTAGTCGGTGCGACCCGGATCGACACGCTCCGGGGAGAACGCGACATGGAAGTCCTCCCCGGCCACCAGGCCGTTTGACTCGAGGATCGGGACGAGCTGCTCGCGGGTCGTACCCGGATAGGTCGTCGACTCCAGCACGACGAGCTGGCCGGGGCGCAGGTGATCACCGACCGCATGGGCGGCGGCGAGCAGCGGCCCGAGGTCGGGCTCGCGCTGGGCCGAGAGCGGTGTGGGCACGCAGATGACGATGGCGTCGGTTCCCGCCAGTGCGCCGGCGTCGGTGGTCGCCGAGATGCGCTCGGCGGCGGCCTGCAACTGGGCCGAGGGGATGTCCTCGATGTAGGACTCGCCGCGGGCGATCGCGCCGACGACATCCTCGCTCGTGTCCATGCCCACGACGCCCACACCGGCCTCGGCGAACGCCACGGCGAGCGGCAGCCCGACGTATCCCAGGCCGACGATGCCGATCGTCTCGAAGTCTTCCACCGGGCCATTATGCGGTCCGGGTGTGAAACGGTGCTCTGCATGGACGTCGAAACCGAGGCCAGAACCGGGAATCCGCCCCCGCCGAGGGACGGCCTCGATCTCGACGCGCTGCGCCCCGGGCACCTGGCCGCGGCCTCCGGCGCGCTGCTGGCCCTCGTGGTGCTCGGCTACCTCTACCTGACAGAGGTGGGCCCCTTCCCCGGGGAGGCACGGCTGGCCGAGGCGATGCGGTCAGGTCTGCCGCAGGGCGCGAACCTGGCCGCCAACCTCATGTCCTACCTCGGCGACCCGTTGATCGCCGGCGTCCTGCTGGTGTTGCTGATCGCGGGCGCCTGGGAGGAGCGCGGCCGCACCACGGCGGCGCTGGTCGCCGGGGCCGCGGGGGTGCTCCTCCTGTCGAAGTTGCTCAAAGCCCTGTTCGGCCCCACGCAGCTGGTCGCCCCGGGGATCAACGACAACTACCCGAGCGGCACCACGGCGTTCGTCACCTCGGTCCTCGGCCTCACCGCGTGGCTGGCCTGGCGCGGCGGGCACCGGACCGCCGCCGCGGGTTGCGCCCTGCTGGTCGTCGCCGTCGGTCCGGGGGTGATCGCGATCGGCGAGCACTATCCCAGCGACGTGCTCGCGGGCTATGCCACCGGCGGGGCCTGGCTGCTGGCCGTCCTCGCGGTGGCTGCCCGGTTTCTGTGCGGTACGGCGAAACGGTCCGCCGTGCGCTTGGCGGGAAGGCCTGAACCGCCACGGGGCCGCTGAGAGGTCGTTCAGCCTGACTGCGCCGCTGCGTACGTCAGCCGCAGCCCTTCAGCGACCGGGACCTGGGCGCTCCAGCCCAGGGCCTCGCGAGCGAGCGAGGCGTCGAGGCAGGAGCGGTCGATCTCACCCAACCGGAGCTCGGCGAACTCCGGGGCGAAGCCGCCGTCGCCGGCGAAGCCGGCGAGCAGCTCGACCAGGCGCAGGACGGAGGTCTCCTCCCTGGTGCCGAGGTTGATGGCGCCCGTGACGTCGCTGTCGGCGGCCGCGATGAGCCCGGCCACGACGTCGCCGACGTAGATGTAGTCACGGGTCTGCTCGCCCGTGCCGTAGATCTTCGGGCGCCCGCCCGTCAGCAGCTTGCCGCAGAAGATCGCGATCACGCCGGCCTCGCCGTGCGGGTCCTGGCGGGGGCCGTAGACGTTGCCGAAGCGCGCGGCGAGCGTGGCCAGGCCGAACAGGCGACTGTAGAGGCCCAGGTACTGCTCCGCGCAGAGCTTGCTGGCGCCGTAGGGGGCCATGGGCGCGGGCGTGACGGTCTCCGACGTGGGGATGACGTCGGTCTCCCCGTAGATCGCTCCGCCGGTGGAGGAGAAGACGAACCGGCGGGCCCCGACGCCGCGCGCCGCCTCCAGCAGGTTGATCGTCCCGCCCACGTTGGTGAGGGCGTCGAGCGCGGGATCGGCGACGGAGACGCGGACGTCGATCTGCGCCGCGAGGTGAAAGACCACGTCCGGTCGCTGCGACCCGAAGATCTCGGTCATGCGCGCCGCGTCGCGGACGTCGGCCTCGTACACGCTCGCGCCGCGCGAGGTCGCGCCCGACAGGTTCGCCTCCCGGCCCGAGGAGAAGTCGTCGATGACCGCCACCTCGTCGCCCCGTTCGAGCAGCGCGTCGACGAGGTGTGACCCGATGAACCCTGCTCCGCCGGTGACGATGGCCCTCATGGCCTCCCGAGCGTATTAGGGCCATGATCCCGGCGCGGCCTCATCGCCGCGCCGTGAGCCAGACGTTCCGGCGCACGATCGGCAGCCACGCCGCCGCGCGCAGCGGCGCGGGACGCCGGTGGCCGGGCATGCGCGCCGAGACGATCGAGGGCGTCGGTGGCGAGGCGATCGCCCGGCGGCACCTCACGCGTCATAGACCGCCTGCAGCGCCGCCGCCACGGCCTCGGGGGCGCAGCGCTCGCGCACGGCAGCCAGGCCGGCCTCGCCCGCCGCCTGGTCGCCGAACCGCGCTCGGGCGACCGCCGCGAGCTGCGCCGCGTCGCCCGGCGTCGTGAGGGCGCGGGGATCCACGAGATCGGGCAGCGCCCCGATGCGGCTCGCCACGACCGGCACGCCCGCCGCCATCGCCTCCGCCGCGGCCAGGCCGAAGGTCTCGGCCGATCGCGACGGAACCATCGCCAGCGCGGCCTGCTCGCGCAGCTCGGCGAGCTCCTCCTCGCCGACGCGCCCGGCGAAGCGCACGCTCGGGTGCGCGGCGCGCAGCGGCTCGAGCAGCGGCCCGTCCCCCGCGACGACCAGCGGCAGCCCTGCTGCCTCACAGGCCGCCACCGCGACCTCGACGCCCTTCTCCACCGCGACCCGGCCGGCGATGAGCACGTGCGATCCCTCCCCTGCCCGTGACGACGCCGCGAACGAGCGCACCACGTGCGGCACCACGAAGGGCTCGGTGATCGGGGCGTGCAGCGCGCGAAGCCGGGTCGCGGCGAACGCGCTCGGCACGACGAACGCATCCACCTGCACGACCAGCCGCCGCTGCCAGGCGGCCAGGGCCGCGCCGTAGACGAGCGCCTCGGGCCCGGTGGCACGGCAGTTCAAACGCACGCCCGGCCACGTGTTGCGGCCCTGGCAGCGCGTGCAGTCCTCGCCGCCCGAGTTGAAGCACGTCCCCACCGCGCACACCAGCCGGTAGTTGTGCAGGTGCAGGACCACCCGCGCGCCCGCCTCCCGCGCGGCGGCCAGCGCACGCCACCCCCACGAGGGGTTGACGTTGTGGGCGTGCACGACCCTGGCGCCCGTCCGTCGCACGGCCTCCGACACGTCCTCGGGATCGGCGCCGCCGCGCAGCATCGCCACCGCCGCCCGCGAGCGCCCCAGCACGGCTGAATCGCGGTCGAGCAGCTCGGCGTCCTCCCCCAGATGCTCGCGCACGAGCCAGCGAAGGTCCTCGACGGCACGCTCCTCCCCGCCCGTGGTCCGGTAGCGGTTGTGGAGGAACAGGATCACGGGCGAATCGTCGCGTACCGCGCAACTCCCGGCACATCTATGATGGTTACATCATGATGGTGCGCACGCAGATCTCGCTCGATCCGCTCGAGCTTCGCCAGGCGAAGAGCCGGGCCCACGACCTCGGCATCTCGCTGGCCGAGTTCGTCCGCCAGGCGGTGCGGAAGGAGCTCGGTTCCGGCTCGACCTCGGGCGACATCTCGGAGATCTTCGGAATGGCCGGCGCCGGGGGAGAACCGATCGCGGTGGAGGACTACGACGACATCATCGCTGACGCGATCAACGAGGAGTACGAGGAGGGGTTGCGCACCCGGCACCTCCTCGAGCCGTGAGCTTCTTCGTCGACACGTCGGCGTTCTACGCGGCGGCCGTTCCCGACGACCCGGCCCACGAGCGGAGCGTGCGCGTCCTCGCCAACGCCGATTTGGGGCACTTCACCACGGATGCGGTGCTCATCGAGCTGTGGGCGCTGATGACGAGGCGCAAGGGCAGACACGTCGGCGAGCGCCTGCTGGGCATGCTGGTGAGCGGCTCCCTGCGCATCGAGCCCGTGGGGCGCGGCGACCTTCTCCGTGCCATGGAGATCGGGGAGGAGTTCCCGGACCAGGCGTTCTCGCTCGTCGACCGCACCAGCTTCGCGGTCATGCACCGGCTGGGACTTCACCGTGTCGCGACCTTCGACCACCACTTCGCGATCTACCGCTTCGGGCCGGGGCGCCGCAAGGCCTTCGAGATCGCACGTTAGGACTTCGAGCGGCGGGTAGGGTGATCTGACAATGAGGCTTCCGAAACGATCGACCAGCAAACGCGACAAGGCCCGCAGGCTCGCGGACCAGAGGGCCAGGGCGGCACGCAAGCGGGCGAATTCCGTCAAGAAGCAGGCCAAGGGCTGGAGCATCAAGAAGGCCCTCCAGAGCATCGTCCCCAAGCGGCTCCCCGTGATCCTCGGCGGGCTCGGCGCGGCGGCCGCCGGCGCGGCGGCGGTCAAGAAGCGCAAGGGCTCGCCTGACACCCCGGCGCCCTATTCACCCCCGCCGCCTCCGCCGGCACCACCCGAGCCATGGACACCTCCGCCCGGTCCTCCCGCGGCCGAGGCGGCCGCCTCGCCGCCCCCTCCGGAGAAGGCGCAGGACTCCGACGGCTCGGACGAGGAGTCGGACTCCAAGGGCAGCTGAGGAGCTGAGAACTGCTGTTGTAGTATACGACGACAGTGCTTACCGTTCCGGAAGCCGCGCGGCGAACCGGGCGTAACCCGGAGACGATCCGACGCTGGATCCGCGCGGGCCGCCTGCGGTCTCAGCGGGTCGGGACGCAGCATCTGATCGACGAAGACGAGCTCCAGACTCTCGTGGGTGACCCCGCCGACGTCGAGGACTACGCTCCTCCAGGCGGATGGGGAACGTTCCCCGACGGCACGCCGGCGCCGAACTGGGCGCGGCTGGTGCGCCGCGCCCGCGACGGCCACTGAAACGATGGTCATCGACGCGAGCGCAGCGCTGTGGCTGTGTCTGGCCCACGAGCCGATGGCCCCGCAGTCCGGCTCGTTCCTCGCGCCCTCGCTGATGTGGTCCGAGGTGCTGTCAGCGCTTCACGCGTCGGTATGGCGCCAGGAGGTCACCGCCGAGCAGGCGGCGACCACGCGACAGCGCCTCGGTGAAGCGGCCATCGAGCGCTCGGACCCGCCCGGGATGCATGAGGTCGCGTGGCGGCTGGCCGACGAGCTGGGCTGGGCGAAGACCTACGACGCCGAGTACCTGGCGCTGGCCGAGATGCTCGGCACGAAACTCCTTACCGTCGACCAGCGCCTCCGGCGCGGCGCCGACCGCACCGGTCTCGTCGTCACACCCGACGAGCTCTGAGTGCGCGTCGCGGTCGTCAGCGAGTTCTACCCGCGCGACCGCGATCCGGTGCTCGGGATCTGGGCGCACCGCCAGGCGCTGGCGGCCCGCGACGCCGGCGCCGACGTCCGCGTGCTGGTCCTGCACCGCCTGGTGCCGGCGCGCGCGCAGCGCAACAAGCTCTCCGCGCTGCGCGAGATGCTCGCCCAACCGCGCCATGCCGAGCTCGACGGCCTGAGCATCGAGTACGTCCCGTTCGTCTCGCCTCCGCGACCACGCAGCTACGGATCGTGGGGCTCGTCGGCCGCGCCCACGCTCAAACGGGCCCTGGAACGCCTCGCGCACCGCTGGCCCTACGACCTGATCCACGCGCACAACGCGGTTCCCTCGGGTGACGCGATCCGCGACGCGGACACGCCGCTGGTCACCTCCGTCCACGGCGGCGACGTGTTCTACACCGCCCCCCGCCATGGCGATGAGCGGATCCGCCGCGTCTTTGCCCGCAGCCGCCTCGTCCTGGCCAACTCGCGCGGCATCGAGGAGCGCATCAGGGCCCTCGGTGCCACCAACACGCGCGTCGTCCACCTCGGCACCGACATCCCCGAGGCTGAGCCCGACCACGCGCCCGACACGATCGTCACGCTCGCCCACCTCGCCGCACGCAAGCGCCACGCCGACGTCCTGCGCGCGCTCGCCGTCCTCCCGGGCCATCGCTACGTGATCATCGGCGAGGGCCCCGAGCGCGAGGCGCTCGAGGAGCAGGCACAGACCCTCGGCGTCGCCCAGCGCGTCGAGTTCACCGGCCAGCTTGCCCACGACCAGGCGCTTGCCCGCGCGCGCGCCGCCAGCGTCTTCGTCATGCCCTCCACCGACGAGGCGTTCGGGGTCGCCTACATCGAGGCGATGGCCGGGGGGCTACCCGCCGTCGGCCGCGCCGGCGAGCCCGGCCCGGAGGAGATCGCCGCCGCCGGCCCCGGCATGCACCTCCTCGCCGGCGACGACCTCGCGAAGGCCATCGTGGCCGCCACGGACGGAGCGGCGGCCCGGCGGACCGTCCGGGAGCACTTCACCTGGGAGGCCTGCGGGAAAGCCACCGTGCAGGCCTACGAGGATGCGCTGCGGTGAAGCCGGTCCTGTTCGTCACCAACCACGTCGCGCCCCATCGCGTGGGCGCCCTGGCCGACCTCGCGGAGCGCGTCCCGCTCGAGCTCGTCACCTTCGGCGGCCGCGCCCGCCACGGCGCGACCCCCGTCGCCCACGGCCGGCCGATCTCCGAACGCGACGTGTTCGGACTGGCGAGCAGCGGGCGCCACAGCGGCGTGATCTGCGGAACCGCGGGGCGCCTGGCCCTGCCGTCCGCCTACCTCGGGGCCCGCCGCGCGAG
>JBBPZE010000043.1:0-8275 GCA_038199185.1 Solirubrobacterales bacterium
ACTCGACGCTGAATCCCGCGAAGTGTCCACTCGACGCTGAATCCCGCGAAGTGTCCACTCGACGCTGAATCCCGCGAAGTGTCCACTCGACGCTGAATCCCGCCTACGGGCCGCCCGCCGCCCGCAGGAGGATGTCGGCCATCCGTGCCGCCTGGCGGCGGGCGTCGTGGCGCGCCGCCGCCTGCCGGGCGGCGTCGTTGGGCCGGGGCAGCGCCGCGGCGTGCTCCATGGCGCTCGCCAGCTCCGCGGTGTCCAGCGGATCGACCAGAACGCCGGCCTCGGGGGGAACGAACTCGGGTGGACCCCCTTCGCGCGTGGCCACCACCGATTTGGCCATCGCCATCGCCTCGAGTGCCGCCTGGCCGAACGGCTCCACGAGCGAGGGCTGGCAGAGCACGTCGCAGGCGGCGATCCAGCCCGGCACCTGATCATGGGCCACCCGGCCGGCGAGGTGCACGCGCGGGCGCGCCACCAGATCCATGCGCAGCGGGCCGTCCCCGACGAAGACCAGCGATCCCCCGCCCAGCGTGCCGAACGCCTCTGCGAGCCGCACGACGTTCTTGCGGTCCACGAGCGACCCCGCGCACAGGAAGCGGGGACCCTCTGCCTCGACCGGCCAACGCACCGCGGGGTGCTCGGGGGAGAAGACATCGAGGTCGACTCCACAGTCGACGACGTCGGCCCGCACGCCTGTCAGCACCTCGAGACGATTCGCCAGGTGCCGCGAGTTCGCGATGACCGCCGCCGCCCGTCGGACCACCAGCCCCGTCGCCGCGCGAACGGCCGACCGGCGCTCGGCATTGGCGACGTCCTGGCCGTGGGCCATGACCACGAGCGGCGCGCGCGAGCCGATCAGCGCGCTCAGCCCGGTCGGAACGAGGAAGTGGGCGAAGACCACGTCGGGCCGGCGGGCGCGCACGGTTCGGCCCAGCAGTCGCAGGTGCCGGGCGGGACCGCCCCCGCGGCTGTCGAGCACGGCGTGATCGATCTCGTGGCCAAGCCGATCGAGCTCCCGCGCGACCTGGGCGACGAAGACGCCGAGGTCGGGATCCTCGGGCCCCGGCCACATCTGCGAGACGACGAGGATCCTCATGCGCTGCGCGCCCTCCAGAGCTCCAGGCACACGAGTCCCCACAGCGGGCGCGAGTGGTCGTCGCGCCGGGCGACGTGCTGATCGAGCAATCGCACGGCGACGCCCGGGTCCACGATCTGCGCGCCGTTGAGGACCTCGCGGGCGAACGGCTCGAGCTCGCCCCGAAACCA
The DNA here is from genome assembly GCA_038199185.1 of Solirubrobacterales bacterium. Classification (GTDB taxonomy): domain Bacteria; phylum Actinomycetota; class Thermoleophilia; order Solirubrobacterales; family Solirubrobacteraceae; genus BP-464. Next base: position 1,264 of record JBBPZE010000043.1, read on the forward strand.
TGCCGCGGCCGGCACCGAGAAGCCGCGCTTGGCGCCGTGGACCACCTCGGCCGGCAGCAGGGGCTCGACGGCCCGGCGCAGAAGCCGCTTCTTCTGGCGCCCTCGGACCTTCATCGCGGCGGGAAGCGTCAGCGCCAGCTCCGCCACGCACGGATCGAGGAACGGGACGCGCGCCTCGAGCGAGTGCGCCATTGAAGCGCGATCCGTCTTGACCAGCAGGTCGCTGGGCAGGTAGAGGTTGAGATCGAGCTCCTGCAGGCGCGACAGCTCCTCGGAGCCCGCGGTCGCCGCCCAGTGCTCGTGCCATGGGCCGAGCGGATCGGCGGGCGGGTGGGGGCGGGTGCCGCCGAGCAGCTCGGCCCGCAGGTCGGGCGCCAGGATCTCCTTGAAGCCGTGATGGCGCTCGACGGGGGGAAGGTGCGCGGCGCGCACGAAGCGCCGCGCCTTGTAGTCGAGCGAGACGCGCCGCGAGCTCGACGGCAGCCGCTCGACCAGCGGCCGGACGAGCCGCGCGAGGGGCGCGAGCCGCGGGGCCAACAGGTTGGCGACGTAGGTGTGGTAGCCCCCGAAGAGCTCGTCGGCGCCCTCGCCCAAGAGCGCGACCTTGACGTGCTCGGAGGCGAGGCGCGATACGAGGTAGGTCGGCAGGGCCGACGAATCCGCGAACGGCTCGTCGAAGGCGTCGACGACCTCCCCCAGCAGCGAGACCGCGTCGACGCTCAGCACGAGCTCGTGATGGTTCGTGCCGTAGCGCTCGGCGACGAGCCGGGCGAGCGCGAGCTCGTCGAAGGACTCCTCCTCGAAGCCGATCGAAAACGTCGCGACGCTTCCCGGGGACTCCTGCGCGGCCAGCGCGGTCAGCGCCCCCGAGTCCACGCCGCCGGAGAGGAACACGCCCACGGGCACGTCGGCCACCAGGTGCGCGCGCACCGAGTCGCGCAGTCGCTCCCGCAGTTCCTGCGCCAATTGCTCCTCGCCCTCGGGGCGCAGAGCGTCGGCACGGGCGGGGACGGGGCGACACCACTCGCGCAGCTGCGGCTCGCCTCCGGGCCGGAACGACAGGAGATGCCCCGGCGCCAGCTTGGCCACCTCGCGGAAGATGGTCAGCGGTGCGGGGATCGAGTTGAAGGCCAGGTAGGCCTCGAGGGCATCGGGGTCGATCTCCTCCCGCAGCCCCAGCCGTCGCAGGGCCCCGAGCTCGGAGGCGAAGCCCAGGACAGGTGCTCCCGACCGTTTGATCGTCCAGTACAGCGGCTTGATCCCGAACCGGTCGCGGGCGAGCAGCAGGCGCCGCTCTCCGGCGTCCCACACCGCGATCGCGAACATCCCGCGGAGCCGCTCCAGCAGGCCCTCGCCCCACTGCTCGTAGCCGTGCAGCAGCACTTCGGTGTCGCAGCGGGTGGCGAAGGAGTGTCCCGCGGCCTGCAGCTCCGCACGCAGCTGCGCATGGTTGTAGATCTCTCCGTTCTGGACGACGACGGTCCGCCCGTCCTGCGAGGCGATCGGCTGGTGCCCGCCGGCCAGGTCGATGATCGACAGCCGTCGGGCGCCCAGCGCCACCGGACCCTCCGCCCACGTCCCGGCGTCGTCGGGGCCGCGATGGACCAGCGCGTTGCACATGCCCGCGAGCGGTGCGGGGTCGACCGCCGAGCCGTCGAGCTTCGCCAGGCCGGCGATGCCGCACACGCCTCGTCACCCCTGGTGCGGCGGCCGGTGCACCGCCGCCGGCACCTCGTGCACGACCCGCACCGCGAGGCGCGCGACCGTGGCCAGCACCATGCGCAGGTACAGCGCCACGGAACGGTCGGCGAGGAACTCGAGGTCATGGGCGAGCTTCTCGGCCCACGTCATGTCGCGGCGCATCCGCAGCTGCGCGAAGCCGGTCAGGCCGGGCCGGACGACGAGCCGCTGCCAGTACTGGGGGATCTCGTCGATGAGCTCCTCGAAGAAGATCGGGCGGATCGGGCGGGGGCCGACGATCGACATGTCGCCGCGCAGGACGTTGATCAGCTGGGGGAGCTCGTCGAGTTGCGTGGCGCGCAGGAGCCGGCCGATCGGCGTGTGCTCCGAGCCCGTCACCGCGTCGAGCGCGGCGTCCTGCAGGTGGCCGATGCGCTCCTCGGCCTGCGGGCGCAGCGTGCGCAGCTTGTACATGGTGAAGATCTGCCCGGCGCGGCCCACGCGCGGGCCGCGGTAGAGGATCGGGCGCCCGGAGGTCAGCGCGACGGCGCCCGCCATCACCAGCAGGAACGGCGAGCTGACAACGAGGATGCTGCCGGCCACGGCGATGTCCAGCGCGCGGATCGTTCGATCGACCCCACGGCGCTCGAAGGGATGGTCGGCGAGGGCCGCGTAACGCTCGGCGAGCGTGTGGGGGCGCACCATCCTGCCCGCGCCGGGCGGCACATCGGAGGACTGTGGCTCGAACCTGCTGGGCACCTTGGTCGGGCTCACACGAGGGCTCCGAGGATCATGTCTACCAGGAGCCCCGGATCCCGTCGTTCGGTGGGGACGTGCTCCGGGCGCTTGATCAGCTCGATGGCCCGGGGGTCGGTCAGCGGACGCAGGCGGCCCTCGCGGATCAGCATCTCGTCCACCCCTCCCAGGCGCCCGCCATAGGTGGTGTAGACGGGCGTGCCCAGCGCCACGGCCTCGCGGTTCATCGATCCACCCGCCGAGACGACCAGATCGGCCTGCGCCACCGCGCTCTGGCCGTCGATCGCGCCATCGGGGACGATCACCGAGGGCAGCCCGAGCTCGCGGACGTATCGGCGCTGGGCTCCCGTCCGGGGCATGACGATGGCGTGGACCCCCTCGTCGGACCCCAGGTACTCGAGCACCTGCGGAAACAGCGGGTTGGACTTGCGGTGATAGAGCGAGACGTCGGGCGGCGGCCGGACGATGACCGTGACGCGGGCGCGATCGACCCCGAGCGATCCGAGAAGCGACGTGTCCGGCTCGAAGTCCGACAGGTAGTACTCCTCCTTGAGGCCGGGGTACTGGACGAGCTTCTCCGGCCCGACGCCGTAGGGCTTCAGGCGCTCGGGCGGGATCGCCTCGGGGACGATCACGCGACGGGCCAGGCGGCAGCCGATGTTGTGCTGGACCGTCGCCCACTCGTAGTCGAACGTGTTGACCGCGGGAATCCCCCGCGCTCGGGCCACCAGCGCGAGGTCGTTCGAGCCGTGGGCGAGAGCGAGGTCGAGATCACGCCCGCCTGTCCACGCATGCAGCGCCCGGGTGCGTCCGACGAGGGCACCGAGCTTCTTGGTGCGGGTCGCGCCGCCGTGCTCGCCGAAGACCTCGACGTCGAGCCCGGAGAGCCGGCAGAGCTCGACCGTCTGGGCGTAGTCGCGCGCGGTGATCTCCACCTCGTGCCCGGCCGCGCGCAGCCGCGAGACGATCGGTCGCATGACGATCGGGTGGGCGGAAGCGGTGAGGTCGACCCAGATGCGCATCGGGTCCCAGTGTGCCAATGCCGCCGACGACCTGTGGTGCTGCCAGACTCCTCGGCGCATGCTGACCGGCCTCGACGCCCTGGCCGCCGGTGCCGTCGCGGCTGCCGTGACGGCTGGAGCCACGCCGTTCTCGGCGCGGCTCGCGCGCCGCGTGGGAGCGATCGACCAGCCCCGAGGCCGCGGTCTCGCCGACCGCCCGACCCCGCGGCTCGGAGGCGTGGCCATCTTCGCCGGGGTGCTGGTCTCCGGCCTGCTGTGGCTTCCGCTGCGCGAGCCGTGGAAGGCCGTCCTGGCCGCCGCTGCCCTCATCACGCTGATCGGCGCGGTCGACGACCGGCTCGACCTCCCGCCGTTCGTCAAGCTCGGAGGCCAGGCGCTGGCGGCGTGGATCGTGGCCAACGAGGGCGCCCGGGTCGACAACTTCACGCTGCCGTTCATCCACCGCGTCAACCTCAGCGAACCGGTCGCCGAGGTCGTGACGATCATCGGCCTGGTGCTGATCATGAACGCCGTCAACTTCTCCGACGGCGTGGACGGCCTCGCCGCCGGGGTCTGCGCGATCGCGGCGGCGTCGTTCGCGGTGATCGCCTTCGACATCCCGGTGGCCACCGCACCCTCGGCGCCGGTCGCGGGCGTGCTCTCCGCCATCGTCGCCGGGGCGTCGCTGGGGTTCCTGGGCTGGAACTTCCACCCGGCGCGGGTCTTCATGGGGGACAGCGGCTCGCAGCTGTTGGGGCTGTTGCTCGGGTGCGTTGCCGTCCTGGGCACGGTCAAGACCTCCGCCCTGGTCGGGCTCATCGCGCCGCTGGTCATCCTCGCCGTCCCGTTCCTCGACACGACCTTCGTCGTGCTCAAGCGCATGAAGTACCGGCGGCCGATCACGGGAGCCGACGCCAACCACTTCCATCACCGTTTCAACCGGATCGGCTTCAGCCAGCGCCGGACGGTCCTCTACCTCTACGCGTGGACGTCCACCCTGGCGGGTGCGGCCGTCGCGCTCCGTTTCGTCCCCTACACCGATCGCCACGGGCACTTCCACGCGGGCTGGACCATCGTGATGGCGACGATCCTGTGCATCGCGCTGGGGGCCAGCGTCTATCTCATCTACCTGCTCGAAATCCTCAAGGTCCGCCGGCTCTTCCGCCGCGAGTCCGACGAGGAGGTGGAGCGCCGGCTCGAGACGGGCGAGATCGAGGCGTTGCGCGATCCTCAGCCGTAGACCGTGAGCACCCACGTCCGCACGAGGCCTTCTACCGCCTCCTCGCGAGTGAACGGCGGGTGCTGCAACATCAGCTGATAGAGCGTCCGCTCGATCATCCACACGAGAGCGAAGGCGGCGGGGCCGGGGGGGTAGGCGGGCGCCTTCCCCGCCGCCTGCTCGGCCTCGATGCGCACGCGCGTGGCCTCGACGAAGCGGCCGATGAGCGAGCGCCAGAACATCGCCACCTCCTCGTCGTAGGTCGCGACCTCGACGATGATGCGCAGCAGCGCGTGGTGCTCTGCGTAGAGCGCGGCGATCTTGTTGAGCGCCTCGCGGATCTCCTCCTCGTCGTCGCCCTCGCCCGAATACCAGCGGTCCGCCTCGAGGTAGAGGAGCTCGGTGACGTCCTCGGTCAGGCGGATCAGCAGCTCGCGCTTGTCGCGGAAGTAGAAGTAGAACGCGGTTCGCGAGATCCCGGCGGTGGTCGCGATGCGCTCCACGCCGAGGTCCGACCAGCTGGCCCCCCCGGCCAGCAGCTGCTCGGTGACGCGCAGGACCTCGGCCTGCACCGCCGCCCGTTTCGATGTGGTCGCCACGGGCGCAGCCTAGAGCGGCCGGAAGTTCGCGGTAGCCTGAGGCGATGGTCCTTCCCCGCAGGTTCGCCGTTGTGCTGCTCGTTGCCGGCAGCCTCGCATCGGCGGCGCCGCCCGCAGGCGCGAGCATCCAGATCGGGATCAGCGACCAGAATCCCAACGTCTTCGTCAACAACTACTTCATGGCGCTGAACATGCGCTATGGCCGCATCGTGGTGCCGTGGAACGTCGCGACTCGCAGGGGTTACTGGCGCCACTACCTCACGGTCTGGCTCGACAACGCCAAGGCCGCCGGCGTGGAGCCGCACGTCGCCTTCGGCGTAGAGGGCCTGGCCCGGCGGTTCCTGGGCAAGGGCCCGACGCCGGCGCGCTACGCCAAGGCGGTCATCGCCTTCCGCAAGCGGTGGCCGCAGGTCCGGGTGTTCTCGCCGTGGAACGAGGAGAACCACGCGTTCCAGGTCACCGCCAAGCACCCCAGGCTCGCCGCCCGGTACTACGCGATCCTCAAGCGGCAATGCCCGGGCTGCAAGGTCCTGGGCGCCGACATGCTCGACGACCCGCGCCTGAGCTCGTGGCTGAAGCCGTACCTCCGCTATCTGAAGCGGTACGCCAAGACCACGCCGCGCCTGTGGGGGCTGCACAACTACCAGGACGCCAACAAGCACCGGCCGTTGAGGACGAGCTGGACCTACAAGCTGACCAAGCTCGTCCCGGGCGACATCTGGTCGACCGAGGCCGGGGGACTGGTCGGCTTCAAGACCATCCAGGGCCGGGTCGCCTACAAGTACAGCCTGACTCGTCAGCGCCGCGCCCAGAAGTACCTCTTCGCGCTGATGGCCAATCCCCGGGTGCGCTCGCGCTACAAGCGCGTCTACATCTATAACTTCTACGGCAGCTGGACGGCCAGGCGGAAGACCAACCGCTGGGACTCGGGCCTGATCGGGCTCAACGGCAAGCCGCGCCCGGCCTACGGCGACCTCAAGAGGATCATCGCCAGAAACGCCGGTTCTAGGAGCCGTCCAGCGGCCCGACGCGCAGCGCGTTGATCACGGCTCCGGCGAGAAGGATCAGGGCGATCGCGTAGAACCAGACGAGGACGATCAGCACGAACACGTAGGTGCCGCCGAACGTGGTCAGGACCGAGCTGTGCAGGTAGACCGGGAAGGCGTAGTCCACGATCGCGACCGCGGACGTGGCGCCGAGCGCACCGGGCCACACCCCTCTCCACGGCACCGAGGCGTTGGGCACCACGCGGTAGATCGTCACGAGCGCGCCGAAGAGGATCCCCACGCTCGCGACCAGCGTGAACGCATAGACCGTTCGCCGCGCCCCGAGGCCGAACGGCAGTTCGTTGGCGCCCGAGACCACGGCGCTCTGCAGAGCCGGCAGGGCGACGGTCGCCGCGAAGAGCGCCAGGACGACGACGAGCATGGCCAGCGCAAAGCGCTTCTGCTGTAGCCAGCTCCGGCACGGGGAGCGATAGATCCGGCAGAAGGCGGTGTCGAGGGCGCCCCAGAACGACGAGCCGATCCAGATGCTCGACAGCAACGCGGCGATGCCGATGGACGTCGAGGATCGGCGGATCTCGCGCAGCAGCTCCGTGAGGTCCTGTCCGCTGGCGCTCGGCAGGATCCGGTGCACGTCGGCGATGACCGAGGCCTGCACGTCATCGGACTGCACCACCTGGCCGAAGATGAACAGGGCCAACAGCGTCAGCGGCAGCAGGGACAGCAGCAGGTTGTAGGCGACCATGCCCGCCA
>JBBPZE010000044.1:0-28695 GCA_038199185.1 Solirubrobacterales bacterium
CTCGCCTTTCGTCCCGAGCTGGGCGACCACTTCGAGGCGGCGCTCGCATCGGACACCGCCTCGGCCCCGGCGCTGGCCAACTGGATCGCCAACGAGGAGGCCGCTCTGCGGGTGTCGCCGGGTACGCTCGCAACGCTGGTCGCGATGGTCGAGGCGCGCGAGGTCACGCGCGAGGGCGGGAGGCAGGCGCTCGAGAAGCTGGCCTCGGATGGCGGCGAGGCGCGTGCGGTCGTGGAGGCGGAGGGTCTGGGAGCCCTCGGCGGCGGCGGCGAGCTGTCCGGGGTGATCGCCGGGGCGCTGGAGGCCAACCCCGACATCGCCGAGCGGCTGCGCGGCGGCGACTTGAAACCCATGGGCGTGATCATCGGACACGTGATGAAGGAGACCCGGGGACGGGCCGACGGCGGCGAGGTCACCCGGCTCGTGCGGGAGCAGCTCGGGCTCTGATCCCGTATCGCCCGTGGCGTACCCTTGGGTCATGAGCCGACTCATCCGCATGGACCGCACCGGGCACACCACGCTGGCCGAGTGGACCGCCGAGGACGGCCACGCCGTCGATCGCGCGGTCGGCGCCTTCCGCGAGCAGCTCGACCTCGGTTACTTCGCCATGGTGTCGACCGGCGAGGGGCACGCCGAGCAGGTCCGGGAGCTGCCCGTCGATGCCGAGCTCGTGATCATGCGCCTGCCAATCAGCGGCGGGTGACTCGCCGCTCTCCCGCCGATGGCTGACCCGGCAGTGGCCGAGGGCCTTCCCGAGGTCGCCGGGGTCTACTGGCGGCCGCGGGTCACCGCCGCACGGCTGCGGCGGCGCGAGCGCGTGTGGACGGCGTACACGGTCGCCCATGTCGTGCCGTTCCTCGCGACGTCGGCGTTGCTCATGCTCCTTCAGCCCCTGGCCTTCGCGGTCGCGGCGATCTGCGTCGCCCACGCGTGGATCATCCCGGCGCTCTACGCCCAGCGCGGCGCGAACGTGCTGGCGCCCAAGCGGGCGCGCGACGCAAGCGAGCACGCCGAGCGCGTCTCGGTCGGCCTGCTCGGCGACCTCGTCTCCCACGACGCACGGGCCCTGCACGCCAAGACCGGGCTGGTCACGGAGCGGGGCTCGCTGGGCACCTGGGTGGTCGGGCCCGCCGGAGCCGTGCTGGTGCGCGACGGGCGCGGGCGGCTCGGCCGCGCGGACTGCTGGTGCGTGCGGGTCGCCGATCCCGACCTGCCCTCGGGCGATCGCATCGCCCACCTGCTGCTCGCGCTGCGCTCGGACGAGGCCGGGTTCGCCACCGTGGCCAACCTCGCCTTCAGCGGGGCAGTCTGGCGCGTCCGTGGGCGTATGAGGGCGGCGGCTCGCCCCGCGCTGGACGCCGCGGCGAAGGCATCCCGGTGAATCCGGCGCTTCGTGCATCTGAGCGCACGACACGACTGACGGCGCCCCGCCCGGAACGGGACCGCGGAGCCGTATCATCGCGGTATGTCCGACGCTGAGTCCAAGCCCTCCTGGGGTGCTCGCCTTCTCGCTGTCGTCATCCTCGCCGTGGGCGCGTGGGTCCTGTTCAAGGTGGTCATCGGCACGGTGGTGGTGATCGCCTGGGCGGTGGCCGGCATCGTCGCCCTGATCGCCGTGATCTGGGCCGTGCGCACGCTGACCTGATCGGCCGCGATGGCCTACCTGATCATCGCCCTGTCCTTCGCGCTGGCCGGCGCCTGGGTGGCCCGGCTGAAGGGCAACTCGATGTGGGTGTGGTTCCTCATCTCGGGCATCGTCCCGTTCATCGGGCTGCTGACCGCCATGCTCTACCGCTCCGAGGCCGACGAGCCGCGCCGCGTTTGTCCCACCTGCGGCAAGGTGTGCATGCTCCACGACGCGCTGTGCACCCGCTGCGGCACCGAGCTCGAGTGGCCCGACGAGCTGGTGCAACCGGCCGCCCCCGCCCTCTGAAAGCGCGAATAGCGCCGGTACACTGGTCGGATGAGAGCCGTCGACGCCGTCATGGAATGCCTCAAGGCCGAGGGCGTCGAGGTCGTGTTCGGGCTCCCCGGCGGCGCCAACCTGCCCACCTACGACGCGCTCTACGACGGGGGCATCCGCCACGTGCTGGTGCGCCACGAGGCCGGTGGCGGCCACGCCGCCCAGGGCTACGCCAAGGCGACCGGCAAGGTGGGTGTCTGCTTTGCGACGTCGGGGCCCGGGGCGACCAACGTCGTGACCCCGATCGTCGATGCCATGATGGACAGCTGCCCTGTGGTCTTCGTCACCGGACAGGTCCGTACGGACCTGCTGGGCACCGACGGCTTTCAGGAGACCGATGTGATCGGCATCACGATGCCGGCGGTCAAGCACAGCTTCATGATCCAGCACCCGCTGGAGCTGCCGCGAGCGATCCACGAGGCCTTCCACATCGCGCGCACCGGCCGCCCCGGCCCCGTGGTGGTCGACATCCCGACCGACCTCTCGCGAGCCGACATCGTCTACGAGCCGGTCACCGACGTCCACCTGCCCGGCTACCAGCCCACGACCGACGGCAACACCAAGCAGATCCGCCAGGCGGCCAAGGCGCTGGCCAGCTCCCGGCGACCGGTGCTGTACGTCGGCGGCGGCGTGGTCAACGCCAACGCCTCGGCCGAGCTCGTCGAACTGGCCGAGCTGGGCCGGTTCCCGGTGACCTGCACGCTGCTGGCACTCGGCGCCCTGCCCGGGACCCACGAGCAATGGCTCGGGATGCTCGGCATGCACGGCACACGCACCGCCAACTACGCGATGGACGAGGCCGACCTCATCTGCGCGGTCGGCGCGCGCTTTGACGACCGGATCACCGGAAAGCTGTCGGAGTTCGCCCCGCGGGCGAAGTTCATCCACATCGACATCGATCCGGCGGAGATCTCCAAGAACGTGCCGGCGCACATCCCGATCGTCGGCGACGCCCGGAACATCCTCGGCAAGCTCGTCAAGGAGTACCGGGCCCTCGAGGGCGTCGAGAGCTCCCGCCTGGACGCATGGTGGCAGCGCATCCGCGAGTGGCAGGCCAAGCACCCGCTGCACTACGAGGACTCAGAGGACGCCGAGATCAAGCCCCAGCGACTGGTCGAGGCGCTCTACGAGGCGACCGACAACGGCAACTGCATCCTGTCCACCGACATCGGGCAGCACCAGATGTGGGCGGCCCAGTACTTCCACTTCGATGCGCCGCGCAAGTGGATCCAGTCGGGCGGTCTGGGGACGATGGGCTTCGGACTGCCCGCCGCGATGGGGGCCAAGGTGGGCCGGCCCGACGAGCTCGTGGTCTGCCTGGCCGGCGACGGCTCGGTGCAGATGAACATGCAGGAGCTCTCGACGTGCGCGACGGAGGGCATCGACGTCAAGGTCGTGATCATGAACAACGGCTACCTGGGCATGGTCCGGCAGTGGCAGGAGCTGTTCTGGGACAAGCGCTATTCCGCCGTCGACATGGGGGAGTGGCCCGATTTCGTCAAGCTCGCCGAGGCCCACGGCGCGACCGGCCTGCGACTGCGCGACAAGAGCACGCTGGTCGCCGACCTGCGGGAGGCGCTGGCGACCCCCGGTCCCGTGATGGTCGACGTCCGCGTCACGCGCGAGGAGAACGTGTTCCCGATGATCTCGCCCGGTCAGGCCGCGCGCGACATGGTGGGCTGAGTCGTGGGCGAGCCCGGCACCAAGGAGCTGCTCAGCCTCGAGGAGCTCGAGGCGAGCACAGGCCTGCGCACGGGGCGCAAGCACGTCCTGTCGATCCTGGTGGAGCACAAGCCCGGCGTCCTGACGCGGATCGCGGGGCTGTTCGCCCGCCGCGGGTTCAACATCGACACGCTGACGGTCGGCCCGACCGACGACGACAAGGTGGCTCGCATCACGCTGACGCTTGATGGCGCGATGCACCCGATCGATCAAGTCACCAAGCAGCTGCACAAGCTCATCAACGTCCTGAAGATCCGCGACCTCGAGCCGATCGACACCGTCGCCCGCGAGCTCGCGCTGTTCAAGGTCAGCGCCGATGGCGCAGCTCGCGGCGAGGTCATGCAGATCTGCGAGATCTTCCGCGGCAAGGTCGTCGACGTCACCAAGCGCTCGATAATCGTCGAGGTCACCGGCACGACCGACAAGATCGAGGCCTTCGAGCGGATGGTCCGCCCGTTCGGCCTGATCGAGATGATGCGAACGGGCGAGATCGCGATCAGCCGGGGCCGCGGAGAGACCTGAGCGGTCTCTCCTTCGGGGCATCAGCGTCGGCGGGAGCCGCCTCCCTTGCCCGTGTCGTCCTGATCGTCGTTGGCCGCCTCACGCACCCGGTCGGCGGCTGAGATGGTGTTGTCGGGCCGATCCGTTGGGGCGGGATCGGCGCGATCGGCCGGCTCAGCTCCCGCCCCGGCCGCACTGGGCTCGGGATCGCGGTCGAAGCGTCCGCTCTCGCGCGTGCGGCGCGGTCCCATCCCGTCGGCGTCGGCAGCTGCGTCGCGGCCGGGGGTGAGCTCCGCCTCACGCGCGAGCTCCGCGTCGCGCGCGCTGCGCACCGCGAGCCGGCCGAGTGCAAAGGCCGCGATCGCCGTGATGAGCGCTCCGAGGCCATCGAAGAAGGCCAGCTGCTCGAGAACGCGCTTCCCGGTGCCGCCCAGAGCGTCGCCTGCCTGGCTGGTTCCGTGGTTCCACAGCTGGCTGAACTGCTCGCCGACCACGAACCAGATGCCCCCCACCACGGCCAGCCACGCGCCGATGCCGCCCCTGAGGCGATGCGCGCTGCCGAGCAGGACCAACCCACCGAGCACGACGGCGACCGCCGGCAGGATCGAGAGCCACAGCCGCGCGTCGGTGTAGTCCCAGGCCGTGTTCGACCCGATCGTGAAGTCGAAGTACGGTCCCACGAAGGGGATCAGCCCGCCCCACAGGCCCAGGATGATCAACAGGACGCCGCTGACGGCGCCCCGGCTACGGGAAATGCGCATGGAAAGCCTCCTCCTCGGGGTCGGAAGGGGCATACCCGGCTTACACTGAGGACCATGCGCGGGTCGGCGACTCACCAGCGGCCTGCCTTCGCTCTCGCTCCCGCCGATCAGGAGCGGCTTGCGCGTCATTGCGCCCGGGCCGTGCGCACCGCGAGGCGCAACGGCGACGGGCTGGCCAGCGTCAGCGTGTCCGTCCACGAGCGGGTCGACCCCCTCGCCGTCGCGGCTGCGTCACGCCGTGCGGGTGAGCCGTGGTTCGCGATGGAGCAGCCCGATCGCGAGGGCTTCGCGCTTGCCGCCCTGGGTTGCGTGAGGGCGATCGAGGGAGCGGGCGGGGAGCGCTTCTCCGCGGCTTCGGCGACCTGGCGCGGGCTCGCGTCGGAGGCGTCGGCCGATCCCGTCGACGGCCCGCCCGCGTCGGGCCCGATTGCTCTCGGTGGATTCGCGTTCGCCCCGGACGGGGGTCGGGCCGCGCCGTGGGATGGCTTTGCGGCCGCCTCGCTGCAGGTGCCCGAGGTATCCATCGTCCGGCGGGCGGGCGAGACGCGGCTGACCGTCAACGCGCTGGCCGGGCCCGACGACGACCCCGACGCGCTCGCCGCGCGCGCCGCCGCGCGCGCCGGCGAGCTGCGGTCCGCGGCGCTCCCGCTGCTCGACCCGAGCCCGATCGAGTCCGCGCGGGTGGCCAGCGCGATGCCGCCCGAGCACTACGTCGGGGCGGTCGAGCGCGCCGTCGAGCGCATTCGCGCAGGCGAGCTCGAGAAGATCGTGCTCGCTCGCGAGGTCCTCGTCCACGGCGGATCCCCGCACGACCCCGCGGCGGTGCTCGGGGTGCTCCGGGAGGCCTTCCCGTCCTGCTTCGTCTTCGCCGTCGGGCGCGGCGACAAGACGTTCGTGGCCGCGAGCCCGGAGCTGCTCGTCCGCCGCCAGGGAATGCGTGCCTCGACGCTGGCGCTGGCCGGGACCGCGCGCCGCAGCGCCGACCCGGCCGTCGACGACCATCTCGGCGAGCAGCTGCTGCGATCCTCGAAGGACCGCGAGGAGCAGGCGATCGTCATCCGGCGCATCGAGCGCACGCTGCGCCCGTACGCCGTCTGGGTGACGGCGGCCGAGGAGCCCGTCGTGGTCAGGATGGCCAACGTCCAGCACCTGGCCACGCCGATCCGCGCTCAGCTGCGCCATCCCGTGGGCGCCATCGAGCTCGCCGCCGCGCTGCACCCCACCCCGGCCGTCGGCGGGGAGCCGTTCGAGATCGCCGGGCCGCTGATTCCGGCGCTGGAGGGCTTCGACCGCGGCTGGTACGCGGGACCGGTCGGCTGGACCGACGCGCTCGGCGACGGCGAGTTCTGCGTCGCGTTGCGCTGCGCGCTGCTCCACGGACGCGACGCGCGCTGCTTCGCCGGGGTCGGCGTCGTCGCGGACTCCGAGCCGCAGTCCGAGCTTGCCGAGACCGAGGCCAAGCTCGGTGCGCTGTTGCCGGTCCTCAGCGCCTGAGCCGGCGGTCAGCGCGGCAGGGCGTCGGCCACCGCCGCCCACAGCCGGCGATGCAGTGCGACGTTCTCGCCCCGGTCGCTGCGGACGTGCAGGATCGTCGTACCCTCGCTGCGCTCCAGGCCGCTGCGCAGCTCGTCGACGCCGCCCACCGCGACGTGTCGTGCTCCGTAGAGCGCGGCGGCCTTGGCCAGATCGAGCCCCGTCGGGGTGGCCACGTGCTCCTCGAACACGTCGTGCTGGGAGGAGACCGGCAGGAAGTCGAAGATCCCGCCGCCGCCGTTGTCGAGCGCGACGATGGTCAGCGGGATGCCGTGGCGTGCGCCGGCGAGCAGGCCGCCGATGTCGTGGGCGACGGCGACGTCGCCGATGAGCAGGACAACCGGGCCCGCCCGGCTGGCGGCGACCCCGTAGGCGCTGGAGATCAGGCCGTCGATGCCGTTGGCGCCGCGGTTGGACAGCACGCGGGGCGGGTCGTCGCGGGCAGGGAAGAAGGTCTCCACGTCACGAATCGGCATCGAGGACGCGACGAACAGGATCGCCTCGGGGGGCAGGACGGCCCCGAGTTCCGCGACCACCCGGGGCTCGGAGATCGCCTCGCCGAGCGCGACGTCGATGGCGCGCGCAGCGGCGGCGTCGCCGTCGCGCCAGCTCCGGAGCCAGTCGGGATCCGGCGTGCGCCTGCCGAGCGTGGCGAGCGCGGACAGGGTTGATGCGGGATCGAGGCCCAGCGAGAGGTCGACGACGCCGTCGGGGTCCTGCCACGCGCCGTCCGGGTCGATCGCGACCTGGGTCGCGTCGAGCGAGGCGAGCCAGAGGCGCAGCGGCTTCGACGTCGGCAGGTCGCCGATCCGAAGGACGAGGTCGGGCCGGTGGGCGCCGCCGAAGCCGTCGTCGCGCAGGAGGGCGTCGTAGTGGGCGACGGCGGCGGTGCCGCGGCGCGCGCCCCCGAGCGGGTCGGCCAGCACCGGGTAGCCGACCGCGGCTGCGAACGCCCCGATCGCCTCGGGCAGATCGGGGGTCCGCTCCTCCCGGCCCGAGACGACGACGCCGCGCGGGGTGGCGCCGACGATGTCGGCGACGCCCGAGAGCGCGTCGGGCGCGAGCTGCGCCACCGGGGCCATGCGGGCGACGAACGGCCGCCCATCCGGCCGGCCGCTGGAGTCGGGGGCGAGCTCGTCGGGTGGAACGAGCGGCTCCCGGAGCCCGAAGTTCAGGTGCACGGGCCCCGGACGGCCCGTGGCCGAGGTCCAGTACGCGCGGCACGCCAGCGTGCGGACCCAGCGCAGGCGGGCGGGAGTGACCTCGTGGACGCCGACGTCGAAGAACCACTTCGCGGCGGTGCCGAACAGCCTGAGCTGGTCGATGGCCTGCCCGGCCCCGACCTCGCGCAGCTCGGGCGGGCGATCGGCGGTCAGCACGAGCATCGGCACCCGCGCCTCGTGGGCCTCGATCACCGCGGGCAGGTAGTGCGCGGCGGCGGTGCCCGACGTGCAGGCCAGCGCCACCGGGCGCCCCGTGGCCTTGGCGTGGCCGAGCGCGAAGAACGCCGCCGCGCGCTCATCGACGTGTGAGAAGGCCTCCAGGCGCCCGTCGCGGACCAGCGCGAGTACGAGCGGCGTCGAGCGCGAGCCTGGCGAAGTGCACGCGGCGCGCATCCCACACCGGGCCAGCTCGTCGACGAACGCGCGCAGCAGGACGTGCACTCCCGCAGCGTATGGTCCGCGTCGTGGATCACGTCGTGGCCCTGCACGGGTTCGCCGGCACCGGAACGATGTGGGACCGGGTGGCCGAGTGCCTGCCGGAGGGGACCGCGCTGCACGCTCCCGATCTTCCCGGGCACGGCTCCGCGTCCGACGAGCCGGTGAGCTTCTCGTCGTGCGTGCAGGGGGTCCTGCTCGATGCTCCCACCCGCTTCGTGCTCGCGGGCTACTCCATGGGTGGGCGCATCGCGCTGCACGTCGCGCTGGCGGCACCCGACCGGGTGGCCCGGCTCGTGCTCATCTCGACCACGGCGGGCATCGAGGGGGCCGCACAGCGCGCGGAGCGCCGGCGGTCCGACCACTCGCTGGCCGCCGACGTCGAACGCGGCTCGATCGGGCAGTTCGTCGAACGCTGGTCGGCCCTGCCGCTGTTCGCCGGCGATCCACCTGACGCGGTCTCCCGGCGGCGCGCGGACATGCTGCGCAACGCCCCCGCCGGGTTGGCGGCGTCGCTGCGCGGCATCGGGACCGGTTCGATGGAGCCCCTGTGGTGCCGCCTGGGCGCGCTGACGATGCCGGCCACGGTGCTGGCGGGCGAGCGCGACGCCAAGTTCGGTGCGCTGGCCGACAGGCTCGCCTCGGCGCTTCCGGGCTGCGGCGCGGCGATCGTGGTCCCCGGCGCCGGCCACGGCCTGCCACGCGAGGCGCCCGAGACGGTCGCGGCGAGCATCCTCGGCTCCTGAGCCGATACGGGGCGAGCATGCTCGGCCCTTGAGCCGTTGGGGCGTGGGGCACGGCGGACCGGAGGGCGGTCAACCCAGCAGTCCCGGGCCGGTGGGCACGGCGATCCGCCCTTCGCGCAGGACGAAGGGGTCGTCGAGCTCGAGCTGGGGCAGCGTGGCCAGCCCACACGGCAGGTCGATCCGCAGGGCGGCCGCGCAGTGCACCGCGGCGGCTATTCCCAGGGGGCCGTCGAGCGTCGAGGCGAGGTAGACCTCCCCGCCCATCGCGCGCACCAGGGCGGCGGCGGCCAGGGTGCCCGAGATCCCACCGCAGCGCCCGATCTTCAGGCATACGGCATCCGTGGCCCCCGAGGCCAGCGCCCCGTGGTCGGCCGCCGTCTCGTCCATCGCGATCCGCACCGCTACCCGATCGCGTACCGCGCGCAGGGCCTCGATGCCGTGCACCGGTTCCTCCACGAGCTCCAGGCCCGCGGCGGAGAGCGTCCCGATCGCCCGGACGGCCTCCTCCACGGTCCAGGCTCCGTTGGCGTCCAGGCGCAGTGCCATGTCCGGGCCGGCCAGCGCACGGACGGCCGCCACTCGCGCCGCATCGTCGCCCGTCCCCACCTTGACCTTCACGCAGCGAAATCCGGCCCGCGCCGCTTCGGCGGCGGCGTCGGCGGCGCCCGCGCGGTCGTCGGCGCCGATGGTGGCGTTGACCTCGACGTCGGCCGCGGGATCGTCGGTCAGCAGCATCGCCAGCGGCCTGCCCTCGCGCAGGCCGGCCCTGTCCCACAGCGCGAGGTCGACGGCGGCGACGGCCTGCGGCAGATCCGCGGCGCGGCGGCAGGCGTCGAGGACCTGGGGCCCGGTGGCGTCGTCCTCGAGCTCGGCGATCGCCCGAGCGTGCACCGCGAGCGCCGCGGCGACCAGCTCGTCGGGCACCCCGTCATAGCTCTGCAGCGGAGCGGCCTCCCCACGCCCCACGACGCCATCGGGCCCTTCGAGCCGGACCGCGAAGAGCATGCGCGAGCGCACCGTCCCGTGCGCCGCGCCGTGGGGGCGGCGCAGCTCGACGGCCCGGCGCTCGACGGTCAGCCTCAACAGAGCAGCACGCCGGCGGAGAGCAGCAGGCAGAAGACGAGCTGCAGCACTCCCGTTGCGGCGAGCGCGCCGTTGAGCGACGGCCCGTCGGTGCGGGTCTGCACCGTGTGCACCAGCCGAACCGCGAGCGGAGCCGCCACCCACGGCAGAAGGACCCAGAAGCACAGCCCGAGGCCGACGCCGATCAGGGCCAGGAACGCACCCGCCAGCATCGCCGCATAGAGCCGCCGGGCACGATCGCGGCCCAGCCGGACGGCCAGCGTCCGCTTGCCCGCGCGGCGGTCCGTGTCGACGTCGCGGACGTTGTTGACGACCAGGATCGCCGAGGCCAGCAGGCCGACGGGCACGGCGAGCGCGAGGACCTGCCACGGCAGCCTCTGGACCTGCACGTAGTAGGAGCCCGACACGGCCACGATGCCGAAGAACAGGAAGACGAAGAGCTCGCCGAGCCCCTCGTACCCGTAGGGCCGCGGGCCGCCGGTGTAGAGCACGCCGGCGACGATGGAGGCCGCGCCGATGGCGAGCAGGACGGGCCCGGCGACGACGACGAGGTACACGCCGCACAGCACCGCGAGCGCGAAGGACACGTAGGTGGCGATCAGCACCTGCCGGGGCGGCACCAGGCCGCCGGCGGTGACCCGGACGGGCCCGAGCCGGTCCTCGGTGTCGGCCCCGCGGCGGGCGTCGGAGTAGTCGTTTGACAGGTTCGTGCCGACCTGGATGAACAACGCGCCGAGCAGCGCGAAGGCGAAGGCCCAGCCGTCGAAGTCCCCGTCGCTGCCCGCGAGCGCCGTCCCGACCAGGACCGGCGCGATCGCGGCCGGCAGCGTCCGCAGCCGGGCGGCGAGGACCCAGATGCGCAGGGAGGTCACGGCCGCTTGGGGAACTTCGAGAAGTCGGGGGCGCGCTTGGCCTTGTAGGCCTCGCGGCCCTCCCTGGCCTCCTCGGAGGCGTAGAAGAGGAGGTTGGTGTCATGCGCGAGCTGCTGGAGCCCGGCCATCCCGTCCTCGTGAGCGTGGAAGCTCGCCTTGAGCAGGCGCAGCGCGAAGGGGGAGAGGGCGAGCATCTCCTGACACCACGAGACGGTCTCCTCCTCGAGGCGCTCCAGGGGCACCACCGCGTTGACGAGCCCCCAGTCGAGCGCCTGCCGCGCGTCGTACTGGCGGCACAGGAACCAGATCTCCTTGGCGCGCTTCTGCCCGATCTGGGCGGCCAGCAGGCTCGCGCCGAAGCCACCGTCGAACGAGCCGACCCGCGGACCGGTCTGGCCGAAGCGCGCGTTGTCGGCCGCGATCGTCAGATCGCAGCAGACGTGCAGCACGTGCCCGCCGCCGACCGCGTAGCCGGCCACCATCGCGACGATCGGCTTGGGGAGCCGGCGCATCTGGACCTGCAGGTCGGTGACGTGAAAGCGCCCGACGCCCGATCCCGGCTCGGCCTCATAGCCGCGATCGCCCCGCACGCGCTGGTCGCCCCCGGAGCAGAACGCCTGCGCGCCCTCGCCGGTGAGGATGATCACGCCGACGTCGGGGTCCTCGCGCGCCTGTTCGAAGGCCGCTGACATCTCGACCACGGTCTGCGGCCGAAAGGCGTTGCGCACGTCCGGTCGCGCGATGGTGATCTTGGCGATGCCGGCGGCCGGGGGGCCCGACTTCTCGTAGCGGATGTCCTGGTAGGGGCAGACCGAGGTCCAGGTCACTGACATGCCAGGGCACGTTATCGGCGCCCGGACGAGCGCCGCCGGCACCGTGGTGTCGATTCCGGATCGCTCCCGGCCCGGTCCAGGGATGCCGGAGGAAGCCGGCCCGGCACACTGTCGGGGCATGGACGTCGAGCCCTGGTTGGTACGCGCCGCGCGCTCGCGGCCCGCACACGAAGCCCTGCGCACCCCCCAGGGCTCGCTGACCTACGCGCAACTGCTCGAGGCAGCACGTGCGGCGGCGGGCGGGGTCGGCGCGGCCCGGACGGTGGCGCTCGCGCTCCCGCCCGGTCGCGACCTGGCCGTCGCGCTGCACGGCTGCCTGCTGGCCGGCGCGACGGCCGTGCCGGTCGACCTGCGCCTCGCTCCCTCCGAGCAGGCCGCCGTCACCGCGGACTGCGACCTCGTCCTGGACGCCGCGCCCTCGGGGCCGCCCGCCGATCCGCGCCCCCACGATCTCGACCGCACGGCGATCGTCGTGCACACCTCGGGTACCAGCGGCGCGCCCAAGCGCATCGAGCTGACCTACGGCAACTGGCTCTGGAGCGCGCTGGGCGCCCACGCCGCCATGGGGCTCCGGCCCGAGGAGCGGTGGCTGTGCGCACTGCCGCTCTCGCACGTCGGTGGCCTGTCGATCCTCGTTCGCAGCGCGATCTATGCCACCACCGCCATCGTCCATGAGCGCTTCGACACCGACCGCATCCTCGCCGAGGAGCACACCGTGATCTCGGTGGTTCCGACCACGCTCGCCCGTCTCCTGGACGCCGGGCTCGCGCGCCCCGCAGGGCTGCGCTGCGCGCTCGTCGGAGGCGCTCCGGTCTCGCCCGCGCTCCTCGACCGAGCAACCGGCGCCGGCGTGCCCGCGCTCGAGACCTACGGGCTGACCGAGGCGTGCTCCCAGGTCAGCACGGCCGGGCGCCCCTTGTTCTGCACCCGGGTCACGCTCGCCGACGACGGCGAGATCGTGGTCGGCGGGCCGACCGTCTCGCCTTCGGCGGGCATGTCGCTGCACACCGGGGATATCGGAGCCTGGGGGCCCGATGGGCGGCTGGTGGTCACCGGCCGCAAGGCCGACACCATCGTCACCGGCGGCGAGAACGTGGCGCCCGCGGAGGTCGAGGCGATCCTCGAGGCCCATCCCGCGGTGGCCGAGGCGGCGGTCCACGCCCGGCCCGACCGCCAATGGGGCGAGGCGGTCGTGGCCACCGTGGTGCTGGGCCCCGGCGCCACGGCCTCGGAGGCCGATCTTCTCGGCTACTGCCGGGAGCATCTGGCGCCCTTCAAGGTGCCCAAGGCGGTGAGCTTCGTCGAACGGCTGCCAAGAACCGCCTCGGGAAAGCTGCTGCGCCGCGACCTCCTCTGAGCGCTCCGCCGCGCGCTCCGTCTGACACGCTGTACGGATGACCGACCCAGCCGAGTTCCGCTCCGCCAGCCGGCAGCGATGGGAAGCGGTCGCCGCAGGGTGGGAGACGCGCCGCGCCGCCCTGCAACGCGCCGCCGAGCCCGTCTCGCAGTGGATGGTCCAGGCCATCGAGCCTCAGCCCGGGCAGACGATCCTCGAGCTCGCGGCAGGGCTCGGGGACACGGGCTTCCTCGCGGCCGAGCTCGTCAAGCCCACGGGCCGCGTGATCACCACGGACGGCGCCGAGGCGATGCTGGAGGCGGCGAGGCGGCGAGCGGCCGAGCTGGGCCTCGACAACGTCGAGCTTCGGCCGATGGAGGCGGAGTGGATCGACCTTCCCACCGCCGGCGTGGACGCCGTGCTCTGCCGCTGGGGTTTCATGCTGCTGGCCGACCCGGAGGCCGCGCTGCGCGAGACACGCAGGGTGCTGCGCCCCGGTGGGCGCCTCGCGCTCGCCGCGTGGGACGCCCCGCAGCACAACCCGTGGGTCACCCAGGCGGCAGCGGAGCTCGTGGACCGAGGTCTCACCGAGCCACCCGACCCCCAGGCACCGGGCATGTTCGCGTTTGCGACCGAGGGCCGCATCACCGGCCTGCTGAACGCTACGGGGTTTGCCGACGTGGAGGTCGACGCCGTCGACCTCACCTTCCGCGCCGGGTCGTTCGACGAGTGGTGGGAGTACCAGTTCGACACCTCCCCATCGATGTCTCAGGCGCTGGCGGGCGTGGGCCCCGAGGAGCTCGACGCCGTGCACGAGGCCGTGCAGCGACGGCTGGCCCCGTGGCGCCGAGACGACGGCTCTCTCGAGCTTCCCGGCCGTACGCTCGTGGCCGCCGCGTCGGCCTGACCCGAAGGGGCGGGTGCGGGCCCCGGCTAGGCTCGCGCCATGTACTACGACGACGACGCCGACCTCACGCTGCTCGACGGCAGGACCATCGCGATCATCGGCTTTGGCTCACAGGGCCACGCCCACGCGCTGAACCTGAAGGATTCGGGAGTGAACGTCGTCGTCGGCCTGCGCGAGGACTCGAGCTCGGTGGCGCAGGCACGTGACGGAGGGCTCGAGGTTCTCGCGGTGGCCGACGCCGCGAGCCGCGGCGACGTCGTGATGCTTCTCGTTCCCGACGAGAGGCACCGCGACGTCTATGAGAACGAGGTTCGCGACGGGATCGCCGAGGGCAACGCGCTGTTCTTCGGGCACGGCTTCTCGGTGCTCTATAAGGAAATTGAGCCGCCCCCGGGGGTCGACGTCGCGCTGGTCGCACCGAAGGGCCCGGGCCATCTCGTGCGCCGCCAGTACCTCGAGGGCAGCGGTGTCCCCGGGCTCGTCGCCGTGGAGCAAGACGCGTCAGGCCGGGCCAAGGATCTCGCTCTGGCCTACGCCAAGGGCATCGGCTGCACGCGCGGTGGGGTCTTCGACACGACCTTCAGAGAGGAGACCGAGACCGACCTGTTCGGGGAGCAGGCGGTCCTGTGTGGCGGCGCGAGCGCGCTCGTGCAGGCCGGCTTCGACACGCTCGTCGAGGCGGGCTATGACCCGCAGATGGCCTACTTCGAGTGTCTTCACGAGCTCAAGCTGATCGTCGACCTGATGTACGAGAAGGGCCTCGCGGGCATGCGCTACTCGATCTCGAACACCGCCGAGTACGGCGACTACACGCGGGGGCCACGGGTGGTCGACGAGCGCACCAAGGGCGAGATGAAGAAGATCCTCGGCGAGATCCAGTCGGGTGACTTCGCGCGGGAGTGGATCGCCGAGAACCGTGCGGGGCAGGAGAACTTCCAGCGCATGCGCGACGAGCAGGCCAAGACCAGGGTCGAGGACGTGGGCAGGGAGCTGCGCTCCCACATGGACTGGATCAAGACCGACTTCTGAGCCAGAGGACGCCGCCGTGCCCGACACCACCGCCATGACGCTCGAGATACCCGCGCACCTCAAGCCCGCCGACGGCCGGTTCGGCTGCGGGCCGTCGAAGGTGCGCCCCGAGCAGCTCGAGGCGCTGGCTCGCGACGGTGCGGCGGTCATGGGGACCTCGCACCGCCAGCAGCCGGTCCAAGCGGTCGTCGGCCGGATCCGGGCCGGGTTGCTCGAGCTGTTCGGTGCGCCCGACGGCTACGAGATCATCCTCGGCAACGGCGGCACGACCTGCTTCTGGGACGCCGCCGCGTTCGGACTCGTGGAGCGCCGGGCGCAGCACCTGACGTTCGGCGAGTTCTCGGCGAAGTTCGCCAGGGTCACGGCCGGTGCTCCGTTTCTCGACGACCCCGTGGTGATCGCGGCCGAGCCGGGCGACGCGCCCGAGCCCGTCGCCGAGCCCGGCTGCGACGTGGTGGCCTGGGCCCACAACGAGACGTCCACGGGCGTGATGCTGGCGCCCCAGCGTGTCGGCGAAGGCCTGGTCCTGATCGACGCGACCTCGGGCGCCGGTGGCCTACCCGTCGATCTCGCCGACACCGACGCCTACTACTTCGCGCCGCAGAAGTCCTTTGCCGCGGACGGCGGCCTGTGGCTGGCGGCGATCAGCCCCGCCGCGGCAGAACGGATCGAGCAGATCGCGGCCGCCGGTCGCTGGATCCCCGAGTTCCTCTCGCTCGCCACGGCGCTGGAGAACTCGCGCAAGGACCAGACCTACAACACCCCGGCGCTGGCCACCCTCCTGCTGCTGGCCGACCAGCTCGAGTGGATGCTCTCCAACGGTGGGCTCGACTTCGCGGTGGGTCGCAGCCGGGCGTCATCGGAGCATCTCTACGGCTGGGCCGAGGCGTCCGGGTTCGCCACGCCCTTCGTCGCCGACCCGTCCAAGCGCTCGCCCGTGGTCGGCACGATCGATTTCACCGACGCGGTGGACGCCGGGGAGCTGGCCGCCACGCTGCGGGCCAACGGGATCGTGGACACCGAGCCCTACCGCAAGCTGGGCCGCAACCAGCTGCGGATCGGCATGTTCCCCGCGGTCGATCCCCCCGACGTCGAGGCGCTGACGGCGTGCATCGATTACGTGGTGGAGCGGACGGCGTGAGGGTCCTGGTCGCGGAGAAGATCGGCGCTTCGGGCGTCTCGCTCCTGCGCGACAGCGGCTTCGAGGTCGACGAGGGCGCCGAGCACCTCGATCGGATCGGCGACTACGAGGGGCTGCTGATTCGCAGCGCGACGACGGTCGACGCCGACATGATCGCGCGGGCCACCCGGCTCAAGGCGATCGGGCGCGCGGGCGTGGGCGTCGACAACGTCGACGTCGACGCGGCGACCAAGCGTGGCATCGTCGTCGCCAACGCGCCCCAGTCCAACGTCGTGACCGCCGCCGAGCACACGATGGCCCTGTTGCTCGCGCTCGCGCGCAACGTCCCGCAGGCGCACGGATCGCTGAAGGAGGGTCGTTGGGATCGTTCGAAGTACTCGGGCATCGAGCTGATGGACAAGACGCTCGGGATTCTGGGTTTCGGGCGCATCGGACAGCTTGTCGCCGAGCGCGCGCGAGGCTTCGGCATGAACGTCGTCGCCCACGACCCGTTCGTCGGCGCCGACCGCTACCGCGAGCTGGGGGTCGAGAAGGCCACGGACTCCGACGAGGTCTATGCGCGCGCCGACTTCCTCACGCTGCACCTGCCCAAGACCCCCGAGACGGAGGGCTGGCTCGACGCGGAGGCGCTGGCGAAGTGCAAGGACGGCGTGCGGATCCTCAACGTCGCGCGCGGGCCGCTGATCGTCGACGAGGACCTGCAGGCGGCGCTGGAGTCGGGCAAGGTGGGAGGCGCCGCGCTCGACGTCTTCCGGTCCGAGCCCGTGACCGATCACCCGCTGTTCGCGTTTCCGAACGTGATCGTCACGCCCCATCTCGGCGCCTCCACCGCGGAGGCGACCGACCGCGCGGGCTTCCAGGCCGCCGAGCAGATCGTCGCGGCGCTCGGCGGCGGAGCGGTCACGACGGCCGTCAACCTGCCGGCCGTCGCCGCCGAGGACCTCGAGGTGCTCGGGCCCTACCTGCCGCTGTGCCGCACGCTCGGGCGCCTGGCGACAGCGCTCGCCGGCGGGGTGGAACGTGTCGACGTCGAGTACCTCGGGCGAATCGCCGACCGCGACACCCGGCCGCTGTCGATCGCCGTCCTGCTCGGGGTGCTGGGCGGGCACACCGAGGAGGAGGTCAACCAGGTCAACGCGCTTCCCATCGCGCGCGAGCGCGGCATCGAGGTGGCCGAGACCAGCCGCGGAGCCGCCCGCGACTTCACCGACCTCGTCCGCGTCACCGTGCAGTGCGGCGAGCGCCAGGAGCGCGTGGTGGGCACGACGCTGGGCAGCCTCCACCGTCCGCACCTGCTCGAGGCCTGGGGCCAGCGCTTCAACCTCCAGCTCGAGGACAACCTCGCGCTGTTCCGCTACTCCGACGTGCCCGGCATGGTCGGCCGCGTCGGAACCGCGCTCGGCGAGCACGGCATCAACATCCTCTCCGCCGCGGTCGGCTACCGATCCGACAACGGCAAGGGCGGCGAGGCGGTGATGGTGGTGACGACCGACGTCCCCGTGGCTCCCGACGTGGTCGGGGCGATCGGCTCGTCCGACGGCTTCTCGGAGGGACGCACCCTCTCGCTCGCCGGCTGAGCCCGGCGGATCACGACCACGGGTAGGGTCGGCATCATGCGCGCAGTCGTCATGACGAGCCATGGGGCACCGGACGTGCTCGAGGTCCAACAGCGCCCCGACCCGGTAGTGGGCCCGGGCCAGGTCCGTATCGAGGTCGGCGCGGCGGGGCTGAACTTCGCCGAGGTCATGGCCCGGATGGGCCTCTACCCCGATGCGCCCAAGCCTCCGAGCGTCGTGGGCTACGAGGTGGCGGGCACGGTGGCCGAGGTGGCCGGCGACGTCAGCACCGTGGCGATCGGCGACCGCGTGATGGCCGGCACGCGGTTCGGCGGACACGCCGAGCAGGTCGTCGTCTCGGCCGGCGAGACGATCCCGCTCCCGGCCGCGCTCTCCTTCGAGGAGGGCGCCGCGATACCGGTCAACTACTCGACCGCCTACGCGGCCCTGATCTCCTACGCCAACCTCCAGCCCGGCGAACGCGTGCTCGTCCATGCCGCCGGCGGAGGGGTGGGGATCGCCGCGACGCAGATCGCCAAGAAGCACGGGGCCGAGGTGTGGGGCACGTCTTCGCCGTCCAAGCACGAGGCGATTCGCGGCTTCGGGGTCGATCACGCCCTCGACTACACCGCGGACGGCTGGGAGCGTGGCCTCGCGCCGTTTGACATCGTCCTCGACGCACTGGGAGGGGCGTCCTTCAAGCGCAGCTACGCCCTGCTGCGCCCGGGCGGCCGACTTGTCGCCTACGGCGCGTCGTCCGTCGTCACGGGCGACAAGCGCAACCTCATCAAGGCCGCCCCGCAGGCGCTGAGCATGGTGCGCGGCTTCAGCCTTCTCGATCAGCTCTCGGCCTCCAAGTCGGTCATCGGCCTGAACATGCTCACGCTGTGGGATGACCGGGGCACGCTCGAGCCCTGGGTGACGCCACTGCAGGGGATGCTCGCCGACGGATCGATCAAGCCCGTCGTCTTCGAGGCGGTGCCGTTCGATCGCGCGGCCGACGCGCACCGCATCATCCAGGAGCGCCGCAACGTCGGGAAGGTCGTCCTGGTCCCGTAGCCGGTGCGGTGATACGCTCGCCCGAGCGTGTCGCGCCTGCTCGATCTCCGACTTCTTCTCCTCCCCCTCCGGGGGGAATAGCGCGTAGCGGCCGCAGGTAGCCGCAAACCCATCGAGAAGAGGCCCGCAGGACGAAACTGAAAAGAGCACGCGATGCAGACGCCCGACCCATCCCGAGTACAGATCTTCGATACCACCCTGCGCGACGGGGAGCAGTCGCCGGGCATCTCGCTGAACACCGCCGAGAAGCTCGAGATCGCCCATCAGCTGGCGCGACTCGGTGTGGACGTCATCGAGGCGGGCTTCCCGATCGCCTCGCCCGGCGACTTCGAGGCGGTCCAGGCCATCGCCCGCGACGTCGGCGGCCCGGTGATCGCCGGTCTCGCCCGCGCCAACCCCGGTGACGTGGACCGAGCCTGGGAGGCCGTCAGGGATGCGGAGCGCCCCCGGATCCACACGTTCGTCTCGACCTCGGACATCCACATCATTCA
The DNA here is from genome assembly GCA_038199185.1 of Solirubrobacterales bacterium. Taxonomy (GTDB): domain Bacteria; phylum Actinomycetota; class Thermoleophilia; order Solirubrobacterales; family Solirubrobacteraceae; genus BP-464. The sequence goes on from JBBPZE010000044.1 coordinate 19,192, forward strand.
CCAGCTGCAGGGGACCCGCGAGGACGTCCTGGGGCTGGCTCGGGCCTCCGTCGCGCAGGCCCGCGCCTGCTGCGAGGACGTCGAGTTCTCACCGATGGACGCCACCCGCGCCGACGTCGAGTTCACCGCGGAGGTGGTGCAGATCGCGATCGACGAGGGCGCCACGACGATCAACATCCCCGACACCGTCGGCTACGCGATGCCCCAGGAGTACGCCGCCTTCCTCGCCCGGCTCTACGAGCTGGTCCCCGGGCTGCGCGACGTCACGCTGTCCGTGCATTGCCACGACGACCTGGGGCTGGCCGTCGCCAACTCGTTCGCGGGCGTCCAGGCCGGCGCCCGCCAGGTCGAGTGCGCGATCAACGGCATCGGCGAACGTGCGGGCAACGCATCGCTCGAGGAGATCGTGATGCTGCTGCACACGCGGTCCGCCGACGTGGGCCTGCACACGCAGATCACCACCCGCGAGCTCGCCCGCACGAGCCGCCTGGTCAGTCGGCTGACCGGCTACATGGTCCAGCCCAACAAGGCGATCGTGGGGCGCAACGCCTTTGCCCACGAATCGGGCATCCACCAGGACGGCGTGCTCAAGGAGCGCGAGACCTACGAGATCATGGACGCCACGACCGTCGGCCTCGATGCCAACCAGATCGTGCTCGGCAAGCACTCCGGCCGCCACGCGTTGCGCCAGGCGCTGTCGGACCTCGGCCTGGAGGTCGACGGCCCGACGCTCAACACCGCGTTCAAGCGCTTCAAGGAGATCGCGGACAAGAAGAAGCAGGTGTCGGCCATGGACCTCGAGGCGCTCGTGACCGACGAGCTCCGCGACGCCGTGCCCTCCTACACGCTGGAGTGGTTCGACGTCGAGGCCTCCTCGCGCCGGCCGCCGCACGCCGCGGTGGGGATCAGGACGCCCGACGGGGAGGAGGTGACCGGAACGTTCACCGGCGACGGCCCGGTCGATGCGATCTTCCGTGCCATCAACTCGGCGAGCGGCATCGATGCGAAGCTTCGGGAGTTCCACGTCGGGGCGGTCACGGGCGGCATGGACGCGCTCGGCGAGACGAGTGTCGTGCTCGAGCTCTCCGGCCAGACGGCATCCGGCCAGGGCGTCGCCACGGACATCCTCGAGGCGGCCGCGATCGGCTACGTGCGGGCGCTGTCGAACGTCGCCCGCAAGGTCGCGGCGGCTGCCGAATCCGCCCCTGAGCTCTCGGCCGCGACGCCGTAGCCGCCCGCGGTCAGGTGGAGCGGCCGAGCGCGATGCCCTGCCGGTAGCCGGCCTGCAAGGCGGTCGGGGATCGGCGCGCGTCGAGCAGGTTGGCCCCGAACTCGGCGGCCGCCGACTCGTCGGGGCCCACCACGCTGACGCGGGCGCCCCGGCCGCGAAGGGCCATTGCCTCGAGCGCGACCGCCGGCCGGGCGGCGGCGCGCAGGAGGCCCATCGGGCTTGCGTCGGTGCGACCCCCGGCCACGGTCAGGCAGAGCACGACCGCGTCGCGCCCCGCGGGCGCGACGTCGAGGTTCGTCAGGCTCCAGGCGCCGCCGTCGACGTAGACCCTCCCGTCGATGGTCGTCGGCCTGAAGACCGCGGGCACCGAGCACGACGCCTCGACCGCTTCGCCGACCGACGCCCGCGGAGCCCCCGGGGCCCCGAACACCACGCGCCGGCCGGTGTCGACGTCGACGGTGCAGATCCGCAGCCGTCCGTCGAACCGCGCCCCCCACGAGTCGACCTCGCGCCGCAGTCGGCTCAGCGACCGGCGGCCCTCGGGAACCCGCCGCAGCAGCGCCCGGCGCGCGCGCGCGCCACCGGGAGCGCCGGCGGCGAGGGCTAGCGGCGCGAAGGGCGTTCCCATGACCGTCGCGCCCCGTGCCAGCGTGCGCAGCGGCGAGCGCGTGCGGGCCGGGGAGGGTTCGGACTGGTGGTCGGAGACGGGGGATGGCGCCCGTGGCTCGCGGCCCGACGCGAGGCTGGCGGCGACGATCGATCCGGCTGACGTTCCCACGAAGGTCTCGACCTCGCGGAAGTCGATGTCGGCGCTCTCGGAGAGGCCCCTCAGCAGGCCGGTCATCCAGGCCTCGCCCACGACCCCGCCCGCGGCGAGCACCAGGACGTCGGGGCGGGTGAGGAACATGCGTCGAGATTACGACATACGAATGTATGCGATAACATACGCAGCATGTGTGGCCCGCGGGTCAAAGCCCTGCGCGAGGCGATGAACCTGTCCCTGCGCGACCTCTCCGACCGCAGCGGCGTCAGCGCTCCCATGCTCAGCCAGGTGGAGCGGGGCGAGACGAGCCCGACGCTGGCCGTGGCGGCGCGGATCGCCGGGGGATTGGACCTCTCGCTGTCGCAGCTGCTGCGCCTCGACGAGGGCGGCGAAGTCTCGATCGTCCGCGCCGCGGACCGGCGCCACGGCGGCGCACGGACCCATGGCCACCACTACGAGATCCTGACCCCGCCGCTGCCCGGGCAGCGTGCCGAGCTCTCCCGCCACACCCTCCTGGCCGGCGCCGCGACCGGCGGTCCGGACGATCCCCCGATGCACGAGCCGGGCGCCCGCGAGACAGCGCTCGTGGAGGCCGGCGCGGTGATCCTGGTCGTCGACGGCGAGCGCCACGAGCTCGGGGCCGGGGACTGCGTGACCTTCGACGCCGATCTGCCCCACCACTTCGAGAACCCGACCAAGGAGGAGGCAGCCCTGCTCGCCGTCGTGTCGGCGGGGCTGCGCCGATCATGAGCCAGACACTGTTCGACAAGATCTGGGCGAGCCATGAGGTCGCCGACAACCTCATCTACATCGACCTGCACCTCGTCCACGAGGTGACGAGCCCGCAGGCCTTCCACGGACTGCGGCTGACCGGCCGGCCGGTGCGACGGCCCGACCGGACCCTCGCCACCGCGGATCACAACACGCCGACCGACGGGACGCCGGTCGCGGCCCGCATCCGTGACGAGCTCTCGCGCGTGCAGGTCGAGACGCTGGAGCGCAACTGCGCCGAGTTCGGGATCCCCATCTACAGCCTCGGCTCGGACCGGCAGGGCATCGTTCACGTCATCGGGCCGGAGCTCGGTGTCAGCCAGCCGGGCATGACGATCGTCTGCGGCGACAGCCATACCGCGACCCACGGCGCGTTCGGGGCGCTGGCGTTCGGGATCGGCACGAGCGAGGTCGAGCACGTGCTCGCCACCCAGTGCCTGGTCCAGCGCAAGCCGCGTTCCATGCGGATCCGTTACGAGGGCGAGCTGGGCCGCGGCGTGACCGCGAAGGACCTCATCCTCGCCACCATCGGCCAGATGGGCGTCGCCGGCGCGACCGGCCATGTCGTCGAATACTCCGGCCCGGCGATCGAGGGTCTCACGATGGAGGGCCGGATGACCGTCTGCAACATGACGATCGAGGGTGGCGGTCGCGCGGGGATGGTCGCTCCCGACGAGCGCACCTTCGCGTGGCTGGAGGAGCGCGGGGTGGTCGTCGAGGAGGCCTGGCGTGATCTCGGAACCGACGAGGGCGCGACCTTCGATGCCGAGATCGTCGTCGACGCCGCGGCGGTCAGCCCCATGGTCACCTGGGGCACCAATCCCGAGATGGTCGTGGGGGTGGGCGAGGCGGTCCCCGAGCCCACGGACGACGGCGCCCGGCGGGCGCTGGCCTACATGGGGCTCGACGGTGGAACGCCGATCCAGGAGATCGCCATCGACCGTGTGTTCATCGGGTCGTGCACCAACTCGAGGATCGGTGATCTGCGTGCCGCGGCCGACGTCGTCAGGGGCCGCAAGGTCGCGGCGGGTGTCAACGCGATGGTCGTGCCGGGGTCCGAGCAGGTGCGCGCCCAGGCCGAGCGCGAGGGGCTCGACGAGGTGTTCCGCTCCGCCGGCTTCGACTGGCGCAACGCCGGTTGCTCGATGTGCCTGGGCATGAATCCCGACGTCGCTGCGCCCGGCGAGCGCGTGGCCTCGACCTCGAACCGCAACTTCGAGGGGCGTCAGGGGCGAGGAGCGCGCTCGCATCTCGTCAGCCCGCAGATGGCCGCGGCGGCGGCGGTCGCCGGGCACTTCGTCGACATCAGGCAATGGCCGGCCGGATGACCTCCCCGCGCCACCAGAACGCGGGGCCCGATGCCCTGCGAAGGAGGCTCCCATGAACCCGATCGGAACCATCACCGACCGTGTGGCCGTGCTGATGCGCGACGACATCGACACGGACCAGATCATTCCCAAGCAGTTCCTCAAGCGCGTGGAGCGGACCGGGTTCGGGGAGTTCCTGTTCTACGACTGGGCCAAGGAGCCCGGCTGGGACCTGCCGCGCACCCGGATCCTCGTATCGGGCAGGAACTTCGGGTGCGGCTCGAGCCGGGAGCACGCTCCGTGGGCGCTGGAGGACTACGGCTTTCGGGCCGTCATCGCCCCGAGCTTCGCCGACATCTTCCGTTCGAACTGCACCAAGATCGGCCTGTTGCCGGTCCAGTTGTCCGAGGCCGAGGTCCGGGCCATCGCCCAATCGGGCCCGCCCCCCGAGGCGGAGGTCGACCTCGCCGCCCAGGAGGTGCGATGGAGCGGCGGCTCGGCGCGATTCGAGATCGACCCCGAGATCAAGCACCGTCTGCTCAACGGGCTTGACGACATCGCGATGACCATGCAGCAGGAGGGTGCGATCGGCGCCTACGAGCGGGATCGCGAGCGCGCCGGGCCCGTGACCACCGCTTTGTAGGGTCCGGCGCCCATGGCCCACCGCGTCGCAACGCTCCCCGGGGACGGCATCGGTCCTGAGATCCTTGCGCCCACGGTCGAGGTCCTCGGCCGCCTCGGGGAGTTCGAGTTCTCCGAGCACCCCTTCGGCGGAGCCTCGATCGACGCGCACGGAACCGCGCTCTCCGACGACGTCCTCGATGCGTGCCAAGCCTCGGACGCCGTTCTGCTGGCCGCCGTCGGCGCGCCCAAGTGGGATACCACCGACCCCCGGGCCCCGCGCCCCGAGCAGGGGTTGCTCGCCTTGCGCAAGGAGCTCGGCCTGTTCGCCAACCTGCGACCGGTCAAGGTCTTCCCGGCGCTCGCCGACGCCTCGCCGCTCAAGGACGTCAAGGGCGTGGAGTTCCTGGTCGTCCGCGAGCTGACCGGCGGGATCTACTTCGGGGAGAAGACGCGAACCACCGACGAGGCGACCGACCTGTGCGTCTACACGCGGGCGGAGATCGAGCGCATCGCGCGCGTCGCCTTCCGGGCGGCGCGGTCCAAGGTCGTCAGCGTCGACAAGGCCAACGTCCTGGAGACCTCGCGACTGTGGCGCGAGGTGGTATCCGAGCTGCACGGGCGGGAGTTCCCGCACATCGAGCTCGAGCACCAGCTCGTCGATTCCTGCGCGATGAAGCTCGTCGCCGCCCCCCGCCACTTCGAGGTGATCCTCACCGAGAACATGTTCGGCGACATCCTCTCCGACGAGGCGGCGATGCTGACCGGTTCGCTGGGAATGCTGCCCAGCGCGTCGGTGGGGGAGGACGGCACGCCGGGGGTCTACGAGCCCGTGCACGGGTCGGCCCCCGACATCGCGGGGCAGGGGATCGCCAACCCGCTGGCGACGTTCCTCTCGGCGGCGATGATGCTGCGCCACCAGTTCTCTATGCAGGAGGAGGCTTCGGCCCTAGAATCCGCGGTGGACCGCGCGTTGGCCGGCGGTCTTCGCACACCCGACCTCGGGGGCACGGCGACCACCGCACAGGCGACCGCCGCGGTTCTCGGAGAACTAGGAGCCTGACGTGGACCCAGCGGATCTCATCTGGATGAACGGGGAGTTCGTTCCGTGGGAGGACGCCAAGGTCCACGTACTGACGCACGGCCTGCACTACGGCACGGGCGTGTTCGAGGGCGTGCGCTGCTACGACACCGAGATCGGCCCGGCCGTGTTCCGCCACGCCGACCATCTCGACCGCCTCTTCAAGAGCTCCGAGCTCTACTACATGCCCGTCCCGTTCGAGCGCGAGGCGCTGCGGACGGCGACGCTGGAGCTCGTCGCCCGCAACGGTTTCCGCTCCTGCTACATCCGTCCGCTCATCATGCGCGGCTACGGGACGATGGGGCTGTTCCCGCTCGACGCGCCGGTCGACGTGACGATCGCGGCGTGGGAGTGGGGGGCCTACCTGGGCGAGGACGGCAAGCGCACGGGCATCCGCGCCAAGGTGTCGTCCTGGCGGCGCATCAGCCCCGACTCGCTGATCCCGCACGCCAAGGCCACCGGGCAGTACCTCAACTCGGTCCTGGCCAAGGTGGAATCCCACAAGGCCGGATACGAGGAGGCGATCCTCCTCGACGACCGCGGCAACGTCTGCGAGGGCTCGGGGGAGAACATCTTCGTCGTCCGCGACGGCGCCGTGTTCACCCCGCCGCAGACCGCGTCGATCCTCGACGGGATCAGCCGCAAGTCGATCATCCAGATCATGCGCGACATGGGCATCGACGTCGTCGAGCGCGACGTCGCGCGCGCCGAGCTCTACCTCGCCGACGAGCTCTTCGTGTGCGGGACGGCCGCCGAGCTCACGCCGCTGCGCGAGGTCGACGACCACACGATCGGTGCCGGCGTGCCCGGCGAGCTGACCCGCGCGGTGCAGGCGGCATACGAGGACGCCCTGCACGGCCGCAGCGAGCGCTACCGCGAATGGCTCGACCCGGTGCCCGTGGAGTACTACGAGGCCGCGACCACGTCCGAAGCGGTGGCATGAGGCCGGGTCGGCGAATTACGGGACGGTGGATGCGCTAGCCGCGCGCCGCCGCCCCCCGCCGACCTCCCTCTCGCCGAAAGGACGGACCCATGACCACCATCGAGCTCTACGACGCCACGCTGCGCGACGGCATGGGCGGGGGCGGCATGACGCTGACCGCCGGCGAGAAGCTGCGTGTCGTCCACCGTCTCGACGAACTGGGGATCGACCTCATCGAGGCCGGCTTTCCGGCGTCGAACCCCAAGGAGGCCGAGCTGTTCGCGCTGCTCGCCCCCGAGCGCCTGCAGCACGCGCAGGTCGCCGCCTTCGGCATGACCCGCCGCCGGGGCGTCACCGCCCGACAGGACGAGGGGCTGGCGATCCTGGCCGGCTGCTTCGCGCCGGTGTGCACGCTGGTCGGCAAGGCGTGGGTCCTGCACGTCGAGACCGTGGTGCGTGTGTCGCGCGAGGAGAACCTGGCGATGATCGCCGAGTCGGTCGCCTTCCTCGCCGGCCGCGGCAAGCGCGTGATCTTCGACGCCGAGCACTTCTTCGACGGGTACCGCTCCGACCGCGACTACGCGCTGTCCTGCGTGCGCGCGGCGGCCGACGGGGGCGCCGAGCGGGTCGTCCTGTGCGACACCAACGGGCCATCGCTGCCGGGCCAGGTCGCGGCTGCGGTCGCCGACGTCGCCGCCACCCTGCCCGGCGTCGCGCTGGGGATCCACTGCCACAACGATGCCGGCGTGGCGGTGGCCAACACGCTGACCGCCGTCGAATCCGGAGCCACCCAGGTCCAGGGCACCATGAACGGAATCGGCGAGCGGACGGGCAACGCGAACCTCGTCACGATCATCGCCAACCTACAGCTGAAGATGGGCCACGAGGTCGTCAGCGCCGAGCAACTGGCCCGGCTGACCGAGACCTCGCACTACGTCGACGAGCTGCTCAACCGCAACCCCGCCGCGGACCAGCCCTACGTGGGCAAGCACGCGTTCGCCCACAAGGCCGGCATGCACGCGGCGGGCGTGCGGACTGAGGCGTCGACGTTCGAGCACGTCGACCCGGCCGTGGTCGGCAACCGCCGCGACCTGCTGATCTCCGAGCTCGCCGGCAAGGGGACCGTGAGCGAGAAGGCGGGCGACGCCGGCATCGGCGTCGACGACGAGTCCGTGGCGCGGATCGTCGAGCGGGTAAAGGCGCTCGAGCACGCGGGCTATCAGTTCGAGGCCGCGGACGCGAGCTTCGAGCTGCTTCTGCGCAAGGAGGCCGCCGTCTACGAGCCGCTGTTCCGCCTGGAGTCCTGGCGCTGCATCGTCGAGCAACGCGCTGACGGCAAGGTCGAGACCGAGGCCACGATCAAGATCTGGGTCGACGGCGAGCGTTACGTCCGGACCGCGGAGGGCAACGGCCCCGTCCATGCCCTCGACCGGGCGCTGCGGGCGGCCATCGGGGAGATCCATCCGCACCTCAACGACATCGAGCTCGTGAACTTCAAGGTGCGGATCCTGGACGAGACGCACGGCACCGACGCGGTCACCCGCGTGGTCATCGACGCCTCCGACGGCAAGGACACCTGGGGCGCGATCGGGGTCAGCGAGAACATCATCGCCGCGTCGTGGGCGGCCCTGGTCGACGCGCTGGAGTTCGGGATGCAGCCGGGCCGTCGCCCCCAGAGCGAATCCACGGTCCAGGCTTGATCCCCGTCGCCCAGCCGGTGCTGGGGGCCCGCGAGGAGGAGCTCGTGCTCGAGGTCCTGCGGTCGGGCCGGTTGTCGCTGGGGCCGCGGGTGCCGGCCTTCGAGAGGGCGTTCGCGGCGCGGGTCGGGGCGCGGCACGCGAGCGCCGTGTCGAGCGGCACCGCCGGCCTGCACCTCGCGCTGCGCGCCGCGGGGGTGGGGGAGGGCGACGAGGTCGTCACGACGCCCTTCTCGTTCGTGGCCAGCGCGAACTGCATCCTCTTCGAGCGCGGCCGACCGGTGTTCGCCGACATCGACCCGGTGACGCTCAACCTCGATGCCGGTGCCGCCCGGGCCGCGATCACCGACCGCACCCGCGCGCTCCTGCCGGTCGACATCTTCGGCTATCCCGTCGACATCGCCGCGTTCGAGGCCTGCGGGCTGCCGATCGTCGAGGACGCCTGCGAGGCGCTCGGCGCGGCCTATGCCGACGGGACGCCAGTCGGCTCGCGAGCGCACCCGGCCGTCTTCGCGTTCTACGCCAACAAGCAGATGACCACGGGTGAGGGGGGCATCGTGGTCGCCGGTGATTCGGCCCTCAAGGACCGCATCGACTCCGAGCGAAACCAGGGCCGGGCGCCGGACATGGACTGGCTCGACCACGATCGGCTCGGCTTCAACTACCGGCTTTCCGACATCGCCTGTGCGCTCGGGCTCGCCCAGCTCGAGCGCCTCGACGACATGCTCGCGGCCCGGTCGGAGGTCGCAGGGCGCTACCGGGAGGCTCTGTCGGGGATCGAGGGCCTGGGCCTTCCCTGCGACGATCACGGCTCCGAGCGGCGCGGCTGGTTCGTGTTCGTCGTGCAGGTCCCGCACGACCACGACCGGGACGACGTCATCCGCGGCCTGTACGAGCGCGGCGTGCAGGCCAAGCCCTATCTGCCGGCGATCCACCTCATGACCTTCTACCGCGAGCGCTTCGGCCACCGCGAGGGCGAGTTCCCCGTCTGCGAGGACGTCGCCGCCCGCTCCGTGGCCCTGCCGTTCTTCCCGGCACTGGCCGAGGCGCAGGTCGCCCAGGTCGCGGGTTCCCTACGTGACGTTCTCGGGCAATAATTGCTCATGGCCAG
>JBBPZE010000045.1:0-111598 GCA_038199185.1 Solirubrobacterales bacterium
GGGCTTCCGGTGGGAGAGCCCACCGGCTCGATGGTGGTCGACATCGGCGGCGGTACCAGCGAGGTCGCGGTGATCTCGCTGGGCGGCATCGTCGTGAGCCAGTCGATCCGCGTCGCGGGCGACGAGCTCGACGAGGCGATCCTCAACTACGCCAAGCGCGAGTACAAGCTGCTCATCGGCCAGCAGACGGCCGAGGAGGTCAAGCTGGAGATCGGCTCCGCCTATCCCATGGAGGAGGAGGTCCAGGCGGAGATCCGCGGGCGCGACATGGTCTCGGGGTTGCCCAAGACCGTCGTGCTCACGTCCGAGGAGATCCGCCAGGCGCTCGAGGAGCCGCTCGCGCAGATCATCGACGCGGTCAAGGAGACGCTGGACCGCACGCCGCCCGAGCTGGCCTCCGACATCATGGATCGCGGCATCATGCTCGCGGGCGGCGGGTCGCTGCTGCTGGGCCTCGACGAGCGGCTGCGCGAGGAGACGCAGATGCCCGCCCACCTGGCCGAGAGCCCGCTGACGTGTGTCGCGGTGGGCTCGGGTCGTAGCCTCGAGGAGTTCGAGGTCATCCACCGCTCCAACAAGAATTCGCGAAACCGGCGCCGCGGCAGTCGTTACTGACCGCGCGCCCCCATTCGCATGACGAGAGCTCTTACGTGCACGATCGCAAAGTGGTCCGCCGCAGGCGGGCAGTCCTCGGGCTGCTCGTCGGCTGCGCCCTGATCCTTCTCACAGCCTATTTCGGCGAAGGGGCCGGTGGCGGCCTCCACGCCATCCAGCGCGGCGCGCTGGCGGTCTTCTCACCGGTCGAGAGCGTGGCCGCCGACGCCGTCAAGCCCTTTCGCGACCTGTTCGGCTGGTTCGGCGACACATTCAACGCCAAAGGGGAGAACAAGACGCTCAGAAAGGATGTCGCCCAGCTGCGTCTGCAGGTGGCCGACGACACCCGGAAGCTGCGGACCAGCTCTCAGCTCGACAGGATCCAGGAACTCGACGGGACGCGCGGGCTCGACAGCATGAAACCGGTGGACGCACGCGTCGTGCTGGCCTCCCCGAGCCTCTGGTACTCGACGGTCAACATCAACCGGGGATCGGGCGACGGGGTGAGCGTCAACGATCCGGTGATCAACGGCAGCGGGCTCATCGGCCGCGTGATCAAGACGGTCTCCGACGCGTCGCAGGTGCTGCTCCTCACAGACGCCGACAGCGGCGTGAGCGCGAGGATCGCGCGCACCGGCGTCCCGGGCTTCGTCCAGACCGGCACGCCGGGCAACCCCAACGACCTGCTGCTCACGCGCCTGCCGCGTGGGAAGCTCCCGCAGGTGGGGCAGATGGTCGTCACCGCGGGTGTGGTCTCGAAGCGGTTTCCCTCCTACTTCCCGCCGAGCATCCCGATCGGCAGGGTCACCAAGGCCGACCCCAACGAGGTCGACACGTCCCAGCAGGTGCACATCAAGCCGTTCGCCGACCTGCACGAGCTCGACGTCGTCCAGGTCCTCACCGAGCCCACCACGCGGTCGACGGGGCCCATCCCATGAGCCTGCAGGTCAACGTCCCCCTGGTCGTGCGCCTGGTGGTCCTAGCGTTCGTCATGGTCCTCCTGCAGCTGATGTTCTTCGCCCAGGTGCCGGTGTTCGGCGCGATCGCCGACGTCTCCCCGCTGGTGGTGATGGCCGTGGGACTGCTGTGCGGCTCGATGACGGGTGCCAGCGTCGGCTTCGCCATCGGGCTCATGGTCGACACCGCGCTGCTGCAGACCATGGGACTCAGCTCGCTGGTGCTGATGGCAGTCGGCTACTGGTCGGGGCGGCTGCGCGAGGCGCGTGATCCGCAGGGGACCCTGGCGCCCATCCCGCTCGGCGCGGGGGCGGCGGCGATCGCCACGGTCGGCTACGGGGTGGGGCAGTTCCTCCTGGGGGCCGTCCATCCGCTCAGCTGGCTGCTCGTCAAGCAGACGCTCTCGACCATCGTCCTCGACGCCCTGATCGCGATACCGATCACCGCGCTCGTGCGCCGCTGGCTGACCCCGGTGCTTCCCGAAGATCCGCGGCGCCGCCGGCGCCGGGCCTACACGACCGGCGGCCTCTCGCCGCTGCAGAAGGCCTGACCGTGGGGTACTACACGCCTGAGGACCGCCGACCGCCGACGACGCCCCAGATGTCGTTGCGTATCGCCGCGCTGGGGTTCGTCGCGCTCGCGCTGTTCGCGATCGTCTTCTTCCGCCTGTGGTACCTGCAGGTGCTCGCGGGGGACAAGTACCTCGCCGAGGCCAATCAGAACCGGGCCCGTGTCGTCCCGATCCCGGCTCCGCGCGGCGACATCGTCGATCGCAACGGCCGCGCGATCGTCAGCAGCCGTCTCGCCAACGTCGTCCAGGTCAACCCGAGGTCTCTCTCCCAGCTGGAGCGCGACGCCGCGGCGACGTGGGGCCAGGACGCCAGCCGGCTCGCCCGCCGCTGGCTGCGCACCCACGGCGCCCGCTACCGGGCCAAGCACCGCGGCGCCACGCCGCCGCTGCCGCCGGTGCCCCCGATCCCCAGGGCGCTGCAACCCCGGCTCGACGCGATCGGCAAGGTCCTGCGCATGTCGTCGGGAAGGATCCAGAAGCTGATCATCCGCTCCCTGGCGATCGTTCCCTACGCCGCCATCACGCTGCGAATCGACGTCCCGCGCTCGATGCTCGACTTCCTCCAGGAGCGCAAGGGGCGCTATCCCGGCGTGTTGCCCGACACCCTGTTCCTGCGCAAGTACCCCGAGCACACCCTGGCCGCGCAGCTGCTCGGTAACGTCGGCCAGGTCTCGCCCGGCCAGCTGAAGGAGGCGCGGTTCCGCGGAGTGCGCCAGGGCACGGTGGTCGGTAAGGGCGGCATCGAGCTCGCCTACGACCGTTACCTGCGCGGCCGGGACGGGGCCCGCCGCCTGCAGGTCGATGCCCTCGGCCAGTTCACCGGGGAGATCGCCCGCGCGCGGCGCGATCCGCAGGCGGGCCGCCAGATCAAGCTGTCGCTCGACCTCGGCCTCCAGCGGGCGGGCCAAGGGGCGCTGCAGCGGGCGGTGGGCGCCGCGAACTCCAACGGCAACCCAGCGCGCGCGGGCGCCTTCGTCGCGATGAACCCGTCGAGCGGCGAGGTCTACGCTATGGGTTCGGAGCCCTCGTTCGACCCGACGCTGTTCACCCGGCCGATCTCCGTTCCGAAGTTCAAGCAGCTCAACTCCGAGGAGAACGGCGCCCCGCTGTTCAACCGCGCGTTGCAGGGCCTCTATCCCACCGGTTCGACGTTCAAGCCGTTCACCGCGCTCGCCGCCCTCCAGCACGGTGACATCACGCCGAGCTTCAGCGTCAACGACGCCGGCTGCCTTAAGCTCGGCGCGCAGGAGTTCTGCAACGCGGGCAAGTCGGCCTACGGCACCGTGGACCTGCGCAACGCGCTGAAGGTCTCCTCCGACGTCTACTTCTACACGCTCGGCATCCAGACCAACTCACCGCACACCGAGGTCATCCAGGACATGGCGCGCAGCCTCGGGCTCGGCCGCCGCACGGGGATCGACCTGCCGGGCGAGTACACCGGCAACATCCCGGACTGGCGCTGGCGCAGGCGCATCGCCGAGACGGAGGCCGCCTGTCGCCGCAAGCGCAACATCCCGCTCGGGCCGACCTACAGCGTGTACCTGGCGGCTGCGAGGGGCTGCGGCATCTCCGACATGCGCGAGTGGTCGGTGGGCGACAACATCAACCTCGCCGTGGGCCAGGGCGACGTCCAGGCATCGCCGCTGCAGATGGCGGTCGCGTACTCGTCGATCGCCATGTCCGGCCGCGTCCCCCGGCCGCACCTCGGTCTCGAGGTGCAGGACAGCTCCGGCCGGCTGGTCCAGCGCATCCAGCCCAGCGCGGCACGACGCGTGCACATCGACGCGTCGGCCCGCCAGGCGGTGCTCGACGGGCTGCGGCTGGCGACCAGCGCACCGGGTGGCACCTCGACCGCGGTGTGGGCCGGCTGGGACCAGGGCCGGTTCCCGGTCTACGGGAAGACCGGCACCGCTCAGACCTTCGATCACGGACTCCCGTACGACCAGTCGTGGTATGTGTGTTGGGTCAAGGATGTCAACAGGCCCAACGATCCGGGGATCGTGATCGCGGTGACCGTCGAGAAGGGCGGATTCGGCGCGGAGTCGGCGGCACCCGCCGCGCGGCTGATCGCGTCGAAGTGGTTCGGGCAGAAGGCCGAGTTCGTCGTCGGGACATCGAGGACGCGATGAGCACCTCGCCGATCGTCGATCCGGGCCGTCCCGAGCCCGCCGCCGTTGTTCGCCGGCTCGCGCTGCCCTTCGACGGCGTGCTGCTGCTGGCGGTCCTGGCGATCTGCGGCGCCTCGCTGCTGACGCTCCACGGAGCGACGAAGGGCGACGCAGGCATCAGCCCCAACTTCTACGTGACGCGCCAGGCGATCTACTTCGCCGTGGGACTGCTGCTCGCCGCCGGCCTGGCGCGCATCGACTACTCGCGCCTGCGAGAGCTCAAGTACGGCCTCTTCGCCCTGCTCGTCGGCTCGATCGTCCTCGTGATGGGGCTGGGATCGGTGGCCCGCGGGTCGCGGCGCGCGATCGCCCTGCCGTTCTTCTCCTTCCAGGCCTCCGAGCTCGGCAAGGTGCTGCTCATCCTCGCCCTGTCGGCCTTCACGGTCGACCGCATCCGCCGGGTGGCCGAGCGCGACACCACCGCGCGGGTGATGCTCGCCGGGCTCATTCCGGCCGCGCTGGTCATGGCCCAGCCCGATCTCGGGTCGGCGCTCGTCTACGTGGTCATCACGTTCGCGGTGCTGTTCGTCGCCGGCACGACCTGGCGGCACTTCGCCGGGCTCCTGGCGCTCGGGGGAGTCGCCATCGCCCTCGTCCTGGTCGTCGCCCCGGCCGCCGGCGTCCACGTGCTCCAGCCCTACCAGACCGATCGTCTCACCGCCTTCCTGCACCCGACCGACAACCCCAACAAGCAGGGCTATCAGCAGAACCAATCGAGGATCGCCATCGGCGCCGGGCAGAAGACCGGCCGCGGCGAGCAGGCCACGCAGACCAAGCTCGATTTCCTGCCCGAGCACCACACCGACTTCATCTTCGCGGTGGTGGGCGAACGGTACGGCTTCGTCGGAGCGGCGCTCGTGCTGTCGCTCTACGCGCTGATGATCTGGCGCGGGCTGCGCATACTCACCCTGGCGAAGAACCTGTTCGGCGCGCTCGTCGCCGGCGGCATCGTCGCGATGCTGATGTTCCAGGTCTTCGTCAACGTCGGAATGACCATCGGGATCGCGCCCATCACGGGCATCCCCCTGCCGCTCATGAGCTATGGCGGCAGCTCGGTCATCACAACATTGTTGGCCCTAGGGCTCCTGCAATCAATCTATGCGCAGGGCCTGGCCGCCGCGGCACTCAAGGGCCGCGTGCTCACCTACTGACATCGAAGGAATCACATCGTGAAGAAACAAGTGCTGGTCAGCGTGGACCGCGGGGAAACCCGCGTGGCGCTGCTCGAAGCGGCCGGGTCGCCCACCAAGGGCAAGACCGCCGCTCCCTCCACCAAGAAGGACTGGCGCGTCGCCGAGCTCTATCTCGAGCGACGCGGCCAGCGCTCCATCGTGGGCAACATCTACAAGGGCAAGGTCGACAACGTCCTTCCCGGGCTCGAGGCGGCGTTCGTCGACATCGGCCTCGACAAGAACGGCTTCCTGCACGTTGACGAGATCGTGCTGCCCGGCGTCGAGGTCGCCCGCCGCGGACGTGACGGAGGCTCGGGCAAGAAGATCTCCGATCTGCTCAAGCCCGGCCAGGAGGTCGTCGTCCAGGTCGTCAAGGACCCACTCAAGACGAAGGGCGCCCGGCTGTCGATGGAGCTCACCATCGCCGGGCGCTACATGGTCTACGCCCCGACAGGAGAGGGCCTCGGCGTCTCCAAGCGCCTGGACGACAGGGAGCGCGAGCGCCTGCGCAAGGCGGTCAAGGACCTCGACCTCGAGGGAGGCGGGGCGATCGTGCGCACGGCGGCGCAGGGGGCAAAGCGCGAGGACTTCGAGCGCGAGATGCAGTACCTCTTCAAGCTCCACGAGGTGCTCGAGAAGCGGGTCACGGAGGCCTCCGCTCCCGCGATGGTCTTCCAGGAGGCCGATCTGTCGGTTCGCGTGGTGCGAGACATCTTCAGCGAGCACTTCGAGCGCGCGATCGTCGACGACGAGCAGCAGCACCACCGCCTGGTCTCGTTCTTCTCGCGCACCGCTCCCGAGCTCGTCGACCGCGTGGAGGTATGGAACCCCACCCGCCCCAAGAAGCCGCTGTTCGAGGAGTTCGGCGTCGATCAGGTCATCGACGGGCTGATGAGCCGCCGGGTCGACCTGCCCAGCGGGGGCTACCTGATGATCGACTACGCCGAGGCGCTGACGGTCATCGACGTCAACTCGGGCTCGTTCGTCGGCCGCGGCAAGCAGGCTCGCCTGGAGGACACGATCACCAAGACCAACCTCGAGTCCGCCGATGAGGTCGTCAAGCAGCTGCGACTGCGCGACATCGGCGGCATCATCGTCATCGACTTCATCGACATGGCGCGCCGCGGCAACCGAGAGGCGGTGCTCAAGACGCTGCGCGCCGCGCTGGCCGAGGACCGGACGAAGACGTTCACCGCCGAGATCTCGAAGCTGGGACTGGTCGAGATGACCCGCCAGAACGTCACCGAGGGCGTCCGGGAGATCATGAGCCGCCCGTGCCCCACGTGTGAAGGCGAGGGCGTCATCAAGTCCGAGGAGACCATCGCGATCGAGCTCGAGCGCAAGATCCGCGTCGTGGCCTCGCGGTCGCTCAAGCGGGTGGAGGCATTCCTCATCCGGATGAACCCGCGTGTGAGCGCCCAGTTCACGGGCGACGGGGCGCGTGTTCTGCACGCCCTGGAGGCCGACACGGGCAAGGTGTTCTTCTTCGAGGGGTCGGAGGGGCTGCCGCTCGACCACTTCGAGGTCGTCGAGGAGGGCAAGGCCGAGGAGATCGCCGAGCGCGCGGTGCCGTTCGCCGCGGGCGACGAGGTCAAGGTCCAGATCGTCGAGCCGCATATGTACAACGTCGACGATGCCGTGGCCAAGATCGACGGCTACATCATCTCCGTGACGGGCGGCGGCCGGCTGGTCGGCTCGAAGGTCCTCGTGCGGATCGACGAGCCGGGGCGCACGTCCGCCCGGGCGACCGTGATCGGCGAGCCCGAGGGCGGCGCGCCGGAGGCCGAGCCCGACGATGAGGAGGCGGTAGACTCGAAGCCTCGGCGCCGTGGCCGCAGGGGCGGTCGGCGCCGTTCCGCTGCCCAGGCAGCTGCCGAGTAATCGAACCATGTACGCAATCGTCAAGACAGGCGGCAAGCAGTACCGCGTCGAGAAGGGGCAGAAGCTCCTTGTCGAGCGCCTGCGTGTCGACGAGGGCTCCACCGTCAAGCTCGAGCCCGTCCTCGTGCGCTCGGACACCATCGCGTTCGGCGACGCGCTGGCCAAGGCCACGGTGTCGGCGAAGGTCCTCGGCCACGAGCGCGGCCCCAAACTGCGCGTCTTCAAGTTCAAGCCCAAGCGCGGCTATAAGCGCCTGGCCGGGCACCGGCAGGAGCTGACCCGCCTGGAGATCACCGGCATCGACCTGCGGGCGGCCGGATGAGGCACGACATCATCGAGACGCGGGCCCCGACGCCTCGCGGAGGTATCCACTAATGGCGCACAAGAAGGGCCTCGGCTCCTCCCGCAACGGCCGCGACTCCCAGGCTCAGCGCCTGGGCGTCAAGGTGTTCGCCGGCCAGTACGTGTCGGGGGGCGAGATCATCGTCCGCCAGCGCGGCACGCGGTTCCGGCCCGGTGAGGGCGTCGGCATCGGCAAGGACGACACGCTGTTCGCCAAGGCGGCCGGCACGCTCGAGTTCACCACGGGTCGCCGCGGGCGCGTCGTCAACGTCCTGCCCGACGTCGACGCCTCCTAGCTCGCCGCGATGAGCCCGCTTCTGGCTGCCCGCGCGATCAACGCCGGGCGGCTCGCCCTCGGCGCGGCGATGATGGCCGTGCCGGACCGCGCGATGGGCGCGTGGATCGGCAAGCGCGAGGCCTCGCGTCCGGCGACGCAGATGGTCGTGCGCTCCTTCGGCTTTCGCGAGGTCGTGCTGGGCGGGCTGGGCATGCACGTCGCGGGGCGCCCGGGCGCGGGGCCGCGCACGGTGCAGGCGCTGGCCGCCTGCGACCTGGTCGACCTCTCGGTGACCGTGGCCGCGCGGCGCGACCTCCCGGCGCCCGCGGTGCCGATGATGCTCGCCCTCGCCGGGGGCGCCGCGGCCGTTCAGCTGTGGGCGTCGCGCGGGCTCTCCTAGCGCCCGCAGGCCGGCTCTCGGCGCCACCGTCCTGGATGAGGGTGCTCCAGCCACCCCTGGGCAGGACGCGACGTCTGCGCCGGGCCGTGCGTAGGTTGGTGGCTAGGCGAACGGCTTGGCGGCCATGAAGAACACGGCGACCAGGATGATCAGCCCGAGGAACAGCTCGATCCTGGAGTAGCGCGCATAGAGCGCCTCGTACTCCGGGCTCCACGCGACGGGGCCCACTGCGGCCGCGGCTGCCACGTCGGCGCCCGCGAGCTCTGCCATTCGCTTGCTCGCCCGCACGACCCACCCGCCCACGATCACGATGATCACGATGATCACGAGCGGCACCTGGACCCAGACCTCGTCGAAGAGGTGGCGCTGGGCGGCCATGTAGAGCCCGAGGCCCAGGATGAGGACGGTGCCGGGGCCCGTGAGCAGCAGGTTGAGGCGATGCTGGACGTCATGGACAGCCGGCATCGACCGCGGGTGATGGCGGCGCAGGTAGGGCAGCATCATCGGGTAGGCGAGCGGCAGTCCGTAAGCGCCGAGCACAGCCATGATGTGCAACGCGAGGACGACGGAGTAGGAGGAGAGCCCGATCGTCACCGCAGGTCCAGCACGCTGCGGATGCCGTCCTGGGCCTCCATCAGCTCGAAGCCCCGGTTGACCTCGTCCAGGGCCAGGGAGTGCGAGACGAACGGCTCGACGTCGATGTCACCCGCCAGCCAGCGGTCGACGAGCGCGGGCACGCCGTCGCGGCCCTTGACGCCGCCGAAGGACGACCCGCAGACGCGCCGGCCCGTGATGAGGTGGCGGGGAACGATGTCGAGCGTCTCGCCCTTGCCCGCCACGCCCGCGATGGTGCACAGGCCCCAGCCCATCCGCGCCGCCTCGACGGCCTGGCGCATGACCTGCACGAGCCCGGTCGCCTCGAACGTGTAGTCGAAGCCGAAGCCGCCGGTCATCTCGAGCAGCTGCTCGACGACGTCCGGGCCGCCCGGCAGGACATCCGTGGCGCCCTGACCGCGCGCCAGCTCGAGCCGCTCGTCGGACATGTCGACGCAGACGATCCGCTCGGCGCCCCGCAGCCGGGCCCCGGCCACCGCTCCGAGCCCCACCATCCCCGCGCCGAACACGGCGCAGCTCGAGCCGGCCTCGACCTTCGCGGTGTACATCGCGGCACCGAGACCGGTCGACAGCCCGCAGGCGAACAGGCACGCGCGATCGAGAGGAGCGTCGCGGTTGACCTTGGCCAGCGCGATCTCGGGCATGACGGTGGCCTCGGCGAACGTCGACGTGCCCATGAAGTGGCGGATCGGCTCATCCCCGCGGGAGAGCCGGGTCGATCCATCGGGGAGATGGCCGCTGTTCTGCTGCTCGCGGATGGCCAGGCACAGGTTGGTGCGCGGCGACCGGCAGTGGATGCATTCGCGGCACTGGGGCGAGAACAGCGTGACCACGTGGTCGCCCGGCGCCACGCTCCCGACCCCGTCGCCCACCGCCTCGACGACTCCCGCCCCCTCGTGGCCGAGCACGGCCGGCGCATAGCCCGAGGGGTCGGCTCCCGAGGCGGTGTAGAGGTCGGTGTGACAGACGCCGCAGGCGTGAAGGCGCACGAGGACCTCACCGGCCCGTGGGCCCTCCAGGTCCACGTCGGTCACGACGAGCGGTCGCCCGAACTCCTCGAGGACCGCGGCGCGGATCTTCATCGCGCCGACGCTACCCGCTCTGGGAGGTCGGGCGCACGAGGATCTCGTTGACGTCGACCCGCGGGGGCTGTGACACCGCGTACATGACCGCCCGGGCGATGTCGTCGGCCTCCAGCGCCCCGGTCGGGCGGTTCTCGAAGAATGGGGTGTCGACCATGCCCGGCTCGATCGAGGTCACGCGCACCCCGGTGCCGTCGAGATCCTGGCGGATCGCCTCCGCCATGGCGGTCACCGCGTGCTTGGTCACCGAGTAGAACGACCCGGGGAGGACGCGCCGCCCGGCCACGCTCGAGGTGATCAGCACGTGGCCCTTGGACTCCTTGAGGGCGGGCAGTGCCGCGCGCGCGGTGTACGCGGCGCCGAGGACGTTGGTGAGGACCATGTCCCGCCAGTGCTCGGGCGTGTCCTCGAGCCAGCCCCGCTGCCCGCCGAAGCCCGCGTTGGCAAAGACGACGTCGAGGCGGCCGTATTCGCCCAGCGCGCGCTCGACGAGCGCCTCGTTGTCCTCCCATCGCGTCACGTCGGTGGGAACCGCCAGGCCGCCCACCTCCGCAGCCAGCGCCTCGAGCTTGTCGGCGCCGCGGGCCGCGAGCACGAGCCGGTGGCCGGCCTCGGCGGCGTGGCGGGCGGTGGCGGCGCCGATGCCGGTCGAGGCGCCGGTGATGAGAAAGACGGGGGAGTCGGACATGCCCTCACCGTACCCTGGGACCCGTGCTCTACGACAAGGCACGCATCTTCGTCCAGGCCGGCGGCGGCGGGAACGGCTGCCTGAGCTTCCGGCGCGAGGCCAACGTCCCCATGGGCGGGCCCGACGGAGGCGACGGCGGGCGCGGTGGGGCCGTGGAGCTCGTGTGCGACGACTCGCAGCGCGACCTGCAGAGCTTCAAGCGCCAGGCGCACTACAAGGCCAAGCGCGGGCGCCACGGCGAGGGCGCCAACCGCTTCGGGGCCGAGGGCGACGACCTGATCGTGCGGGTGCCGCCGGGCACGCAGGTCACCACGGAGGACGGGACGGTCTATGACCTGACGGTCCCCGGCCAGCGCATCGTCGTCGCCGAGGGCGGATCGGGCGGTCGTGGCAACAAGCGCTTCGTCTCCGCCACCCGGCAGGCGCCCCGACTGGCCGAGCGCGGGCTGGCGGGCAACGAGCAGTGGCTCGAGCTGCGGCTCAAGCTGCTCGCCGATGTCGGCTTCGTCGGCGTGCCCAACGCCGGCAAGTCGTCGCTGCTGGCCCGCATGACCCGCGCGGCCCCGAAGGTCGCAAACTACCCGTTCACCACGCTCGAACCGGTGCTGGGGACCCTCGACGGGGACGATCGCCAGCTCGTCGTCGCCGACATCCCCGGGCTGATCGAGGGCGCCAGCGACGGCGCGGGCCTCGGGCACGAGTTCCTGGCCCACGTCGAGCGCACGCGCCTGCTGGTCCACGTCCTCGACCTCGCCCCGCTCGACGGATCCGACCCGTCCGAGAATCACGCGACGATCGAGGCCGAGCTCGCCGCCCATGATCCGCGACTGGCGTCGCTGCCGAGGATCCTCGCGTTGTCGAAGTCCGACCTCGTGCCCGCCGAGGAGGCCGACGCGGCGGCGCGCGCGTGGCGCGCGCGCTTCGCGCCGCCGCCGCGGGAGGAGTGGGAGCTCGCCGACCCCTCCGCCGAGGTGCCCGTGCTGATCACCTCGAGCGCCACGGGCGACGGTCTCGACGGTCTCGCCCGCGAGCTGTTCCGCCGGGTTCCCGTGGCCCCGCCCGCGGCGGCCGCGTCGGCACAGGCTCACCCGCCCGCGGAGGCCCTGGCCGAGCACCGCGTCTTCCGGCCGGCGGGCAAGGGCTTCAGCGTCGAGCACGACGGCGAGCTGTTCCGCGTCAGCGGGCCGCGCGTGGAGCGGTTGCTCGAGCGCCACGACCTCGAGAACGAGGAGGCGCTGGCCCACGTCGAGCACACGCTGCACAAGATGGGCGTGGTGCGTGAGCTCGAGGCGCTGGGCTTCGAAGCGGGCGACGACGTCGAGATCGCGGGCGTCGTGTTCGAGCTGACATAGGGTCCGGGCGTGGCGCGCGTGGTCATCAAGCTCGGCTCGAGCATCGTCGCCGACGATCGCGGTGCCCTGCGCGCCGACGCGCTTGCTCGCATCTGCGAGGTGGTCGCGGCGCACCACGCGACGGGCGACGGCGTGGTCCTCGTCTCCAGCGGGGCCATCGCACGGGGGATGGAGGTGATGGGCCTCTCGGCGCGGCCGCGCGAGATCGAGGACCTGCAGGCGGCCAGCGCCGTGGGGCAGGGCAAGCTCTATCGCGTCTATGACGAGCTGCTCGCCGCGCGGGGCCTCACCAGCGCGCAGGTGCTGCTCACGTTCTTCGACATGAGTGCGCGCGGGCACTACCTCAACGCGAGGCGCACGCTCAACCGGTTGCTCGCGTGGGGCGTCGTCCCCGTGATCAACGAGAACGACACCACGGCGACCGACGAGATCTCCTTCGGCGACAACGACTTCCTGGCGGCACAGGTGGCGATCCTCACGGGCGCCGACCTGCTCGTCCTGCTCACCGACATCGACGGGCTGTTCACCGCCGACCCGCGCAAGGACCCGGGCGCGGGGCTGGTCGAGGAGGTCAGCGACTTCGAGGGCCTGCGCGCGCTCGACATCGGCCACGGCACCTCGCCGCTGGGGACGGGCGGGATGCGGTCCAAGGTCGTCGCCGCCGAGATGGCGACGGCGGCCGGCATCCGGGCGGTCATCTGCAACGGGCTGCGGCCCGGTGCGTTGGCCACCGCGCTGGCGGGCGGCGCCGAGGGCACGCGCTTCCCGGCGCGCGCGCAGGGCTACTCGTCCTTCAAGCTGTGGCTGCGGTACGCCAAGCCCGCGCACGGGACGCTCGTCGTCGATCCGGGCGCCGTGCGCGCGCTGCGCGAGGGCGGGACGAGCCTGCTGCCGGTCGGCATCGTGGAGGTCCGCGGGGACTTCGAGGCAGGCGACGCCGTCGAGATCGTGAGCCCCGACGCCGGCGGGCCCGTGGGCAAGGGCATCTGCTCGTACTCCGCGACGGAGCTGCGCCAGGTCGCCGGTCTGCAGTCCGTGAAGGTCCGCGAGGTGCTCCCACGCGCCACGGAAGAGGCCGTCCATCGCGACTACTTCGTCCTGGCCTGACCTTCGGCGTTCGACCGCGTACGCTTGCGCCATGGCTGTCATGACGCCATCGGTGGCCGATGTCTGCACCGCCGCGCGCGCGGCCGCGCGGCGGCTCGTGGCGCTCGACAGCGCGGCGAAGGACGCGGCGCTGCACGCGATCGCCGACGCGCTCGAGCTCCGCGCCGCGGAGATCGTCGAGGCCAACCGGCGCGACATGGATGCCGGCCGCGAGGCGGGCCTCAGCGAGGCGCTGCTCGACCGGCTCATGCTCGACGAGCTGCGGGTCGGGGCCATCGCCGCGCAGGTGCGCGACGTCGCGGCGTTGCGCGATCCCGTGGGGGAGCTGATCGACGGATTCCGGCTGCCCAACGGGCTGGAGGTGCGCAAGGAGCGGGTGCCGCTCGGCGTGGTCGCCGTCGTCTACGAGGCCCGGCCCAACGTGACGATCGACGCCGCCGCGCTGTGCCTGAAGTCGGGCAACGCGATCGTGCTGCGGGGCTCGTCTGCCGCGGCGCACTCCAACGCCGTCCTGGCCGGTATCGCGGCCGAGCACGCGCCCGAGGGCGCGATCCAGCTCGTGGGGGGCGGCCGGGACGCGTTGGCCGAGCTCGCTCGTCAGGAGGGGCTGGTCGACCTGATCATCCCGCGCGGGGGAGAGGGCCTGAAGGCGGCTCTGCGCGAGGTCGCCACGGTTCCGGTGATCTACGCGGCGTCGGGCAACTGCCACGTGTTCGTCGATGCGGGGGCCGACCTCGAGGCCGCCGAAGCGATCGTGCTGAACGCCAAGACGCAGCGTCCCGGGGTGTGCAACGCCGCGGAGAGCCTGCTGGTACACGCCGGCGCGGCGCCCGAGTTCCTGCCGCGTGTGTTGCGCGCGTTGCGCGACGCCGGGGTAGAGCTGCGCGTCGACGGCCGAGCGCGTGCGCTGGCGGGGGAGGACCTCGCGGCCGAGCTGACCGACGCGGGTGAGGAGGATTGGGCCCAGGAGTTCCTCGCGCTCGTACTGGCGGTGCGGGTGGTCGACTCGGTGGCCGAGGCCATCGAGCACATCAACAGGTACGGGTCGGGGCACTCAGAGGCGATCGTCACGCGGGACGCGAAGAGCGCTCGCGCGTTCCGGCTCGGCGTCGACGCGGCCTGCGTCTACGTCAACGCCTCGACGCGGTTCACCGACGGTGGCGAGTTCGGCATGGGGGCGGAGATCGGCAACTCGACCCAGAAGCTCCACGCGCGCGGGCCGATCGGCCTGCGCGAGCTGTGCACCTTCAAATACGTGGTCGAGGGCGACGGCCACATCCGGCCCTGAGCCGGCTGGGCCTCCTCGGGGGCACGTTCAACCCGCCTCACCTTGGGCACCTGATCTGCGCCGCGGAGGCGCTCGAGCAGCTCGGACTCGATCGGGTGGAGCTTCTGCCGGTCTTCGCTCCACCCCACAAGGAGGTCGTCGGGGAGCCCGGCCCGCCCGTGCGGCTGGAGATGTGCCGGATGGCGGCGGGCGCCGCCGGCGAGCGGATCGGCGTATGCGAGGCCGAGGTGACCCGAGGGGGATCGTCGTTCACTGTCGATACCCTGAGGGAGCTCGATGCAGACGACCCCGGTACGGAGCTGACCTTCATCGTCGGCGGCGACATGGCGCTGACCCTGCCGGCCTGGCGGGAGCCCGCAGAGATCCTAAAGCTCGCCCGGCTGGGGATCGTCGAGCGCGGGTCGGCCGGCCGCGCGCAGATCGAGCAGGCGCTGGGGCTCCTCGCGGGCGTCCGGATCGACTTCTTCACCATGCCCCGCATCGACATCTCCTCCACCGACATTCGCGCCCGTGCCGCGGCG
The DNA here is from genome assembly GCA_038199185.1 of Solirubrobacterales bacterium. Lineage (GTDB taxonomy): Bacteria > Actinomycetota > Thermoleophilia > Solirubrobacterales > Solirubrobacteraceae > BP-464. Next base: position 15,016 of record JBBPZE010000045.1, read on the forward strand.
CGGCGAAGCGTGCGCCACCTCGTGCCGGGCCCTGTCGCCGACGTGATCGCCGCGCGGGGGCTCTACCGGTGACCCCCGAGGCCCTCGCCGGGCTGTGCGCCGCGCATGCCGCGGACAAGAAGGCGATCGACATCGTCGAGGTCGACCTGCGCGGCGTGAGCGGCTACACGGACTTCTTCATCGTCTGCTCGGGCAACACCGACCGCCAGACCAAGGCCATCCACGACGGTATCCACAAGGCGCTCAAGGACGAGCACGGTCTGCTCCCGCTGCGTGTGGAGGGCGCCGGCGAGTCGCGCTGGATCCTCATGGACTACCTCGATGTGGTCGTTCACGTCTTCACGCCGGACACCCGCAGCTACTACCGCCTCGAGCAGTTGTGGGGCGACGTGCCGTCACGGCGCTACGACCCGGGCCAACCCGAGCTGCAGCGAGCGGCGGGCTGATCACCAGCCATCCGTACGCGCGGGATGAGATGATCGTCTCATCGGTCATCCAACGGCGGGCTCGGCAGGCTTCGACACAGCGGACACCGCGCACTTCCGCGCGGTCGCCGCGTCCGTGCAGGACGCCCTGATCGCCGCCGACGAGCAGAGCCGGATCATCTTCTGGAGCGAGAGCGCCGAGCGCGTGTTCGGTCGCTCGGCGGCGGACACGCTGGGAAGCTCGCTGACGTCGCTCATGCCCGAGCGGTTTCGCACGCCGCACGAGACCGGCGTGGCCCGCGTGATCGCGGGAGGCGAGCGCCATGTCCTGGGCGGCCCCCCCGTGGAGCTCGTCGGCCTGCGCGCCGACGGCAGGGAGTTCCCGATCGAGCTGACGCTCGGCGCGTGGAACGAGGAGGGTCGCATGTTCTTCTCGGGGGTCGTGCGCGACGTCAGCGAGCGCCACCGCGCCCAGCGCGTTCTCGCCACCCAGTACGAGGTGGCCGCGGCACTCGCGGGGTCCCAGGAGCTCGAGGACGGCATCGTCCACGCCCTCGAGGCGATCGGTGTCGGGATGGGATGGCAGGCCGGCCACCTGTGGGTCCTCGACGAGGCCGCGAGCGTGCTGCGCTGCCGAAGCTCGTGGCACGGGGAGGCCGGGTCGCTGGAGCCGTTCCGGGCGATCTCTGAGGGAATGACCTTCGAGCGCGGGATCGGCCTGCCCGGCCGGGTGTGGCAGGCCGGGCAGCCGGCGTGGATCGGCGGCCTCTCGACCGAGGAGAACTTCCCGCGCGGGAACGCCGCCGGCCAAGCCGGCCTGAATGCGGCGGTGGCCGTGCCCCTGCTGGCCGACGGGCGCCTGCACGGCGTCGTCGAGTTCTTTGCCGCCGAGACCGGCCTTGAGGAGGCCCCGCCGCTGCAGGCCCTCGAGGGGCTGGGCCAGCAGCTCGGCCAGTTCCTCCTGCGCCGCGAGGCCGAGGCGGAGGTTGCGCAGGCGGAGCGCCAGAAGCGCCAGGCGGCCGAGCTCAACGACGAGGTGGTCCAAGGCCTGGCACTGGCCCACTATCACCTCGCCCAGGGCGATTCCGATGCCGGCGCGCGCGCGGTGTCCGCCACGCTGGAGGCGGCGAAGCACATCGTCAGCGAGCTCCTCGTGGGCGTCGAGGTGACGCCGGGGCGACTGCGGCGAAGCTCCGCGGCGAGGCTTCCGTTCGAAGGGTGAGTGCGCGCCGTCGCACGCCTCGAAGAGGCCGCCCAGGCGGACGGCCTCTTCGAGAGTGGAGCTGAGGGGGCTCGAACCCCTGACCTTCTGGCTGCCAGCCAGACGCTCTCCCAGCTGAGCTACAGCCCCGCGGGTATGGCGCGGCGCATTTTACCCCACCGCAGCGGCCGTCCCGAGCAGTGTGATGCAAGGGCCCCGGCCGGCACGGTTTTCCCGGAAGATGCGGATTGTCGTTCTCGCCCCTCTTGACGACGGACGGGTGTGGTGGGAGGTTGATCCCAGACGCGGTACCGAGCCACAAAGAGCGAGGCCATGAGGACGCAAGGCCCGCCACCCTGAGACCGGAACGTCGCTTGCGACGATCCGGAGGAGGGTTCCTCGAGTGGCTTGGAACCGCGTCGTTTTCGTGAGCGAGGCGCTCGGGCGCAGTCAGTTCCGGGGGACGAACTCCGGCACGTCGAGCGTGTCGGCGTCGGGAGCGGCGCTTCGCCGGGGGCGAGGGTCGGACTCGAAGGACGGGCTCGGTGTCGCCTGGTCGAGACGCGCGGTCATGGCCGCGTGGGCGAGCTTGATGTCGCGCAGCAGGCGCTCGGCGTTGTTGCGCAACGAGGCTGAGAGATCGCGGACGTCCGTGGAGAGCTCCGCGCCGTCGTCGAGCACCTCGCGCGCGGCGCTGCGGGCGTCAGACGTCATCTCGCGGGCCTCGTCGCGGGCGCTGGCCCTGACGCCGGCCGCCTCCTCGCGTGCCGCCTCAAGCGTCTCGGCCACCAGCCGGGTCCGCTCTTCCTCTGCCTCCTCACGCAGGGTGGCCGCGGCCGCCTGAGCCCGCCTGGCCTCCTCGAGGATCCGCCCTGCCTCGGCGCGAGCACCCGCGAGGATCTCGGTGGCCTCCTCCTCGGCCGCCGTCACGCGGTTGTCGCCTGCCCGCTCGGCTTCGGCGATCCGCTGCCGCGCGCGTTCCTCGGCAGCGAGGCGCAGCTCCTCGGCGGCCTGCTCGGCCGCCGCCACGATGTGCGCGACGTGCGCAGCGGCATCCACGTCACGGAGCCTAGATCCCGGGCTGCCCGTGGCCCGCAAGAACGCCGTCATCCTTCTAGCCTCCTGCGCACCCATGGCCGAGCATCGCTACGACCCCAAGGAGATCGAGCCACGGTGGCAGCAGGTATGGGAGCAGGAGCACACCTGGGAGGTCTCAAACGACGCGGGCGGCGCGGAGAAGTCCTACGTCCTGGTGATGCTGCCCTACCCCAGCGGCGAGCCGCATATCGGCCATCTGAAGGTCTACTCGGTCGGCGACGCGGTCGCCCACTTCCACCGCCGCAGCGGCCGGCGGGTCCTGCAGCCGATGGGCTACGACGCCTTCGGGCTGCCGGCGGAGAACCACGCGATCAAGACGGGTCAGCACCCCCGGGCCTCGACGAACGCCGCCATCGCGGAGTTCCGGCGCCAGTTCCGCGAGTGGGGGATCTCGGTCGACTGGACGCGCGAGTTCGCCACGCACGAGCCGCGCTACTACCGCTGGACGCAATGGATCTTCCTGCAGCTGTTCGACGCCGGTCTGGCCTACCGCAAGGAGGCCGCGGTCAAGTGGTGCCCGAGCGACGCGACCGTGCTCGCCAACGAGCAGGTCATCGACGGACGCTGCGAGCGCTGCGGCGCCGAGGTCGAGGTGCGCCAGCTCGAGCAGTGGTTCCTTCGCATCACCGATTACGCCGATCGCCTGCTCGACGACCTCGAGACCATCGAGTGGCCCGAGCACGTCAAGATCATGCAGCGCAACTGGATCGGCCGCTCCGAGGGCGCCGAGGTCACGTTCCGCTGCGAGGAGCTGGGGATCGACTACCCGGTCTTCACCACCCGCCCCGACACGCTGTTCGGCGCGACGTTCTTCGTCATGGCCCCGGAGCATCCCGACGTGCTGCGCCTGGCCGCCGGCACCGAGCGCGAGGCCGAGGTGCGCGACTACGTCAACCGCACGGTGGGCGAATCGGCGGAGGAGCGAGGGGACGTCGAGAAGCCCAAGACCGGCGTCGCGCTCGGGCGCACGGTCACCAACCCGGTCAACGGAGAGGCGATCCCGATGTACGTCGCCGACTACGTGCTCATGGAGTACGGCACGGGGGCGATCATGGCGGTGCCGGCTCACGACGAGCGCGATCATGCCTTCGCCGAGGCGTTCGGCATCCCCATCCGGCGCGTGGTCAGCGACCCGGCCGGTGGCGAGCTGCCCTTTCCGGGCGACGGGCCCCTCGTCAACTCACACCCCGACCTCGACGGTCTGCACAACCGTGAGGCGCTCCACAGGATCGTCGAGCGCCTCGATCGCGACGGCAGCGGCCACGGCTCGGTCAACTACCGCCTGCGCGACTGGCTGGTCTCCCGCCAGCGTTACTGGGGATGCCCGATCCCGATCGTCTACTGCGAACGCTGCGGCATGGTGCCGGTGGCGGAGGGCGATCTTCCCGTCGAGCTGCCCGAGGTCACCGACTACAAGCCCCGAGGCCAGTCCCCGCTGGCCGCAGCGGAGGAGTGGGTCAACACCCCGTGTCCGCGATGCGGTGGACCGGCCCGGCGCGAGACCGACACCATGGACACCTTCGTCGACTCGTCGTGGTACTTCCTGCGCTACTGCGACGCCACCAACGACAGCGCGGCCTGGGACAAGGACGTGGTCGAGCGCTGGATGCCGATCGATCAGTACATCGGGGGCGTCGAGCACGCCATCCTGCACCTGCTCTACGCCCGGTTCTTCTGCAAGGCGCTCTCCGACCTCGGACACCTGCCCGCGGGGGTCCAGGAGCCCTTCGCGAGGCTGTTCACGCAGGGCATGATCACCAGGGACGGGGCGAAGATGTCCAAGTCGAAGGGCAACGTGGTCTCGCCCGAAGCGATCGTGGAGCGCTACGGCGCCGACACCGCACGCTGCTACATCCTGTTCATCGGCCCGCCCGACCAGGACGCCGACTGGTCCGATGGAGGCGCAGAGGGCATGCACCGCTTCCTGGGCCGCCTGTGGCGCACGGCCGCCGAGGCGGCCGTCGAGTTGCCCGACGAGCCCGTGCCCGACGACCTCAACGCGGACGGTCGGCGCGTCATGCGCAAGGCGCACTGGGCGATCGACAAGGTCACCGCCGACATGGCCGGCCGCTTCGCGTTCAACACGGCGATCGCCGCGATCATGGAGCTGATCAACGAGGTGACCCCCGGCAAGCGCGGCTCGGCGGAGCCCGGCAGCGTGCGCTTCGCGCTGGGAACGGCCGCATCGCTGCTCTTCCCGTTCGCACCCCATGCCGCGGCCGACGCCTATCATCGGCTCACGGGTGCCCGCGTGTGGGAGGAGCCGTGGCCGGCCTCCGATCCGGCGTTCCTGGAGGCCGACACGTTCGAGCTCGTCTGCCAGGTCAACGGCAAGGTCCGCGACCGCATCGAGGCGCCGACGGGCGCGGCGGACGACGCGCTGCGCGAGCTGGCGCTGGCGCAGCCCAACATGCGGGCCCACGTGGACGGCAGGGAGATCATCAAGGTGATCGTCGTGCCGGGCAGGCTGGTCAACGCCGTCGTGCGCTGATTTGGAGCGCCCACCGGGCGAAGTTGTGACGAACGGCGCCTCTCGTCGCGCGCCGGGGCCCGTACCGTCGGCGCATGTCCCATGTACCGCGCTCACAGCTCGTCGCCTATGCGGTGATCGCCGTCGCCGCGCTGATCCTCGGCGGTCGCTGGCTGAGCAAGGGAGGGGCCCCGCAGGGGTCGGCGACCGCCGCGACGGCGAGCGGCCGTCCCGCCGAGGCGGGCTACGGGACCGGTTCCGCGCCCACCGGGGCGCCGGGCGCGGAGGGCTCGTCGGGCGCCCGCGGCAGCTCAACCTCGGGTGTGGACGTCAGCAGCCCGTCTCGCGCGGCGATCGTCCACGTCGCCGGCGCGGTGCGCAGGCCCGGCGTCTATCAGCTCGGCTCGGGCGCTCGTGTGCAGGACGCCGTTCGCCGCGCCGGCGGCGCCACGGCCAAGGCCGACGTCAACGCCATCAACCTCGCGGCTCCGGTCCAGGACGGGGTGCAGGTAGTGGTGCCCAGGCGGGGAGCGGCGGCGGCCGCCGCAGCCGCCGGCAGCCCGGCCGGCGTTGCTCCGTCGGCGCCCGTCAACCTCAACACGGCCACGGCCGAGCAGCTCGACACCCTCGACGGCGTCGGCCCCGCCACGGCGGCGAAGATCCTCGAATACCGCACACAGCACGGCGGCTTTCGCAGCATCGATGATCTTGGGCAGATCTCGGGTATCGGCCCCAAGCGGCTTGCCGCCCTCCGCGGCAAGGTCGTGGTCTGAGGACGGTGGAGAGGGGCGCCGCGTCGCGGCCCGTGCCGCATCGTTGGGTCCGGTCACTGCTCCGGCAGCCACGTCACGTTGTTCTGGCCGCGCTGGTCGCCGGACTGCTGCTCGGCCCGCACCTGCCGGTCGCGGCACGGTGGGCCGCCGCTGCGCTGATCGGGGTGGCGTCGTGCGCCGCGGCGAGTGCCGGCACCGTGGGGAAGCGGGTGGCGATCACGATCGTGCTGGCCGCCGCGGCGCTTGCGCTCGGCGCGTGGATCGCGACGGCTCGGCTGCGCGCGCTCGACCACACGGGGCTGCGGCCCTGGGTGGGTCACGCGGTGGACCTCCGAGCCGTGGTCCTCACGCCGCCGCGCGCCCGTCGCTTCGGCCGGTCGGTCGCCCTGGCCCGTATCGGGGCGGGGCCCGGGAGCGGCGAACGGGTGCTGATCGAGGCGGTGGGGGCTCTCCCCCCGGGCGTCGGCGAGGAGGTCCGGGTACGCGGTGGGTTCCGATCGCTGCCGGCGTTCGAGGACTCCTCCCGACGGGCGGGAGCTCACGCGCTGTTGCGTGCCGACTCGGTCGTGGCGACGGGGCGTCGCCGGCCCGGGCTGCTCGGTGTCGTCGACGGCGCCCGGGAGCGGGCCGAGCGCGCCCTGGACAGCGGGCTGCCGTCATCGCTGGCCGGTCTAGCTCGCGGGATGGTGCTGGGCGAGGACGACCGGCTCGATCCCGCCATGCGGGACGATTTTCGCGCGAGCGGGCTCGCGCACCTGGTCGCGGCGAGCGGGGCCAACGTCGCCCTGCTGGCGGCGATGGCCCTCGCGCTGGGCGCCGCGGTGGGCATCCCGCGAACGCCGCGGCTGATCGGAGCTCTGCTGCTCATCGCCGGCTACGTGCCGCTCGCCGGCGGCGGGCCCTCGATCCAGCGCGCGGGGGTCATGGGCGTCGCGGCGCTCGTCGCGGCCATCGCCTCGCAGCCCGCATCGCGCTGGTACGCCCTTCTGCTCGCGGCGATGGTCACGCTGGTAATCAATCCGCGGGCCGTCGAGGATCCGGGCTGGCAGCTGAGCTTCCTCGCCGTGGTGGCGCTCATCGTGCTCGTGCCGCCCCTACGAGGCCGGCTGGCGCGCCGGATGCCGCGGCCCCCGGCGGAGGCGATCGCGGTGTGCCTCGCCGCCGCCGCGGCCACCGCGCCGCTGATCGCGCTGCATTTCGGCCGCCTCTCGTGGGTCACGGTGCCGGCCAACCTGCTGGCGGCACCCGCGGTGGCGCCCGTGATGTGGCTGGGAACCCTCGCGGCCGCGCTCGGGCAGCTCTCGCCGGCCCTGGCGTCGCCGTTCACGGCCGTGGCGGCCTGGCCGCTGGCCTTCGTGGCGTGGACCGGGCACGCCGCCGCGGCTCTTCCCGGCGCACGAGCCGAAGCGCACCTCGCTCCTGCTCTGGCGGGCGCGTGGTGGGTGGGGCTGGCCCTGCTGGCCGTCGGAGCGGTGCGCGAGCGGCTGGCCACGGCGCTTCGGCGCGGGCGAAGCATCATCGCCGCCAGGAGCCCGCGCCGTCTCGCCGGCATCCTGGCGGCGCCGGCGGTCGTGGCCGTGGTCGTGATCGCGGGCGCCGTTCGCGCACCCCCGGCGGCGAGGAGCCTTGTCGTCTCCGCGCTCGACATCGGCCAGGGGGACGCCACGCTGATCCAGGATCGCGGCGCAGCGGTGCTCATCGACACCGGCCCGCCGGACAGCCCGATCCTCGACCGGCTTCGCGCCGCCGGAGTCGAGCGGCTCGACGTCCTGGTCGTCACCCACGTGCAGCTCGACCACGAGGGAGGGGCGGCGGCCGTGTTGGGGGCGTTTCCGGTCGGCCTGGTGCTCGACGGCCGCGACGGCAACCCCACGCCCGAGGGCGACCGCTTCGCGAGCGTTGCTCGTCTGCGAGGGGTCCGGCTCGTCCGCCCACAGGCCGGTCAGCGCGTCCGGGCGGGGCCCATTGCGCTCGACGTGCTGTCCCCGCGCGTCGAGCCCCGTGCGTTGCACGCCGGCCAGGACCCCAACCAGCGGGCGATCGTGGCCGAGCTGCACGACGGGTCGTTCTCGATGTTGCTCACCTCGGACGCCGAGTCAGACGTCCTCCTGGGTCTGCCCCTGGGCTCCGCCGACGTCCTCAAGGTCTCCCATCACGGCAGCGCCGATCCCGGCCTCCCTGAGCTCCTGCGCCGCGTGCGCCCGGCGATCGCGATCATCGAGGTGGGCCGGCACAACCCCTACGGCCACCCCGCCCCCGAGACGGTGCGCGAGCTCGGCGACGGGCCTCGGGTCCTGCGCACCGATCGCGACGGCACGATCCGCCTGCGCCCGCGCCCGGGCGCCATCGGCATCCAGGCCCATGCCTAGACTCGCGTCGGTGCCCACCTTCAAGCCCGCGTACCTGGTCCACGGCGATGACCATGGCCGAATCGCGGAGCGGCGGGCGAGGCTGCGCCGGCTCGCGGAGAGCGAGAGCGGGGCCAACGGCGTCGAGGTGCTGGAGGGTGACGCGGCATCCCCCGACGCTGTCGCCCACGCGCTGTCGGCCATGACCTTCGCCATCGGCCGGCGCTTCGTGATCGTCGAGGGTGTCGAGCGCTGGAAGGACTCGGAGGTGGCCGCGGCCGTGGCGCCCGCGCTGGCCGGGATGGGCGAGGACACGACGGTCGCCTTCTTCGCCCGCGAGGACGGCCGCGCGAAGGCTCCCGCGGCCCTCGCCGATGCCGTCAGGGCGGCCGGCGGGGACATCTCGACCGAGGCGACGCTCAGGCCCAAGGACCTCCCGCGGTGGTTGGTGGGCGAGGCCCGGCAGCTCGGTGTCGTGCTGGACGGCGCCGGGGCCCACGCCCTGGTCGGTCACGTCGGCGAGCGCCAGCAGCGCCTGCTGCGCGAGCTCGAGAAGCTCGCGCTCGAACACGGTCCGGGCGCGCGCATCGGGGTCGAGGAGGTCGACGAGGTGGCCGCCGACTCCGCCGAGCGCCAGGTGTGGGGCTTCGTCGACGCGCTGGTGGCGCGCGACAACGTGGCCGCCACGCGACGCTTCCTGGAGCTGCGCGCGCAGGGCGAGGCGATGCCGCGCCTGATCCCCTCGATGGCCCGTCGACTGCGTGAGGTCCTGTCGATCGCCGCGCGCCTGCACGAGGGCGAGAGCCCGGCTCAGGTCAAGGCGACCACCAAGGGCAGCCCGTGGGCCGTGGACCGCCGCATCTCCGAGGCCCGCGGGGCGGACCCCGACGCGCTGCGCGCGGCGCTCGTCGCGCTCGCCGACCTCGAGCTCGACACCCGCGGAGGCACCGAGCTCAGCGAGGACACGAGCGCGCTGCGAGCGATAGGCCTGATGACCTCATAGCGCGCACGCGAGGAGGACGCAGCCGGGCGCGGGACGGCGCTAGGAGGTCTTCAGGGACTTCAGGCGCTGGGCGCGCGCCTTCTTGCGTGCGCCGTTGTTGCGGTGCAGCGCGCCGACCTTGACACCCTTGTCGATCGTCCGAACCAGCGAGCGGTGCTCGGTGGCGGCCGTCTCGGCGTCGCCGGCGGCGGACGCCGCCTCGAGGCGGCGGAAGTAGGTCTTGATCGTCGACGTGTAGCGCTTGTTCTCGAGCCGCTCGCGCTCCGAGCGGAGGATGCGCTTCTTCTGTGAATGGATGTTGGCCATGAAGCGCCGCGCAGTGTAGCGCCGGCGGGAGGGCCTGACGGCCGGTCGCGGCCCTAGAGTCACCCCCGGTGTCGGCGGAAGGTTCCAGCGAGCCGCGCCCCGCCGCGCGCGGGGTTGCGCGCAACACGGCGATCTTCTCGATCGCCACCGGGCTCAGCCGTGTGGCCGGGCTCGTCCGCGAGATCGTCGCCTCGAGCTACTTCGCGACGAGCGGCGCGTTCTCGGCGTTCACGATCGCCTTTCAGCTGCCCAACCTGGTGCGCAGCCTCTTCGCCGACGCGGCGCTCAGCGCGGCCTTCGTCCCGGTCTTCACCGAGATGTTGGAGAAGGGCCAGCGCCGCGAGGCGGTCAGGCTCGCGTCCACGCTGTTCTTCGTGATTCTCGCGGTCCTCGGGACGGCGACGCTGGTGTTCATCGCGGGCGCCCATGTGCTTCTCCCGGCGATCACCGGAGATCGGTTCTCCGGGCATCTGGACGCCCTCACGGCCGGCCTGGCGCAGGTCCTCTTCCCGATCGTCGTCCTGCTCGGCCTCAACGGCCTGCTCGTCGGGATCCTCAATGCCTACGACCACTTCTCCATCCCGGCGATCTCCCCGCTGGTGTGGAACGTCGTGATCCTCGTCTTCCTGATCGGCGCCCGGCCGCTGTTTCATGGCGACGCCCAGCTCTACGCCTACGCGATAGGGATCCTCGCGGGCACGATCGTCCAGTTGGCGATGGCGGCCCCCGTGCTCGCCCGGCTGGGCTTTCGGCTGCAGCTCTCGTTCGACTGGCGCGACCCGCGCGTCAGGCAGGTCTTCACGCTGATGGTCCCGGTCACGATCGGCCTGGGGATCATCAACTTCGACCTGCTGCTCAACTCCACCCTCGGCTCGCTGATCTCCACGCACGCTCCGCGGGCGATCGACGCCGCGTTTCGCATCTACATGCTGCCCCAGGGGATCTTCAGCGTGGCGATCGCGACCGTGCTGTTCCCGGCGCTCAGCCGCTTCGCCGCCCGCAACGACCTCGACGGCCTCCGCGCACGCCTGGGCCAGGGGATGCGGCTCGTGTCGCTGCTGCTGATTCCCGCCGCGGCGGCCACGCTGGCACTGGCCACGCCGATCACCCGACTGATCTACGAGCACGGCAACTTCGGCCCCGACTCCACCGACCAGGTGTCGACGGCGCTGTTCTGGTTCTCGTTCAGCCTGCCGTTCAGCGGGCTGAACCTGCTGCTGACCCGGACGTTCTTCTCGCTCCAGCGGCCGTGGCTGCCCACCGCCATGGCCGTGGGCAGCCTGGTCGTCAACCTCGTGGTCAGCCTCGCCCTCTACAAGCCTCTGGGCATCGCGGGGCCGGTCATCGGCACGGCGGTGGCCAGCGCGGCGATGATGGCCCTGCAGGCGAGGCTGGCCCGCAGGGAGCTCGGGGGGCGGCTCGAGGGGCGCGAGACGGCAAGCGCGGTGATCGCCATGTGCTCGGCCGCTGCCGTTCTGGGCGCCGTGGCCTGGATCGTCTGGGCGGGGCTCGACGCCGCGTTCGGCCGCTCGGTGATCGGCCAGATCGTCTCGGTGGGCGGGGGCCTGGCGGCGGGCTCGCTGGCCTACGCGCGCGCGGTCCTGTGGATGCAGATCGGAGAGGCCCGGCAGGTGGCCAGCTTCGCCATTCGCCGTATCCCGGCGCTGCGGGGGGTGCTCGGGGTGCGGGCCTAGCCTGAGCCCCGCATGGCCGACCAGTCCCTCATCCGCAACTTCTCGATCATCGCCCACATCGATCACGGGAAGTCGACTCTGGCCGACCGCATCCTGGAGATGACCCACACCGTGGAGTCGCGCGACATGCGCGCGCAGGTGCTCGACTCGATGGACCTCGAGCGCGAGCGGGGCATCACGATCAAGGCCGCGGCGGTCCGCGTGCTGTTCGCGTCGCGCGATGGCAACACCTACCAGCTGCACCTCATCGACACGCCGGGCCACGTGGACTTCACCTACGAGGTCAGCCGCTCGCTGGCCGCCTGCGAGGGAGCGCTGCTGGTCGTCGACGCCTCCCAGGGCGTCGAGGCCCAGACGCTGGCCAACACCTACCTGGCCATCGACAACGGCCTCGAGCTGATCCCGTGCCTGAACAAGATCGACCTCCCGGGCGCCGAGCCCGAGCGGGTGGGGGAGGAGGTCGCGGAGCTTCTCGGCGAGGACGCCGACTCGATCCTGCGCATCAGCGGTAAGACAGGGGCCGGTGTGGCCGAGGTGCTCGAGCAGCTCGTCGAGCGGGTGCCGGCGCCGGGGGGGGACCTCCACGCGCCGCCGCGGGCGCTGATCTTCGACTCGGAGTTCGACCAGTACCGCGGGGTGATCGCCTACATCCGCGTGGTCGACGGGGTGCTCAAGAAGGGCGAGGCGATCAAGGCGATGGTTGCCGGGACGCAGGCCGACATCGACGACATCGGCTTCTTCTCCCCGGCGATGATCCCGGCGGCCCAGCTCGCGGCGGGGGACGTGGGCTACGTCATCACCGGCATCAAGGACGTCACCCAGCTGCGCGTGGGCGACACGCTGACCACCAGGTCGAACGCGGCCACCGAGGCGCTTCCGGGCTACCAGGACGTCAAGCCGATGGTCTTCTGCGGCCTGTTCCCGCTCGACGGCGAGGACTACCCCGACCTGCGCGACGCGCTGGAGAAGCTGACGCTCAACGACGCCGCGCTGAGCTGGGAGCCCGAGACCTCCGACGCGCTGGGCTTCGGCTTTCGCGTGGGCTTCCTGGGCCTGCTGCACATGGACATCGTGCGCGAGCGGCTCGAGCGCGAGTACGACCTCGAGCTGATGGCGACGATGCCGTCGGTGTCCTTCGAGGTCACGCTCTCCGACGACAGCGTCGTGGAGGTCCACAACCCGTCGGACATGCCCGACCCGGCGCGCATCGCCGAGATCCGCGAGCCGGTCATCAAGGCCTCGATCCTCACGCCGACCGGCTTCATCGGCGCCGTCATGGAGCTCGCCCAGGAGCGCCGCGGCGAGCACCTCGGCATGCACTACCTGGGGCCCGACCGCGTGCAGATCGAATACGAGCTGCCGCTGGCCGAGATCGTCCTGGACTTCTTCGACCAGCTGAAGTCGCGCACGCGCGGGTACGCGAGCTTCGACTACGAGATCACCGGGCTGAAGGCCTCGAACATGGCCAAGCTCGACGTGCTGCTGGCCGGCGACCCCGTCGACGCGCTCTCGATCGTGGTTCATCGCGACAAGGCGTTCGAGATCGGCCGCACGCTGACCGAGAAGCTGCGCAAGAAGATCCCCCGCCAGCAGTACGATGTCCCGATCCAGGCGGCGATCGGCTCGCACATCATCGCTCGCGAGACCGTCAAGGCCTTCCGCAAGGACGTCACGGCCAAGTGCTACGGCGGCGACATCTCGCGCAAGCGCAAGCTGCTCGAGCGCCAGAAGGAGGGCAAGAAGCGCATGAAGCAGGTCGGCCGCGTCGAGGTCCCCCAGGAGGCGTTCCTCGCTGTGCTCGAACTCGGCGACGGCTGAGCCAGGCCGCGTGGGCCACCTCGCCAGGGTCGACCTGTCGCTTCGCCTCTCCCGCGAGGAGGAGGCCGAGCGGCTCCGGCGCGGCGGTACGAGGATGATGCAGCTGCGGCTGGTGATGGCCGGCCTGCTCGACGACGCGGAGGGCCGGCGCGGGCTCGGGCCACCGCTGTGCGTGGTGATGGAGGGCTGGGACGCCTCGGGCAAGGGCGGGTCGATCAGGCGGCTGGTCTCGCCCCTGGACCCCCGGCACGTCCGCGTCGCCTCCTACGCGGCCCCGAGCCCCGACGAGAAGCGCCATCACTTCCTGCACCGCTTCTGGCCCGCGCTACCCGGCTGGGGCGGCATGGCCGTGCTCGACCGCTCCTGGTACGGCAGGGTCCTCGTCGAGCGCGTGGAGGGCTTCGCCCGAGAGGTGCAGTGGCGCCGCGCCTATGACGAGATCAACTCCTTCGAGCGGTCGCTGTGGGACGAGGGCATGGTCCTGGTCAAGGTCTGGATGCACATCTCCGAGGACGAGCAGCTCGAGCGGTTCGAGCGGCGCCGGACCGATCCGCTGAAAAGCTGGAAGCTGACCCCCGACGACTGGCGCAACCGCGGCCTGCGTCCCGTCTACGAGCAGGCGGTCGAGGAGATGCTCGACCGCAACGACACCGACTGGGCGCCCTGGCACGTCGTTGCGGGGGAGTCCAAGCGGTACGGGCGCGTCGCGGTTCTCGAGGCCACGATCGCCGCCGCCGAGGCGGGCATGCGCCGTCAGGGCCAGGAGCCTCCCGCCCCGATCGAGGAATAGGGGGCGGCCTCCGAGCAGCCGCGCCGCGGCCTTCGAGTACGCGCGCCGTGCGCTCCGAGCACGCGCGCCGTGTGCTCCGAGCACGCGCGCCGCGCGCTCCGAGGCGCCTTCGCTGCGCCCGGGGATAGGCTCGGCCCCGTGCGGATCCTGTTCGTGTGCATGGGCAACATCTGCCGCTCGCCCACGGCCGAGGGCGTGATGCGCCATCTGGTCCGCGAGCGGGGCCTGCAGAACGAGGTGGAGGTGCACAGCGCCGGCACGGGCTCCTGGCATGCCGGCGCGGCGCCCGACCACCGGTCGACGGAGGCCGCGCGTCGGCGCGGCATCGTGCTCGACGGCGCGGCGCGGCAGGTGGCGCGGGGAGACTTCGAGGAGTTCGACCTCCTCGTGGCGATGGACCGCTCGAACCTGCGCGATCTCTTGGACCTGGCGCCCGACGAGCAGGCACGGGCCAAGCTCCGGCTCCTGCTCGACGATGCCGACGTGCCCGATCCCTACTACGGCGGCGAGCGGGGCTTCGAGGAGGTGCTCGATCTCGTGACCGAGGCGTGCGAGCGGCTGCTCGACGAGGTGACCGGTGATCTCGCTCGCTGATGCCCGGCGCGTCGGCGGTGGCGACATCAACGAGGCCTACGAGGTCCGGCTGCCCGACGGCCGCCGGGCGTTCGTAAAGACGCGGGCCGGCGCGCCGCCGGGCGAGTACGCGACGGAGGCCGCCGGGCTGCGCTGGCTGGCCGACAGCGGCGCGGTGCGGGTCCCGGCGGTCATCGAGGCCACCGACGAGCATCTTGCGCTGGCGTGGGTCGAAGCCGGCCCGACCGACCCCGAGGCGCTCGGGCGGGCGCTGGCTGGGCTTCACCGGGCGGGCGCACCGGCCTTCGGCGCGCTGGCCCCCGGGGCGCCCGGCCCGTTTCGCATCGGTCCGCTCGAGTTCCCCGGCGAGGCGGGTGAGCATTGGCCCCGCTTCTACGCCGAGCATCGCCTGCTGGTGGCGCTCCAGCGCGCCGGCCTGAGCCCGGGCGGGCGCCGGGCGGTCGAGGCTGTGTGCGAGCGGATCGAGGATCTGGCCGGGCCCGCCGAGCCTCCCGCCCGCCTCCACGGCGACCTGTGGAGCGGCAACGTCCACGGCGGGCATCTGATCGACCCGGCGGCCTACGGCGGACATCGCGAGATCGACCTCGCGATGCTGAGGCTGTTCGGGTCGCCCGGCGCCGGGTTCCTCGCGGCCTACGAGGAGGTCGCGCCGCTGGCACCGGGACATGAGGACCGGCTGGGGCTCTATCAGCTCCTGCCGCTGCTGGTCCACGCCGCGCTGTTCGGCGGGGGCTACGCCGGGTCCGCCGAGCGCGCGGCCCGCAGGTACGCCGGATAGGCTCGCGCCGGATGGATCTGGAGCTGAGCGACAAGGTCTGCGTCGTCACCGGGGCGAGCCGAGGGATCGGGCTGGTCACCGCGCGCAAGCTGTGCGAGGAGGGCGCCCATGTCCTGTTCGTCGCTCGTGGCGCCGAGGCACTGGAGCAGGCGTCGGCGGACTGCGGCGGTGAGTACCTCGCCCTCGACATCACCGAGCCCGATGCCGCCGAGCGGATCATCGCCACCTGTGCCGAGCAGATGGGAGGCGTCGACGTGCTCGTCAACAACGCGGGGACCTCGCGGTCCGTCGCGCTCGACGACCTCACGGAGGCCGAGTTCGAGGCGCAGTGGCGGCTTCACGTCCTGGCCCCGTTCCGGCTCATGCAGGAGGCGGCGCCGCGGATGGCGGCGCGCGGCGCGGGGCGGATCGTCAACGTCTCTTCGTCGTCGGGCAAGCGCCCGGGCCAGCGCAACGTCGCCTATTCGGTGACCAAGGCGGCGCAGCTCTCGCTGTCGCGGGCCTTTGCCGATCGCTGGGCGAACGAAAACGTGCTCGTCAACGCGGTCACCCCCGGGCCGGTGGCGACGGAGCTGTGGACCGCCCCGGGCGGGCTGGGCGAGCAGATCGCCGGGCCGGGCCGGGCGCAGGAGGCCATCGAGGCGGCCGCCGAGAAGATCCCCCTCGGGCGGTTCGCCGAGCCGGCGGAGATCGCCGACGTCATCGTCTTCCTGTGCTCGCAGCGCGCGAGCACGGTGACGGGTGCCGCGTGGTCGGCGGACGGCGGCGCGGTTCCCGTGATCATCTGACCGCGGCTTGTAGATTTCCGCGGCGATGCCACTGAAGACAGACGCGGTCGGCAAGACCTGGGGCCCGACCCTGTACGCCGTGGGCCGCGAGAAGATCAAGGAGTACGCGCTGGCGGTGGGCGAGACCAACCCGGTCCATCTCGACCACGAGGCGGCGCGGGCCGCAGGCCACGCGGACGTCGTCGCCCCGCCGATGTTCGCGGTGGTCTACAGCGCGCCGGCGATGGGCCCGGTGATCTTCGACGCCGACGTGGCGATGAACTTCGCGATGATGGTCCACGGGGGCCAGGAGTTCGCGTGGGGCCCGCTCGTCGTCGCCGGCGACGAGATCACGACGACGGTGGAGTGCAAGTCCATCGAGGCGCGCGGCGGCCGCGGTTTCTATGTCTTCGAGTCGGTCGCGGTCAACCAGGACTCCGAGACGGTGTGCACGGGAACCTGGACCAACATCGTGAGGGGTGTCGAATGAAGGCCGGCGACAGCATCGCGGAACTGCGCGTCACCCCGGACCGGTTCCTGACGGTCCGGTACGCGGGCGCATCCGGTGACTACAACCCGATCCACATCGACGAGGAGTTCGCCAGGTCGGTCGGCTTGCCCGGGCGGATCCTGCACGGCCTGTACTCCATGGCGCAGGTCGCTCGGGCCCAGACCGAGGCGGGCGGCGGGCCCGAGTCGCTCAAGCGGCTCAGCGTCCAGTTCCGGGGGATGGGGATGCCCGAGCAGGAGATCGTCGTGACCGGCACGGTGCGCGAGGTGGATGGCGGCGTCGCCGTCGTCGATGCCGAGGCCGAGCAGTCGGGCAAGAGGATCATCCGCAACGCGGAGGCCGAGCTGGTCGTCTGAGGACGTCGGTCGTTCCTAGACTCGGACCGTGCTGACCCCTCGACAGGAGCTGATCCTGCGCAAGCTGGTGGTTGCCTATCAGTCCTCCGAGCAGCCCGTGGGATCGCGGACGCTGGCGGCCGACCCGGATGTCGAGGCGAGCCCGGCGACGATCCGCTCAGAGCTCGCCCAGCTCGAGGAGGAGGGGCTGCTCACCCATCCGCACACCTCGGCCGGCCGAGTGCCCACCGACTCGGGCTTTCGCTACTTCGTCGACCGCCTGCTGCCGGCAGCGCCCCGCGAGCGGCGGCTCGACCTCCGGCTCGTGCGCCGCGAGGTCGACGAGGCGATGAGGGTCACCAGCGAGACGCTCTCGCAGGTCACCAACCTGATGGCGATCGTGTCGGCGCCGCCGGTGGAGACCGCCACGATCCGCCACGTCGAGGTCCTGCTGCTCCAGCCCCAGGTCCTGATGGTCGTGGTCATCACCTCCACCGGGGGGGTGACCAAACGGGTCTTCACGTTCGACCGCCCGGTCGATCCGGGGCTGATCGCCTGGGCGAGCGCGTACCTCAATGAGCGCCTCGAGGGCACGGGCCTCGGCGCGCGGACGCTGCAGTCGCGGCTGATCGATCCCGGCCTCTCGGGGAGCGAGGGCGCGTTCATCGGCCAGCTGGCGCCGGCCTTCACCGACCTGGCGGCCACTGCCGAGGAGTCGCTCTACGTCGAGGGCACCGCGCGGCTGCTCTCCGAGCACCGCTTCTCAGACCTCTCGCAGCTCAACGCGCTGATGGAGATGCTCGAACGCCGCGTCGCCCTGCTCGCCGTCGTGCGCGACGCCCTGGGCCGGCGCGATGTGGTGGTGCGCATCGGCGCTGAGAACGAGGCGCCGGCGATGCGGTCGCTGTCGCTCGTCGCGGCGAGCTACGGCTTGCCGGGCCGCAATCTCGGCGCGGTGTCGGTCATCGGTCCGGTGGCCATGGACTACGGCGACGCGATCGGCGCCGTCCAGGAGGCCTCGCGGGAGCTGAGCCGCTTCGTGGAGCAGCTGTATGGCTAGCACGGCCCCCCGCGACCCCTACGAGGTTCTCGGCGTCACCCGCGATGCCGACGAGAACGCCATCAAGAAGGCGTTCCGGCGCCAGGCGCGCGAGCTGCACCCGGACGTCAACTCGGAGGATCCCGAGGCCGAGGAGAAGTTCAAGGAGGCGGCCGAGGCCTACGAGATCCTCTCGGACGCCGAGCGGCGCGCGACCTATGACCGCTACGGCCACGAGGGGCTGCGCTCCGGGGGCTGGTCGCCGACCTCCGACGGCTTCGGATCGCTGAGCGATCTCTTCGACGCCTTCTTCGGCGGCGGCACCGGTGGCGGCATCTTCGGGGGCGGCGGGCGCTCGGGGCCGCGCCAGGGGGGCGACGTGGCGGTCGCGGTGGACATCGATCTCGCCCAGGCGGCGGCCGGCGCGTCGCTGGAGGTGTCCTACGAGGCGGTGGACGTGTGCGAGCACTGCCGCGGCAACGGCGCCGAGCCCGGCACGCCGATCAGGACGTGCGAGCGCTGCGGCGGCCAGGGAATGCTCCAGGCATCCAGCCGCACGCCGTTCGGCCAGGTCGTCCGCCACGTTGCCTGCGACGTGTGTAATGGCGAGGGGAAGATCCCCGAGTCCCCGTGCGGCGTGTGCCAAGGACAGGGTCACGCGGTCGCCGAGCGCCGGCTGACCGTCGAGGTGCCGGCGGGCATCGCCGACAACCAGCGCATCCGGCTGGGAGGCCATGGGCACGCGGGCGACCCCGGCGGTGCCGCGGGCGACCTCTACGTGCTGGTGCGGGTGCGGCCCGACGAGCGCTTCATGCGCGACGGCGACGACCTCGTCACCGTCCTCGACGTGGCGGCGCCGCTCGCCGCGCTCGGTGTCCGGCTCGAGGTACCGACCCTCGGCGGGCCCGAGCAGATCGAGATCACGGCGGGCACCCAGCCCGGCGAGGTCATCACGCTGCGCGGCCACGGCATGCCGGTGCTGCGCCGGGCCGGGCGCTCGGGCGACCTCCGGGTCGTGGTCAACGTGGTCATCCCGCGGCGCCTGGACAAGAAGCAGCGCGAGCTCGTGCAGCGCCTGGCCGACTCGATCACGGAGGACAACCTCAGGCAGGACGAGGGCCTTGCGGCCAAGCTGCGCCGCCTGCTGCACGGCTGATGCTGCGCCTCGCTGTGCGCGTGCGGCGCGAGGACGCCGACATCGCGCTTGCCGAGCTGCTCGCGCTCGCGCCCGGCGGCGTGGAGGAGGTCGACGACGGCGACGTCGTCGAGTACGCGGTCTACGGCGCCGCGGGCGAGCTGCCGGCCCTACCCGCCCTGCGGGCGGCCGCGGGCGAGGCGCTGGTCGACGTCTCGACCAGCGAGGTGGCCGACGACTGGGACACGCGCTGGCGCGAGTTCCACCGGCCGGTCGTCGTGGGCCCGCTGCGTCTGCGCGCCCCGTGGCACGGGCTGGGCTCCGCCGACGCTCTCGACGTCGTCATCGACCCGGGACAGGCGTTCGGGACCGGCGCGCACCCCACGACGCGGCTGTGCCTGGAGGCGTTGTGCGACGTCGCGCCCACCGGCGGCCTCGTCGACGTAGGCTGTGGCAGCGGGGTGCTGGCGATCGCTGCCGCCAGGCTCGGCTGGGCGCCCGTCCTCGGCCTCGACCACGAGCGCGAGAGCGTGGAGGCGACCACCGAGAACGCCGCGGTCAACGGCGTGGGGATCGAGGTCCGCCGCCACGACCTGCGTGAAGGGCCCGTGCCCGCCGCCCCCACCGTCGTCGCCAACCTGCTGCGCCCGCTGCTCCTGGCGCTGACGTTCACCGTGTCGCCGCGGACGCTGGTGGCCGGCGGACTGCTGGCCCACGAGGGCGACGAGATCGCCGCGGCGATGGCTCGGCACGGGCTGCGCGCACGCCGCCGGCTCGAGAGGGAGGGCTGGATCGCAGTGATGTTCGCCACCGCTGGGCCATCGGACCTGCGCAATACGCAGGTTCGATAGCCCAGGTCGCGGGACCCACCCTCCTCGCGCGGCTGGCCTCATGGCCCGCGGATCGTCAGCATGGAGCCCGTGGCACGCCATGTGGTCATCGCCGGCGGCGGTTTCGGAGGCCTGCAGGCCGCGCGGACGCTGGAGCGGGTGCTTCCCGCCCACAGCGTGCGGATCACGCTGGTCAACGACGTCAACTTCATGCTCTACACACCTCTTCTGCCGGGCGCGGCGGCGGGCACGCTCGAACCGAGGCACGTCGTGGTGCCGCTGCGCGAGCAGCTCGAGCGCACCGATCTGCGGCTGGGAACGGTCCTGGGAGCGGATCCGGAGGTGCGCTGCCTGCAGCTGCGCTCGCGCGAGGGCCACGAGGAGGATCTCCGCTATGACCAATTGATCGTCGCGCTCGGCTCGGTCTCGCGCACCCTGCCCATCCCCGGGCTCGCCCAGCACGGGCGCGGCTTCAAGACGCTTCCCGAGGCGATCGCCCTGCGCAACCGGGTGCTCGGCTGCCTGGAGGCGGCCGAGACGCTCGAGGATCCCGCCGCGCGGGAGTCCTGGTTGACGTTTGTCTTCGTGGGAGCCGGCTACGCGGGGCTGGAGGCCGCCGCCGAGCTGCAGGGCTTCGCCGTCGACGTGCTCGACCTCTACCCGTGCTGCCGCACCCAGGGGGTCCGCTTCGT
Source organism: Solirubrobacterales bacterium (assembly GCA_038199185.1). Lineage (GTDB taxonomy): Bacteria > Actinomycetota > Thermoleophilia > Solirubrobacterales > Solirubrobacteraceae > BP-464. Next base: position 35,623 of record JBBPZE010000045.1, read on the forward strand.
CCTGGTGGAGGCGGCCGGGCGGGTGATGGGGGAGATCCCCGAGTCGCTGGCGCGCTTTGCCACCGAGGAGCTCCGAGGAAGGGGGATGGAGATCCGCACGGCGACCACGCTGCAGGAGGTCACGGAACGCAGCGCGACGCTGTCCGGGGGCGACGTGATCCCGACACGGACGGTGGTGTGGACGGCCGGCGTCAAGCCCCACCCCGTGGTCGGCCGGCTCGGCCTGCCGCTCGAGGACTCGGGGAGGATCGCGGTGGGCCGCGACCTGGCGGTCTGTGGGGTCGAGAGCGTGTGGGCGATCGGTGACGCGGCCGCCGTGCCCGATCCGGCCAAGCGCTACTCAGTACCCACGCCGCCCACCGCGCAGCACGCGATCCGCCAGGGGCGGAGGGTGGCACGCAACGTCGCCGCGACCCTGGGCCGCGGGAGGTGCAGGCCCTTCCGCTACCGGACCCTCGGCGTGTTCGTCGACCTGGGCCGCCGGGAGGCCGTCGCCCAGACGCTGGGCGTCAGATGGCGCGGGCTGCCCGCGTGGTGGCTCGCCCGCAGCTACCACCTGGCGATGATGCCGGGCCCCGGGCGCAAGCTGCGGCTGCTCGCCGACTGGAACGTCGGCCTGCTGTTCGGCCGCGACACCGCCGAGCTCGGCCAGCTCGGCCACCCGCGGGGCCTGGGAGAGGAGCTCGTCGGCTCCTCCGGCGGCGGCACCTCGGAGCCGTCCTGAGGAATCCGCGGCGGCGCGGTTCGGAGCCTCCCGGGGAATCCGCGGCGGCGCGGCTCGGAGCCTCCCCGGGAATCTCCCGGCGGCGGGTCTAGAATGAGGGCGAATGGCAATTGCCGACACGGTCAAGCAGGATCTGACCACCGCGATGAAGGCGGGCGAGAAGGACCGCGTGGGCGCGCTTCGGCTCGTGCTCTCCGAGCTTCAGAAGGCCGCCAAGGACGGAGGCGACGACGAGCTCGCCGTCCTGCGACGCGAGCGCAAGCGCCGCCTGGAGGCCGCGCGCGCCTTCCATGACGCGGCCCGCCCGGAGCTCGCCCGCGGCGAGGAGGACGAGGCCGCGATCATCGCCGCCTATCTGCCGGCCGAGCTCTCCGACGACGAGCTGCGGTCGATCGTCGGCGCCGCGATCGAGGAGTCGGGGGCGGCGTCCTCGGCGGACATGGGTCGGGTCATGAAGGCCGCGATGCCACGGGTGGCCGGCCGCGCCGACGGAAAGCGCGTCTCGGCGCTGGTGCAGGAGGCGCTTGCGTGAGGCGCCGGCTCGAGCTCTCCAACCTCGCGGCCGCGGCCCTGAGCGGCCACCAGGACACGATCCTGCGGGCGGTGGAGGGCCACGTCTCGTGCGAGGTCTACCTGCGCGGCAACCAGATCACGCTCGACGGTGAGCCCGACGCCGTGGAGGCCGCCGCAACGGTGATCGCCGAGCTCGCCGAGCTCGCCGACCACGGCCACGAGATCGCGCCCGGGACGATCCGCGCCGTGACGGCCGCGCTCGACTCGCAGGAGTCCCCCGCCGCGATTCTCGAGGACGTCGTCTGGCGTCACCGGTCGACGAAGGTCGCCCCCAAGACGATCAACCAGAAGCGCTACGTCGATTCCATCCGCGACAACACCGTCACCTTCGGCGTCGGCCCCGCGGGCACGGGCAAGACGTTCCTGGCGGTCGCGCTCGCCGCGGCAGCGCTGACCCGCCGCGAGGTCAACCGCATCATCCTCACGCGCCCGGCGGTCGAGGCGGGGGAGCGCCTGGGGTTCCTGCCCGGCGACCTGATGGCCAAGGTCGATCCCTACCTGCGCCCCCTGTTCGACGCGCTGCACGACATGCTCGACCCCGAGAAGGTCAGCGGCTTTTTGGAGAAGAGCATCATCGAGGTGGCTCCGCTGGCCTTCATGCGCGGACGGACCCTCAACGACAGCTTCATCATCCTCGACGAGGCGCAGAACACGACGCCCGAGCAGATGAAGATGTTCCTCACCCGCCTGGGCTTCAACTCCAGGATGGTCATCACGGGCGACGTCACGCAGGTCGACCTGCCGCGCGATCAGCAGTCGGGCCTGATCGTCATCGGCGAGATCCTCCAGAACATCGATTCCATCGACTTCATCCGGTTCGGCGGCGAGGACGTCGTCCGCCACCGCCTGGTCCAGCGGATCGTCGAGGCCTACGACGAGCACGCCGGCCGGCAGGCGCCCGAGCTGCGCCCCCACGCGGCACAGCGCAAGCGCGCTTGAGCCTCGAGGTCGAGCTCGTGGGGCCCGAGGTGATGCCGGCGGCCGAGGTGCGGCGGCTGGTCGCACTGGCGCTCGCACGAGCCGGCGTCGACGAGGGCCACGTCGCCGTGGCCTTCGTCGGCCCGGCCGAGATCGCCGACCTCAACGCCGCGCATCGCCGCAAACCCGGGCCGACCGACGTGCTGTCGTTCCCGGTGGACGAGACGGGCCCGTCGGCCGGGCCCCGCGAGCTGGGCGACGTCGTCATCTGCCCACAGCACACGACCGACCTGCGGGAGGCCGTCGTGCACGGCGCTCTGCACCTCGTCGGCTTCGATCACGAGACCGACGACGGCGAGATGCTGGCCGTCCAGGCGGAGGTCCTGGCCGCCTACGGTGTCGTGCGGTGAGCACCCGAGCCGGCTTCGTCGCGCTCGCCGGGCGGCCCAACGTGGGTAAGTCGACGCTGGTCAACGCGATCGTCGGGCGCAAGGTGGCGATCGTGTCGGACAAGCCGCAGACGACGCGCCGCGCGATCCGCGGTGTCGCGACCACGCCGGACTCGCAGCTGGTGCTCGTGGACCTGCCCGGCGTCCAGCGCCCGCTCGATGCCCTCACCGAGCGGATGCAGCGCCGCGTCGAGCGGGAGCTGTCGGAGTCCGACGCCGCGCTGTTCCTGATCAACGCGGAAGAGGGCGTCGGTCCGGGCGATCGGTGGATCGCGGGCCTGCTCGCGGGAGCAGGGGTTCCGGTGATCATCGCCGTCAACAAGGCCGACCGCCTCAACCGCCCCAACCTCGCCGGCATCCTGCAGGAGGCCGCCGACCTCGACGTCGCGCAGGACATCTTCCCGGTCTCCGCCCGCACGGGCGCGGGTGTGCTCGCGCTCGTCGGCCACCTGGGGTCGCTGCTGCCCGAGAGCCCGTTCTACTTCCCGATCGAGGATCGCACGGACCAGCCGCAGGAGGTGATGCTTGCCGAGCTCATCCGGGAGCAGGCCCTGCGCCGCACCTTCCAGGAGGTGCCCCACGCGGTGGAGGTGGTGATCGAGGGATTTGACGAGTCCCGCGAGGACCTCATCGTCATCCGCGCCCTTGCCTGGGTGGAGACCGACTCGCAGAAGGGCATCCTCATCGGCAAGGGCGGGCGCATGATCCGCACGATCGGGACGGCGGCGCGCAAGGAGCTCGAGCGCGAGCTCGGCACCCGGGTGCATCTCGATCTCGCCGTGCGCGTCCGCCGCGGCTGGCGGGCCGACGACCGGATGCTCGACCGCCTGGGGATCGAGTGAGCCGCCCGCCGGCGCCGCGGCCCGGCCTCAGAGCGCCTCGGCGATGCGCGGCGCCTCGCGGTTGAAGATCCACACGGCTGCGACGCACGTGATGAGCCGGACGGCTGTCCGGCGCTCCGGCCCTCCATAGACTCGAGCCATGGAGATCGCCTACGACGAGCGGGGGCTCGTGCCCGTCGTGGTCCAGGACTTCAACACGGGCGAGGTGCTGACGCTCGCCTACGCCAACGCGCAAGCGGTCGACCGAACCCGCGAGACCGGCGAGCTGCATCTGTGGAGCCGCTCGCGCCAGGAGCTGTGGCACAAGGGCGCGACCTCGGGAAACACCCAGGCCGTGCGCGCGCTGCGCCTGGACTGCGACGGCGACGCGCTGCTCGCGCTCGTCGAGCCGGCCGGGCCCGCCTGTCACACGGGTGCGCGGACGTGCTTTCACGACGGAGAGCTCGAGCCGCCCGCCCCGCACGAGGCGCTGCCCGGGCTGGAGCGCACGCTGCGCGAGCGCGCCGCGGATCGTCCCGAGGGCTCCTACACCGTCGAGCTGCTCGACGACCCGCCGCGGATCGGCGAGAAGGTCATGGAGGAGGCCGAGGAGGTGGCTCGCGCGGCGCGCGAGGAGACCGACGACCGCGTCGACAGCGAGGCGGCCGACCTCCTCTACCACCTCACCCTCCTGCTCCACGGGCGCGGCCGCTCGCTGCACGACGCCGAACGGGTGCTGCTTGAGCGTCGCGGCTGAGAGCCACCTGATCGAGCCGGGCCTCGACGAGGTCCGGGCGCTGGCCGGCGAGCACAACCTGATCCCGCTGCGCCACACGTTCATCGACGACTGCGAGACGCCGGTCAGCGCCTTTCTCAAGCTCCGCGGGCAGAGCCCGGAGTTCCCGGCCTTTCTGCTCGAGTCCGCCGACCGGGGCCAGCAGGTGGGGCGTTACTCGTTCATCGGCGTGCGGCCGCGCAAGGTGCTGCGCTGGTCGCTGGGCGACCCGGGGGATCCCTACGGCCTGGCCGAGGACGAGGCCCGTGCCTTCCGCCAGGCGCAGTGGCCCGATGCCCCGCCGTTTACGGGCGGAGCGGTGGGCTACTTCGGCTATGACCTCGTGCGCACGGTCGAGACCACGCTCGGCGAGCCCAACGAGGACGTCCTGGGCCTGCCCGACATGGCGCTGATGCTCTCCGACGTGCTCGTCGTCTTCGACCACCTCAAGCACACCGTCACGGTGATCACCAACGTCTACGCCGACGACGATCTGGATGCGAGCTACGCCGACGCGGTGGCCACGATCCAGAAGGCCCGCCGTCTGCTGCACGGTCCCGTGCCCGACCTCGGTACCCGGCCCGCGGCACACAGGCCCGAGTTCCGCTCGAACATGCCCCGCGAGCAGTTCGAGGCGATGGTGGCTCGCATCGTGGAGTACGTCCACGCGGGCGACGCCTTCCAGGTCGTGCCGAGCCAACGCTGGTCGGCGGACATCGGGCTCGACCCTTTCTCGATCTACCGAGGCCTGCGGGTGGTCAACCCGAGCCCGTACATGTACTTCCTGGACTTCCTGGACTTCCAGGTCGCGGGGGCGTCTCCCGAGCCGCTGCTGACGGTGGCCGGCCGCCACGCGTCGACCCGGCCGATCGCCGGAACGCGGCCGCGGGGCGCCACGCTGGCCGACGACGAGCGCATCGCCGCCGAGCTGCTCCTCGACGAGAAGGAGCGCGCGGAGCACGTGATGCTCGTCGACCTCGGCCGCAACGATCTCGGCCGCGTGTGCGAGTTCGGATCGGTCGAGGTCGACACGTTCATGTCCGTGGAGACCTACTCGCACGTCATGCACATCGTCTCGAGCGTCAGCGGCGAGCTGCGCGAGGACGTGGGGGCCATGGACGCGCTGCGCTCGATCCTGCCGGCCGGCACGCTGAGCGGCGCCCCCAAGGTCCGCGCGATGGAGATCATCGACGAGCTCGAGCCCGTCAAGCGAGGGGGCTACGGTGGCGCCATCGGATGGCTGAGCTACACGGGCGACCTCGACACCTGCATCCACATCCGGACCGTGGTGGTCAAGGACGGCCGTGCCCACGTGCAGGCCGGCGGCGGCACCGTGGCCGACGCCGTGCCGGCCTACGAGTTCGCGGAGTCAGAGGCCAAGGCGAGATCGGTGCTGCGCGCGTTCGAGCTCGCCTCCGAGCAGCCGGAGTGGCCATGACGCGCGTTCTCGTGGTCGACAACTACGACTCCTTCACCTACAACCTCGTCCAGTACCTGGGCGAGCTGGGCGCGGAGGTGGAGGTCGTGCGCAACGACGCGGCCACCGTGGACGAGCTGCTCTCCCGCGAGCCCGAGCGCGTGGTGGTCTCACCCGGCCCGTGCACGCCCGCCGAGGCCGGCATATCGGTCGAGGCAATGCGCCGCTTTCCCGAGGCCGGCGTGCCGACCCTCGGCGTCTGCCTGGGGCATCAGTCGCTGGCGCAGGCCTTCGGCGGCACGGTCGTCCGCCACGAGCCCGTCCACGGCAAGACCACCACGATCACCCATGACGGCCGGTCGATCTACGTCGGCCTCGACCGGGAGATCACGGTCGGGCGCTACCACTCGCTGGTCGTCGAGGAGGAGTCGCTGCCCGAATGCTTCGAGCCCACGGCTCATGGGGGAGGCGTCCTCATGGGCATCCGCCACCGCGAGCTGCCCGCGGAGGGCGTCCAGTTCCACCCAGAGTCCGTGCTGACCGGCTCCGGCCGGCTCCTGCTGGCCAACTTCCTCCGTGCCCAACCCGATCCTCACTGACGCGATCGACGCGCTGGCGTCGGGCCGCTCGCTCTCCGAGGAGGGAGCCGGGGCCGTGCTGCGCGAGATCATGGCCGGGGACGCGGGCGAGGTGGAGATCGCCGGCTTTCTCATCGCCCTGCGCACCAAGGGCGAGACCGAGGAGGAGCTCGCGGGGCTGGCCGGCACGATGCGCTCGCTGGCCACCCCCGTGGAGTGCGAGCGCGACGACCTGCTCGATACCGCGGGCACAGGGGGCGGGCGCACGACGTTCAACGTCTCGACGACCGCGGCGCTGATCGCCGCGGGGGCCGGCTGCGCGGTGGCCAAGCACGGCAACCGCTCGGCCACCAGCCTCTCGGGCTCGGCCGATCTGCTCGAGGCGCTGGGCGCACGGCTCGACCTCGCGCCGGCCCAGGTGGCCCGCTGCATCGACGAGGCCGGCTTCGGGTTCATATTCGCGCCCGCCCACCACCAGGCCACGCGCTTCGTCGTCCCGGTGCGCAAGGAGCTCGCGGTGCGCACGATCTTCAACTTCCTCGGGCCGCTGACCAACCCTGCCGGAGCCCGGCGCCAGCTCATCGGCGTCGCCGAGCCCACCTTCCTCGATGTCATGGCCGGGGCGCTGGCACGCCTCGGGATCGACAGGGCGTTGCTAGTGTCCGGCGAGGATGGGCTCGACGAGATGAGCACCTCCGGCGCCACCCGCGTCGTCGAGGTCAACGAGACCACCATCGAGCACTACACCGTGACCCCCGAGGACGTAGGCCTGCCCACCGCTCCGCACGCGGCCGTAGCCGGCGGGACACCGCTCCAGAACGCCGAGACCACCCGCGCGATCCTTGCCGGCGAGCCGGGCCCGAAGCGTGATCTCGCGGTGCTCAACGGCGGAGCTGCCATCTACGCCGCGGGCCGCGCCGACTCCCTGCGGGAGGGCGTCGAGGCCGCCGCCGCAGCGGTCGACTCCGGCGCGGCCGCCGACGCGCTCGAGCGCTACGTCCGCCTCAGCGAGGAGCTCGCGGGCCTCCGGTGAGCGTGCTGGAACGAATTGTCGACGCGACGCGCGACGAGGTGCGCCGCCGCCGCCGCGAGGTGCCGCTGTCCACGCTGGAGGCGCGGCTGGAGAGCCGCGACGAGAGGCCGTTCTCCGAGGCGCTCATCCGCCCCGGGGTCTCGGTCATCGCCGAGCACAAACGCCGGTCACCGGCGGCGGGCGAGATACGCCCCGGAGCGTCGGTGGCCGACGGCGTCGGCGCCTACGAGCGTGGCGGCGCCGCGGCGCTGTCGATCCTCACCGAGGGCCCGAACTTCGGCGGTTCGCTCGAGGATCTCCGCGCGGCGCGCCAGGCCTCGGTGCTGCCGATCCTGCGCAAGGACTTCATCGTCGACGCCTACCAGGTCTACGAGTCGGCGGCCTGGGGCGCCGTCGCCGTGCTGCTGATCGTCGCGGCGCTGGCGCCCCATGAGGCCGCCGCGCTGTATCGGGAGGCGCGCGGTCTCGACCTCGACGTGCTCGTCGAGGTCCACTCCGAGGCCGAGCTCGCGTGTGCCCTCGAGGTCGTCGACGCCCACGTCATCGGCATCAACAACCGCGACCTGGCGGACTTCAGCGTCGACGTGCAGCGCACGTACGACCTGCTGGCCGACGTGCCGGCCGGCAAGACGGTGGTCTCGGAGTCGGGTTTTCACGCCCGCGAGCAGCTCGACGAACTCGAGCGCGTCGGCATCGACGCCGTGCTGGTGGGCGAGTCGCTGATGCGCTCGGACGATCCGGAGTCGGCCTGCCGGGCCCTGACGGGCGTGCCGCCGCCCGACGGCACCACCGAGTTCTCGGCTCTTTAGGAAGATTCATCGTCGCTTCAGGCTTCGCAAAGGCGGGGGGCGCACACTGCCGCCCATGAACCTTCGATCCGCTGCTCCCGTCGCCCTGGCGGCCGCCGCGATGGGCGGCGCCGGTGGCGCCGCCGTCGTGGCGGTCTCCGGCGCCGGTCAGAGCAGGACCACGACGGTCGTCCAGCAGGCACCCCTGGCCGCGACGAGCAACACGTCCTCCCGGGCCTCGAGCGCGATGACGCCGCGCGAGATCTACAAGCGTGACGCGCCGGGCGTCGTCTACGTCCGCTCCGAGGTGGTCCAGCGGACGCAGTCGCCCTTCGACCTGTTTCCCACCGAGCAGCGCGGCGAGTCGACCGGCTCGGGGTTCGTCATCGACCGATCGGGCGACATCCTCACCAACGCCCACGTGGTCGAGGGCGCCGTCAAGGTCAGCGTCCAGTTCTCGGACTCCAAGAGCGTGACGGCGACGATCGTCGGCAAGGATCCGTCGAGCGATCTTGCGCTGCTGAAGGTCGATCCCGACGGCCTGAACCTGACCCCGCTGAAGCTCGGCTCGGCCAAGGACATCCAGGTGGGCGACCCGACGATCGCCATCGGCAACCCGTTCGGCCTGGACCGCACGCTGACCACCGGTGTGGTCTCGGCGCTCCAGCGGCGCATCCAGGCGCCCAACGGCTTCGCCATCCGCGATGTCATCCAGACGGACGCCGCGATCAACCCGGGGAACTCGGGTGGCCCGCTGCTCGACGCGGCCGGCCGGGTGATCGGCATCAACTCGCAGATCGCGACGGGCGGCGGGGGCAACGGCAACGTCGGCATCGGCTTCGCCGTGCCGATCGACACGGCCAAGGACTCGCTCGCGGCGCTCAAGGCGGGGCACTCGGTCGAGCGCGCTCAACTTGGCGTGACGACGGCCACGATCGACGGGTCGCTGGCCGGCCTGAACCTGCCTGTCAAAGCGGGCGTCCTGGTCCAGTCGGTCCAGAACAACAGCCCGGCCGACAAGGCCGGCCTGCGGGGCGGCAACATCTCCGCGCAGGTCGCCGGCAACGACATCCAGATCGGCGGCGACATCATCACCAAGGTCGACGACAAGGCCATCGCCACGGCCGACGATCTCGCCACCGTGATCCAGGGGCACAAGCCCGGCGACAAGGTGAAGATCAGCTACCTGCGCCAGGGCAAGGGCGCCACCGCCGAGGTCACGCTCGGCAAGCAGCAGAGCACGGCTGCGCGGCCGTAGCGCGGCGACGCCCGCGGCGATGACCACCGCGTACGCTGCGGTGGGTGGCCACCCGCATCAAGCACTGCGGCATCACCCGCCTTGAGGACGCCCATCTCGCCGTCGAGGCCGGCGCATGGGCGCTGGGAATGATCTTCTGGCCGGCGTCGCCACGCTCGTGCGCCCCGGACGTCGCGGCCAAGATCGGCCGGCAGCTGCGCCGCCGCGCCGAGCTGGCCGGGGTGTTCGTCAACCAGTCCCTCGACGAGGTCGCGGCTCTCGCCGAGACGGTGCCGCTGAGCCTCGTACAGTTGCACGGGGACGAGGGCCCGTCGTTCTGCACGGAGGTCGCTCGCCGGACCGGCGCACGGGTGATCAAGGCCGCTCGCATCCGCAGCAGGGCCGAGCTGCAGGCGCTTCAGGCGTTTCGCAACGCCGACTTCCACCTCGTCGATGCCCACGTCGACGGCCTACGGGGAGGCACGGGCCAGACGGTCGACTGGAGCCTGCTGGAGGATCGCTTCAGCGACGTCCCCCTCATCCTCAGCGGCGGGCTGACGCCGGCCAACGTGCAGGAGGCAGTGGTGCGCGTGGAGCCCAGCGGCGTGGACGTGGCCTCGGGCACCGAGGCCGAGCCCGGGATCAAGGATCCGGAGAAGCTGCTGGCCTTCGGCGAGGCGGTGCGCGCGGCCGATCCCGTCCCCGTCCCCGAGCCCGAGCCCGTCTCCGAGCCCGAGCCCGTCGCCGAGGCAGAGCCCGAAACCGAGCCCGGCCCCGAGCCGCTGCACCGGCCGGCGTCCGGGACCGAGATGGTCGAGTCATGAGCCGCGTCGAGGCCGGGGTCGAGCACCGCTTTGGCCCCTACGGGGGGCAGTACGTGCCCGAGACCCTGATGCCCGCGCTCTCCGAGCTCGAGCGGGCGTGGTGCGAGGCCCGCGACGACGAGGGCTATCGGGCCGAGCTCGCGCGGCTCGCGCGCGACTACGTCGGGCGCCCCTCCCCGCTGTATCTGGCCGAGCGACTCTCGGTGGTCGCCGGGCGCGAGGTGTGGCTCAAGCGCGAGGACCTCAATCACACCGGCTCGCACAAGATCAACAACGCGATCGGTCAGGCGCTTCTGGCCAAGCGGATCGGCAAGCCGCGCGTCATCGCCGAGACCGGCGCGGGGCAGCACGGCGTGGCGTCGGCCACCGCTTGCGCACTACTCGACCTCGAGTGCGTCGTCTACATGGGTGCCGAGGACGTCCGGCGCCAGCAGCCCAACGTCCAGCGCATGCGGATGCTCGGCGCCGAGGTCGTGCCCGTCGACGCGGGTGCGCGCACGCTCAAGGAGGCCGTCAGCGCCGCGATCCGCGACTGGGTGGCCAACGTCGCCACCAGCCACTACGTGCTGGGGTCGGCGGTGGGCCCGGCTCCGTATCCGGCGATCGTGCGCGACCTGCAGCGTGTCATCGGCGACGAGGCCCGCTCCCAGCTACTCGAGCGCCGCAACCGCCTGCCCGACCGGGTTCTGGCGTGCGTGGGCGGCGGCTCGAACGCGATCGGCACCTTCGCCGCCTTCTACGACGACCCCGGCGTGCAGCTGATCGGCGTGGAGGCCGGAGGGGAGGGCATCGACGGGCCGCGCCACGGTGCCCCGCTGACCGTCGGCGGCGCTCCCGGTGTGCTGCACGGCGCGCTCTCTGCGATCATGCAGGACGCCGAGGGGCAGATCCTGGAGGCCCACTCGGTGTCGGCGGGCCTCGACTACCCGGGCACCGGGCCCGAGCTCGCCTACCTGCGCGACACGGGCCGCGCCACCTTCGTCGCGGTCACCGACATCGAGGCGCTGGCGGCCTTCAAGGAGGTCGCGCGCCTGGAGGGCATCGTTCCGGCGCTGGAGACCGCCCACGCGCTGCATCATCTCCTGCACGTCCCCAGCGAGTCGACGCTCGACCTGCTCTGCCTCTCGGGCCGCGGCGACAAGGATCTCGCCGAGGTGCTGGCGCTGGATGCGGCCGCCGGCGATGCCTGATGTGCCGGCCCGATGCCGGCAGGCGGTGACCGAGGCGGTCGCCGTCCGCCGTGGGGACCGGATCGCCGGCGCGTTCGCCTCGTCGGGCAAGCGGGCGGCGCTGATGCCCTACCTGATGGGCGGCTACCCGACGCCGGCGGCCTCCCGCGACATCGCCGCCGCCTATGTGGCCGGCGGCGCCGACCTGGTCGAGCTCGGCGTCCCGTTCTCCGACCCCCTGGCCGACGGGCCGGTGATCCACGCGGCGGGAACCGAGGCGCTGCGCAACGGGGCGACGGTGGATCTCGCGCTCGACCTCGGAGCCGAGCTGGCGCTCAGCCTGCCGGTCGTGGTGATGTGCTATTCCAACCTCGTCCTGGCCCGCGGCGCCGATGCGTTCGCCGCTGCGCTGTCCGAGCGCGGCCTGAGCGGCCTGATCGTGCCCGATCTCCCGCTGGAGGAGGCCGCCGCGGTGCGCACGGCCTGCGACGAGGCCGGGATCGCGCTCGTCCCGCTCGTCGCGCCCACCACCCCCGACGAGCGTCTGGAGGCGATCGGGGCCCGGGCGCGGGGGTTCCTCTACACCGTCTCGGTCGCCGGGACGACCGGCGAGCGTGCCCAGGGAGAGTTCACGGAGCTGATCCGCAGAGCCAAGGCTCGCACGGAGGTCCCGGTCGCGGTCGGCTTCGGGATCGGTACCCCGGAGCGCGCGGCCGAGGCCGCGGCAGCGGGTGCCGACGGCGTGATCGTCGGCAGCCGGCTGGTGCGCGCCGCCGGGGACGGCGAGGACGTCGAGGCCCTCGTGCGCTCGTTCTCAGACGCCTTGCGCTCCTGAGCGTCGGCTAGAGTTTCGGGCCGGATGGGATTCGTCCTCACCATCGCCGCCGGATTCGTCGTCTGGATCGTGCTCTGGTCGCTCGACGTCAAGGGGTTCGACGCGCCTTCATGCTGACCACGTTGATCATCGTGCTCGGCGCCACCCCTCGCCCGGTGGTGCCGTCCCAGCCGAGCCGGCACGAGTAGGCCCGGCGGCCATGCGTCGCGCCGCCGCCGTCGTCCTCACGGCCCTGGTGCCGATCGCCGGATGTGGCGGCGGTGGCGTCAGCAGCAGCACCCGCATCACCTCCGACACGCTGAGCATCTACACGAGCCTGCCGCTGCGGGGCGTCCGCGCGGATGTGGGACGCGCGGTCCTGCGCGGGGAGAAGCTCGCCCTCGACGAGGCGGGAGGGCACATCGGAGACCTCAGCATCGGCCTCGTGGCGCTCGACGACACCAAGACCGCCACGGGCGTGTGGGACCCGGGGCAGGTCGCGGCCAACGCGCGCCAGGCGGCCGAGAACCCGACCACCATCGCCTACATCGGGGATCTGGACTCGGGGGCGTCGGCCGTGTCGGTGCCGATCACCAACGAGACCGGCGTCCTGCAGGTCAGCCCGCTGAGCGGCTACACGGGCCTCACCCGGCCGGCCGACAAGGGCGAGCCGGCCAAGTACTACCCGTCGGGCAAACGGACCTTCGCGCGCCTCGTGCCCACCGGTGTCGCGGAGGCGCGCGCGCTGGCCGCCTGGATCAAGAGCCTGGGGTTCGACCGTGTGGCGCTGGTCTACGACGGCCTGCAGGAGGGCCTCGGCCAGGGCAACGAGCTCGAACGCGCTCTGCAGTCGGCGCAGGTTGAGGTGGTCGACGTCCTGCGGGTGGACCCCGGAGACGGACCTTCCGATCTCGTCGGTGACGCCCGCGACCTCGCGCGCGCCCCGGCGCCGGCCCTGATCTACGCCGGCGCCACCGGACCTGTCGCGCTCGCGCTCCTGCGCGCGGTGCACGGCCGCGACCCCGGCGAGGCGCTGTTCGCCACCAGCGGCATCGCCGGGCCGCCGCTGGTCTCCGGCCTGCGGGCCGCCGAAGGGCAGGCCCACATCATCAGCCCGCTCGTCCCGGCCGCCCGGCGCCCGGCGCCCGCGGGTCGCATGGCCGCCGCCTACCGCAGGCGCTTCGGCGCGGGCCCGCCGCCCGCCGCCCTGTACGGCTACGAGGCCATGCGGGGGATCCTCGGCGCGCTGCGGCGGGCGGGGAAGGACGGCAACGACCGGCAGGCGCTGATCGATGCCTACTTCCACACGACGGCCGGCAACTCCGTGCTCGGCCCCTATTCGATCGACGAACGCGGCGACACGACGAGCGTGACGTACGGGGGGTTTCGGATCCGCAACGGGCGCCTGCGGATGGAGCGCCCGCTCACGCCGGCGGGTTAGTTGATTAGCGCCACGTTGAGGGATCTGACCCCGGTGTTGCGTTGCCGCCCTCGGCCCGTATAGGGTCCGGCCGTTCCTACCGCTTCAACCGGAGGGCTTTCTGTGAGGATACGTCTGATTGCAGTGACCGGGTGCGCAGCGCTGGTGCTCGGGGTTGCCGCTTGCGGCAGCGACAACAAGTCGAGCGACACCGGCACGTCGGGCGGCTCTTCCGCCGGCGGCGCGGTCGACATCTACTCGAGCCTCCCGCTCCAGGGTGCGTCTAAGGATCAGACCGCGGCAATGGTGCAGGGCATCCGCCTCGCGCTCGAGCAGGCCGGAGGCAAGGCCGGAAGCTTCACGGTCAAATACCAGTCGCTCGACGATTCGACGGCGTCGGCCGGCAACTGGGATCCGGGCCAGTCCGCGCAGAACGCGCGCAAGGTCACCCAGGACAGCAAGGCCGTCTACTACATCGGGGAGTTCAACTCGGGCGCGAGCGCGATCACGATCCCGATCCTCAACCAGGCGGCCGTCCCGCAGGTCTCGCCCGCGAACACCTACGTCGGCCTGACCGTGGCCGAGCCCGGTGGCTTCACCAAGGGAGAGCCCGAGAAGTACTACCCGACTCAGAAGCGCACCTACCTGCGCATCGTCCCGCGCGACACGATCCAGGCCGCCGCCCTGCTCACGCAGATGAAGCAGGACGGCTGCAAGAAGGTCGCGCTGGCCAACGACAAGGAGGTCTACGGGCTGGGTCTGGCCAAGCTCATCGAGTTCCAGGCGCCGAAGGTCGGCGTCGCCCTGACCAAGGACGTGGGCATCGACAAGACGGCCTCGAACTTCCGTTCGGTGGCCGCGCAGTTCAAGTCCGAAGGCGCCGACTGCTTCCTGTTCGGCGGCGTGACCGCGAACGGCTCGGTGCAGCTCTACAAGGACGTCGGCGCGGCGCTTCCCACCGCCAAGCTCTATGGGCCTGACGGCGTCTGTGAGTCCGGGTTCACCAATCCGGCCAAGAAGGGCATCCCGGCCGCGCTGGGCAAGCGGTTCAAGTGCAGCGTCGCGACCCTGGACCTGAAGGCCTATCCGGGCGGCAAGCAGTTCCTGGACGCGTTCAAGAAGAAGTACGGCAACGCCAGCCCCGATCCCTATGCGATCTACGGCTACGAGGCGATGAAGCTCGGGCTCGACACGATCAAGGGCCTGGGCGACAAGGGCAACGACAAGGCAGCCGTCCTCGATGCCCTGTTCGCGACCAAGGACCGTGCGTCGGTCCTCGGCACGTACTCGTTCGACAAGAACGGCGACACGACGCTGACCGACTACGGCATCTACAAGGTCGGCCCGGACGGCAACCCCGCGTTCGTCAGCGCGATCAAGTCCGGCTAGCGGATACGAATGAGGTGACGGTGGTGGGGGCGGGCTTCGGCCCGCCCCACGCCTTCGTCGAGGTATCGATCCAGCCCAGCCATGGAAGCGAACACCGGCACAAGTCCCGATGCGCCCGCCCTGGCGAGGAACACGGCCGATCGCGTCCGGGGTTTTCTCAACAGCTACGGGCTGATCCTCGTCCTGCTGGTGCTGCCGGTGGTCTACGGTATCCAGGACCTCAAGAACGACGGCAACCTCGCGCACCTCGCGCAGAACCTCTTCGCCGGGCTGTCCAACGGCACGATCATCGCCCTGATCGCGATCGGCTACACGCTGGTCTACGGCATCATCGAGCTGATCAACTTCGCCCACGGCGACGTGTTCATGATCGGCTCGTTCACCGCCTCGCAGTTCTGGAGCGGGGCCCTGGGCATCGGCCTGGCCACGAGCACGTTCGGCATCGCCGGCGGCATCCTCGCCTCGCTGATCGTCGCGATGCTCGTCTGTGGCGTGCTGAACGTCCTGATCGAGAAGGTCGCCTACAAGCCGCTGCGCAACGCGCCCAAGCTTGCACCGCTCATCACCGCGGTCGGTATGTCGTTCATCCTGCAGAACGTCGGGCTGCTGTGGATAGGCGGCTCGCCGGCCTCCGTCGACGATCTCATCCATGCCCAGCAGGAGGTCACCACCATTCTCGGCGTGCATGTCCAGCGCGCCGACCTCCTCGCCTTCGCCGTCACGATCCCCCTGGTCATCGCGATGATCACGTTCATCACCACCACGCGCCTGGGCAAGGCCATGCGCGCCACCGCGCAGGATCCCGAGGCCGCGCGCCTGATGGGCATCAACGTCGACACGACGATCTCGGCCACCTTCTTCATCGGCGGCCTCATGGCCGGGGCCGCCGGCCTGGTCTACGCCCTCTACGAGACGACGATCTGGTACTTCCAGGGCTTCCAGGGCGGGCTCCTGGCCTTCACCGCCGCCGTCATGGGTGGGATAGGCAACCTTCGCGGGGCCGTGATCGGCGGCCTGATCATCGGCTGCATCCAGCAGATCTCCGACAACCGCATCGATCCGGCGTGGACCCCGGCGGTCGTCTTCCTCTACCTGATCCTGATCATGGTCTTCCGGCCCCAGGGCCTCTTCGGAGAGGAAACGCGAGAGGCCGGCTGATGAACGCCCTGCGTACCATGGCCGACGACTTCCGCGCCCGCGTCCCCCCGTGGGGAGGCAAGGCGCTCGCGGCGGCACTGATCGTCTTCGCGATCCTGCTGCCGTTCTCGATCAACCAGGCCGGCACGCTGATGAACAACTGCGTGCTCTCCATGGCGTTCATCGTGATGGGCCTGGGCCTCAACACCGTCGTCGGCTTCGCGGGCCTGCTCGACCTCGGGTACGTCGCGTTCTTCGCGCTCGGCGCCTATACCGCGGGCTGGTTCAGCTCGGGCTTCTATGCGGACGCCAACGTCCACGTGGGCGTCAGCAAGTACCTCAACGCGCTGCCCGGCGTCCACCTCAACTGGCTGATCGTGGTCGTCATCGCCGCGATCATCTGTGCGATCGCCGGAATCCTCATCGGCCTGCCGACGCTGCGCCTGCGCGGCGACTACATCGCGATCGTGACGCTCGCCTTCGGCGAGATCGTCCGCGTGTTCGCGATCAACGGCGATGCCATCCACCTGTTCGGCAAGAACTACCCGCTGACCGCCGGCCGCCAGGGGATCACCCCGGTCGACCAGCTCGACCTGCCGTTCCTCGAGCCGTTCAACCAGCTCAACCTGCGGCCGTGGTACTGGACGGCGCTGGTGCTGATGCTCATCGTTCTGCTGATGAACATCCGCATCCGCGACTCCCGGCTGGGACGGGCGTGGATCGCGATCCGCGAGGATGAGGTCGCCGCCGCGTCGATGGGTGTCCCGCTGGTCAAGACCAAGCTGCAGTCCTATGCCACCGGCGCCGCGTTCGGGGGTATGTCCGGCGCGTTCCTCGCGGCCTACCTCAACACGGTCAACGCCGATCAGTTCCAGTTCGGCTTCTCGATCTACATCCTCGCCATCATCATCCTCGGCGGCCTCGGATCGATCTGGGGGGTGGTGGCGGGCGCGATCGCCCTGACGTTCATCAACTACTACTTCATCCCGGAGGTCTTCAACGACCTGCCGAGCAAGTTCGGCCTGAACTTCAACCTCGTCGACATCAACTACCTGATCTACGGCTTCCTGCTGCTGATGATGATGGTGCTCCGCCCGGAGGGCCTGATCCCGGAGCGACGGCGCAAGCTCGAGCTCACCGAGGGCATCGGGGTCGAGGACTCGCAGCTGGGGACCCAGGGCTTGTGAGCGAGGGCGACGACATCCTCACCGCGGAGCGCGTCTCGAAGATCTTCGGCGGCCTCGTGGCCGTCAACGACGTGAGCTTCTCGATCCCGCGCAAGAGGATCGTGTCGATCATCGGGCCCAACGGCGCGGGCAAGACGACGTTCTTCAACATGCTCACCGGCCTCTACAAGCCGTCGACCGGGCGGATCGCCTTCGACGGCAAGGACACGACCCGCACGCGCCCCGACCGGATCACCGACCACGGCATCGCGCGGACGTTCCAGAACATCCGCCTGTGGGCGACCATGTCGCCGGTCGAGAACGTCATGGTGGGCCAGCACTCGCGGATGAAGGCCGGCCTGGCGGGCGCCGTCTTCCGGACCCCCGGCGTGCGGCGCGAGGAGCTGCGGGTGCGCGAGAGGGCCCGGGAGATGCTGGCCTTCTCCGGCGTGAAGGAGAACCGCTTCGACGATCTCGCGGTCAACCTCTCCTACGGCGACCAGCGCCGCGTGGAGATCGCCCGCGCGCTGGCGTCCGATCCCAAGCTGCTGCTGCTCGACGAGCCCACGGCCGGCATGAACCCGCAGGAGTCGGCCAGCCTGACCCAGTTCATGCACAAGCTGCGCGACGAGCTCGGCCTCACGATCCTTCTGATCGAACATGACATGAAGGTCGTCATGGGTGTCTCGGAGCGCGTGACCGTCCTCGACCACGGCGAGAAGATCGCCGAGGGCGACCCCGCGGAGGTGCGGGCCAACCCCCGCGTCATCGAGGCCTACCTCGGGAAGCAGGGCTAGCCGTGGCGCTGCTCGAGGTCGAGGACATCCACACCTACTACGGCAACATCGAGGCGCTCAAGGGCATCTCCCTGACCGTCGAGGAGGGCGAGTGCGTAACGCTGATCGGGTCCAACGGCGCCGGCAAGTCGACGACGCTGCGTTCGATCTCGGGGCTCAGTCCCCCGCGCACGGGCTCGATCCGCTTCAACGGCGAGGAGATCGCCCGCGTTCCGCCCCAGGACGTCGTGGGGCTGGGGATCTGCCAGTCGCCCGAGGGCCGGCACGTCTTCCCGCGCATGACCGTTCGCGAGAACCTCGACCTGGGCGCCTACCTGCGCCGGGACAACGAGATCGCCTCGGACATCGACGAGGTCTACGAGCTGTTCCCGCGCCTGCAGGAGCGCGAGCGCCAGAAGGCGGGAACGATGTCCGGCGGCGAGCAGCAGATGCTGGCCATCGGCCGCGCGATGATGGCGCGCCCGAAGCTGCTGCTGCTCGACGAGCCCTCCATGGGCATCGCGCCCGTGCTCGTCGACCGCATCTACGAGACCGTGCAGGAGATCAACAAGCGGGGTACGACGATCCTGCTCGTCGAGCAGAACGCCAACTATGCCCTCGGCGCCTCGACGCGGGGCTACGTGCTCGAGACCGGGCGGGTGGCGCTGACCGACACCTCGGACAACCTGCGCTCGAACCCCGAGGTCCAGGCCGCCTACCTGGGAGGCGACTGACCCGTGATCCTCGCCTCCACCATCGGGCCCACGGCCCTCTACCTCCTGTTCGCCTGGCTGGCGGGCGCCGCCGCGGCCTCCTACCTGTCCCGGCGCAAGGGCTACGGCGAGAAGCCGGGCCTCGCCACCGGCCTGATCCTCAGCCTCGTCGGTGCCCTGATCTGGCTGCTCATCCCGCCGCGGGAGAACTCCGACTGGAAGCTCAAGGGGCCGATCGGCAACGAGCGCAGGGAGAACCGCCGCCCGTCTTAGCCGAGCGTCGAGCCCAGCGCCTCGTCGAGATCGGTGTGCGCGAACTCGTAGCCCAGCTCGGTGGCCCGCCGGGGCACCATCCGCACCCCCGTGGTGACGATCTGCGCCATCTCGCCGTAGAGCGCGCGAATGGCGAGCGCCGGTATCGGCGCGACCGCGGGGCGGTGCAGCGCGCGGCCGAGGGCCGCGGAGAAGTCCCTGTTGGTCACCGGATGCGGCGCACAGGCGTTGACGGCCCCGGACCATTCGGCGCCGTCGATGGCCGCCGTGAGGATGCCCACCTCGTCGTCGACGTGGATCCAGGGCATCCACTGCCGGCCGCCGGCGACCGGGCCGCCGACGCCCAGCCTGAACGGCGTCAGCATCCTGGCCAGCGCGCCGCCGTCCTTGTCGAGCACGATGCCGGTGCGGATCCGCGCGACACGCAGCCCGAGCGCCTCGGCCACCTGCGCCTCCCGTTCCCAGGCCATGCAGACCTCGGCGAGGAAGTCGCCGCCGGCGGGCGTGGATTCGTCGACCTCCTCATCGCCATGAGGCCCGTAGTAGCCACTGGCCGAGCCCGAGACGAGCACGTTCGGACGCTCGGTCTCCTCCAGCGCGGCCAGGCCCGCCACGAGGTTGCGCGTGCCCATCTCGCGGCTCTGTCGGATCCGCCGCTTGCTCTCGCCGTTCCAGCGCTGGGCGACGTCCTCGCCGGCCAGGTGGACGACCACGTCGCGATCGCGGAGCGCCGTGGCCGGTGCCGGGCCGCCGGCCGGGTCCCATTTCACGCCCCGATCCGCGCTGCGCGAGAGGATCGTCACCTCGTCGCCACGCGCGCGCAGCCGCTCGACGAGGTGCGAGCCGATGCGCCCGGAGGCGCCCGTGATGGTGATCCTCATGGACGGGGACTACGCATCGGGGCCCTCGCCTGGATCACCCGCGGGCGCCATGACCTTGTGCACGCCGGTGATCTGCTCCTGGTCGGTCGGCGCGTAGCCCATCTCGTGCTCGCCCGCCTCGGCGACGCCGGCCTTGCGCGCTTCCCCGGCGACCGCCGCCGCCACGACGGGAGCCACGTCGCGGTCGAACACCGAGGGGATGATGTAGTCCTCGCGCAGTTCGTCGTCGCGCACCAGGGAAGCGATCCCGCCCGCCGCCGCGAGCTTCATCTCGTCGGTGATCTGGCGCGCGCGCACGTCGAGAGCGCCCCGGAAGATCCCGGGAAAGCACAGCACGTTGTTGATCTGGTTGGGGTAATCGGAGCGGCCCGTGGCCATGATCCTGACCTTGGGCCCCGCCTCCTCCGGCGTGACCTCGGGGTCCGGATTGGCCATCGCGAAGACCATGGCGTCGCTGTTCATCCGGTCCAGCGCGGCGGGGGCGACGACGCCCGGCCCGGACAGGCCGATCAACAGGTCGGCACCTTCGAGGACCTCGTTGGGACCGCCGGTCAGGCTCGCGGGATTGGAGTGCTCGGCGTACCAGCGCTTGACGGCGGGCATCGTGCCGTCCTGGTAGTCGGCGCGCTGGGTCGACAGCGCGCCCCGCGAGTCGCAGCCGACCACGCTGGTCACGCCGGCCGTCAACAGGATCTTCGTGACCGCGACGCCGGCGGCGCCCAGCCCGATGACCGCTACATGGAGGTCCTCCATCCGCTTACCGACGAGCTTGAGCCCGTTGTAGAGGGCCGCGAGGACCACGACCGCCGTCCCGTGCTGGTCGTCGTGGAAGACGGGGATGTCGAGGCGCTCCTTGAGGCGGTCCTCGATCTCGAAGCAGCGCGGGGCAGAGATGTCCTCGAGGTTGATGCCGCCGAAGGCCGGCGCCAGCGCCGCCACGGTCTCGACGATCTGGTCGGGGTCCTTGGTGTCGAGGCAGATCGGGAACGCGTCGACCCCGGCGAACTCCTTGAACAGCATCGACTTGCCCTCCATCACCGGCATCGCCGCGCAGGGGCCGATGTCGCCCAGTCCGAGAACCGCGGTGCCGTCGGAGACCACGGCCACCGTGTTGCGCTTGATCGTGTAGCGGAAGGCCCGGTCGGGCTGCTCGTGGATCGCCTTGCACACGCGCGCGACGCCGGGCGTGTAGGCCATCGACAGGTCGTCGCGGGTCTTGAGGTCGTGCTTGTTGCGCATCTCGATCTTGCCGCCGAGGTGCATGCGGAACGTACGGTCGACGGTCTCGACGATGACGACGCCCTCGACGGTGCGGATCGCGGCGAGGATCCGGTCCCAGGCATCGCGACCCGTGGCGTCGAACGTGATGTCGCGGACCACGATGTCGGGCTGGATCTCCACCACGTCGACCGTCTGGATGAGGCCGCCGGCCTCACCGATCGCCACGGCCACGTGCCCGAGCATCCCGAGCCGGTGCGGGATTTCGACGCGGACGGTGAGCGAGTACTGCGCTGAGGGTGTGGCCATGGCGGGCGCCGGAGTCTATGGCTGCCTACCACGAGTAGGGTGATCCCGACTGGGCAAGGCGATCGTAGGAGTTGGGCGTGAGGCGTACTTCGGCAGGGGTCCTGGCGTGCATGGCGCTGCTCGGCGCAACCACCGCGAGAGCTGGTGTCGATAGGACTGCGACGGACGGCGGCCCCGCGCGCCTGGGGGTCTTCGGCTCGCCGTTCGCCGAGCCCACGATCGGCGGCCGGCGGACCGAGGACAAGTGCGTCACCAAGGACGGCTCGCCGCGCCCGGCCAATCCGGTGCTCGGCCCGCCGGGCGACGCGCGCTACCTGACCTGCAAGCCCTCCGCGGCGAGCGTCAACGTCCTGCCCGGCGGGCGGGTCATGTACTACGACGGCCTCGAGGGCACGGAGAACGTGCGCGCGAACATCGTCGCCGAGTACGGCCACAACGCCGGCAACGATCAGACGCGCGTGCTGGATCTCCGGCGCCGGACGTTCACCCAACCCTTGCCGCCGGACGGCGGCGCCAATCCTGGCGGCTATGACAACCAGGCGCTGTTGCCGCCGCCGCTCAGCGACGGCGGCCCCGCCAACGACGGGGCGCTGTTCTGCTCGGACAACAAGTTCCTGGCCGATGGGCGCGTGATCTCACTCGGCGGCACCGCCTACTACAACGACCCGGGCGTCGGGGTCGGCGACTCGAACTATGGGGTCTCCGAGCTCGAGGGCCTGCGCAACGCGCGCATCTTCGAACCCCGCACCCAGACGTGGAGCCAGAGCGGCGCGATGCACCACGGGCGCTGGTACCCGACCGCGGTGACGCTACCCGACGGCTCGCTGTTCGTGGCCAGCGGCGTCGAGAAGCTGCTCAAGCCCGTCTATCCGCGGCATCCCGGCGATTCGGGGCGCAACGTCACCCAGACCGAGACCTACGACCCGGCCTCGGGGACCTGGAGGGAGAACCCGATCGGCGCCTCCCGCTCGCTGCCGCTGTTCCCGCGCCTGCACCTGCTGCCCGATGGCAGGGTGTTCTACAACGCCGCGGGACAGTCGTTCAACCCGGCGGGCGAGGCCTACGACGAGGCGTCCTGGAACGAGGCAGCGGTCTATGACCCCCGTGCCCAGGCGTGGACCGAACTCGGCATCCCGGGACTGGAGGGCATGGAACACCCGGATCCGACCGACCTGGGCACCCCGGCTGCCGACCCGACCGACCTGGGCACCCCGGCTGCCGACCTGCAGAACCTGGGCATCCCGGGCCTCGGGCCGTCGATCACGCTCCCCGGCTTCCGGGGTTCGACGTTCTCGATGATGCTGCCGCTCGAGCCCAACGCCGACGGGACCTACACGCGCGCCTCGTTCCTGACGGCGGGCGGGGTGCTGAACCCCGGCAGCCCGGGCAGCTACCTGGCCACGTCGGACAGCCGGATCACGACCGTCGACACCGCCTATCACGACCTGATGTCGACGCGCCCGACCGGCGACCTCTCGCAGCCTCGCTGGTACGGCTCGGGCGTGCTGCTCCCCACGGGCCAGGTGCTGGCGTTCAACGGCTCCGACCGCGACGAGGTGGTCGGCCCCGGGGTCGAGCGGGCCGTGCGCAAGACCGAGCTCTTCGACCCAGCGACGAACCAGTGGACCACGCTGGCATCGTCGCGGCAGCCGCGGACCTATCACAACACGGCCGTGCTGCTCCCCGACGGGCGTGTCCTCGTTGGCGGCCACGCGCCGATCAGCACGCTCTACGCCAACGACACGACGCTGCCGGGCGGCTTCGCACCGCACGACGGACGCGATCCCTCGTTCGAGATCTACCGCCCGCCCTACCTCTTCCATGGAAAGCGCCCGCGGATCACGTCGTCGCGTTCGCGGATCGCCTACGGCCACCGAATCCGGGTCCAGACCGACATCCCGTCCCGTCGCATCGCCAGCGTGGTGCTCGTGCGCAACCCCTCGGTGACGCACCTGATCGATGCCGATCAACGCAACGTCGTGCTGCGTGTCGTCCGAGCGCGCGGGCATGCACTGACGCTCGCCGGCCCGCCCAACGGCGCCGTCGCGCCCCCCGGTCCCTACATGCTGTTCGTCAACCGGCGCGGTGCCCACGGGCTCGTTCCCTCCAAGTCGCGCCAGGTGTTCGTCGGTCTCGAGACCTTCTAGGGTCCCGACGCGTGGCGGCCGACAAGCCAGACGAGCTCTT
Organism: Solirubrobacterales bacterium; assembly: GCA_038199185.1. Classification (GTDB taxonomy): domain Bacteria; phylum Actinomycetota; class Thermoleophilia; order Solirubrobacterales; family Solirubrobacteraceae; genus BP-464. The sequence continues at coordinate 59,212 of JBBPZE010000045.1, forward strand.
CCTGATCGACGGCAACTCGCTGGCCTACCGGGCCTTCTTCGCCCTGCCCGAGTCGATCGCCACGAGCACGGGCTTTCCCACCAACGCGATCTTCGGCTTCGCCTCGATGCTGGTCAAGATGCTCACCGAGCACGGCCAGAAGCCGACGATCGTGGTCTGGGACGCCGGCCAGTCGGGGCGCAAGGAGGTCTATGCCGACTACAAGTCGACCCGCACGAGCCGCCCGGACCTCCTCAGGCAGCAGTGGCCCCATCTGGAGCCGCTCGTCGAGGCGTTCGGGTACACCAACGCGTCGGTCGCGGGGTTCGAGGCCGACGACGTCATCGCCACGATCGCCATGCGGGCCCGCGACGAGGGGATCCCGGTGACGATCGTCACGGGCGATCGCGACGCCTTCCAGCTGATCGATCCGGACTCGCGGATCAAGGTGATGGCCACCGCCCGTGGCATCACCGAGACCAAGCTCTACGACCACCAGGCGGTGATCGACCGCTACGGCATCGCGCCCGGGCTGATTCCCGACTTCTACGGCCTCAAGGGCGACACTTCCGACAACATCCCCGGCGTGCCGGGCATCGGCGACAAGACCGCGGCCGACCTGCTCCAGCGCTTCGGCGACCTCGAGACCGTGCTCGGCTCGGTCGACGACATCTCGGGGGCCAAGCGAAAGGAGAACCTGGTCAACCACGCCGCCGACGCCCGGATCTCCCGGCAGCTGGCGACGATTCAATGCGACGTTCCCGGCGTCGAGATCCCGGCCTGGGCCGAGGTCGCCCGCGAGCCCGACCGGTCGAGGCTGCGCGAGGTCTTTCGCGAGTTCGAGCTGCGCGATCCGCTGCGCCGGCTCGAGGAGTTCATGGGCGATGGCGACGCCGCCGCGCCCGCGTCCACCCCGGAATCCACGATCTCGGCCCGTGTGCGTGAGGTCAAGATCGCCGACGTGCGCCGGCTGCCCGCCGACGCTCCGTTGGCACTCGCGCTCCTGGCGCCCGAGACGGTCGAGGGCGAGCTGTTCGCGCGCGAGGCCATGCCGCGCTTCGGGTTCGCCACGGCGGATGAGGTGCTCGTCGGCGACGCCGAGACCCCCGAGGCCGCGGTCCTCGCCGCGGGAGATCGGCCGGTCACGGCGCACGACGCGAAGTCGCTGGGCGTGGTGCCACCCAACCTGGCTCACGACACTCTGCTCGGTGCCTACATCCTCGAGCCCGCGCGGCGCGGCTTTCCGTTCCGCGAGCTGGCCGAGGAGCGCGGGCTGGCCGCGGATGCGTCCGACGAGGCAGCGCGCGAGGCCCTGCTCGTGCGTGAGCTGGCGTCCTGGCAGCGCGGGCAGATCCAGGAACGCGGACTCGAGGGGATCATGGACGAGATCGAGTTGCCCTTGGTGGGCGTCCTGCGCGCCATGGAAGTCGAGGGCGTGCGGCTCAACGTGGCGCGCCTCGACGAGGTGGGCCGCCGCGTGCGCGACGAGGTCGCCGGGCTGGAGCGCGAGATCTGGGCGCTCGCCGGCACCGAGTTCACGATCGGCTCGCCCCAGCAGCTCGGCGAGATCCTGTTCAACAAGCTGGGGCTGTCGAAGAAGCGACGGGGCAAGACCGGGTTCTCCACGGACGCGCGGGTGCTGCAGGCCATTCGCGACGAGCACGAGGTCATTCCGAGGATCGAACGCTGGCGGGAGCTCAACCAGCTCGTCAAGACCTACCTCGACGTGTTGCCCGAGCTCGTGGACGCCCACGGGCGCATCCATACGACCTTCCTGCAGGCGGTGGCGACCACCGGCCGCCTGGCCTCGACGAATCCCAACATGCAGAACGTCCCCGTGCGCACCGAGCTCGGACGCGAGATCCGGGGATGCTTCGAGGCCCGGGAGGGCATGGTCCTGACCAGCGCCGACTACTCGCAGGTCGAGCTGCGGATCCTGGCCCACGTGGCCGACGAGCCGGTCCTCAAGGAGATCTTCCTCCGCGGCGAGGACGTGCACACGGCGACGGCCTCCCAGGTCTTCTCCAAGGAGGCGTCCGAGCTCACCCCGATGGACCGCTCGAAAGCCAAGATGATCAACTACGGCATCGTCTACGGCCTGTCGGACTACGGACTCGCCGATCGCCTGAACATCGCCCGCGAGGAGGCCAAGGCGTTCATCGCCGCCTATCTCGAGCGCTTCACGAAGGTCCACGAGTTCATGACCGGCACGATCGAGCAGGCAACCGAGGACGGCTTCGTGACGACCCTCTACGGCCGGCGCCGTCAGATCCCCGAGCTCAAGGCGCGCAACTGGCAGGTCCGCACGCTCGGGGAGCGACTCGCGGTCAACACCGTCATCCAGGGAACGGCAGCCGACGTGATGAAGCTCGCGATGATCCGCGCCCACCGGGCGCTCGACGACGAGGGGCTGGCGACCCGGATGATCCTGACCATCCACGACGAGCTGCTGTTCGAGGGCCCCCCGGAGGAGGCCGACGCCATCCGCGCGCTGGTCGAGCGGGAGATGGTGGCGCCGTGGGATGACCGCGAGCCGCCGCTGGGGGTCGACGTCGGCAGCGGCCGGAGCTGGCTGGAGGCCAAATGAGTCGCGGCCTCGCGGTCCTGTTGACCGCCGGATGCGGCGGCCTGATCGCGCTGCAGGCTCCGATCAACTCACACCTGGGCAAGAAGATCGGCACCGTGCAGGCCGCGTTTCTCTCCTTCGCGATCGGCACCCTCCTGCTGCTCTCCATCGCCGCGCTGGTGGATGGAGGCCTCGGGCGCGTGGGGGAGGCGCGCCACGTCGCGTGGTACTACCTGCTCGGCGGCGTGCTCGGCGCCGCCTACGTGACCTGTGTGCTGGTCACCGTCCGATCGCTCGGTGCCGCCGGCGTGACCGCGGCGACGATCGCGGGACAGCTCACGCTGGCGGTGATCGTGGACCAGCTGGGCATCCTGGGCGTGGTCAAGCAGCCCATCACCGCCGCACGGGTGGCCGGGATCGCCCTCCTCGGGGCCGGCGTGTACCTCATCGTCCGCGATTGATACGAGGGCGCCGGCGTGATCGCCCACACGAGCACAGCGGCACGGTCGGGCCGCGTGACCGCCTACACGAGCACAGCGGCGCGGTCGGGCCGTGGGTGCGCGTCGGTCGACAGCGCGAACTCCGGCGGCGCCACCGCCATGTAGCGCGCGAAGAACCAGGCGAGCGCACGGCGATTGCCCAGTGCGCGGACCACCAGGCGCAGGAGGCGCTCGCGCGGAACGATCCTGCCGACGATGTCCTGAGAGCGCTTGAGCAGGCGGAAGGCGCGCTCGTGGGCATCGGAGAACGCGCCGTAGCGCGCGAGGGCCTCGGCGCGGGTCTGCCTGCCCTCCAGAACAGCCCGCAGCTCGCGGCCGCAGGCGACGCCGAAGTACAAGGCCGTCCTGATGCCCTCTGCGGTGGCGGGCAGGCAGTGCCCCGCGCTGTCGCCGGCGAAGAAGACATCGCCCTCGACGGCCGGGCGCAGGGCGTGGGGGATCCAGTTGCCCTGAAATCCGAGCGGCTCGACCTCCAGGTCGCCGGCGAGCAGCAGCGTCGGGTCCTTCACGCGGTCGCGGGGGTCGAAGGAGCCGACACCCACGCGCACCTCGTCGCGCGCGGGAAAGCTCCACCCGTAGCCCGCGGTCACGTAACGCTGATCGAGGTAGAGCGCCAGGTCCGGGCTCGTCCCGTCCGGGTGGACCTCGAGGCCGCGCGAGAGGAGGGCCTCGGGGGGTTGCACCACATCGCCGGGGCCGAGCACGCGCCGCCAGCCGAGCGCGTCGAGGACCAGCGGCGCCGCGAGCTCGCCCCGGTCGGTGACCACGACGTGGTCGGGGTCGCCCCGGCGGATGCCCTGCACCTTGGCGGTCTCGAACGTGAAGTTGCCCTGGGCCGCCAGCAGCGCGCACAGCATCCGGTAGTCGAAGGTGCAGAACTCATAGGGCATGGGCCAGCGCACCGTGCGGCCGGGAGCGTGCACGACGATCTCATCGAAGGTCTGCAGGATGGCGTCGGCGAGGCCCAGGTTCTCCAGCCACTGCGTCGGCGCGGCGCAGGCGCTGGTCTGGCGCTCGCCGATCTCGTAGCGGTCGATGACCAGGACGTCGGCGGCGCGCGCGGGGGATGATGAGATCTCCCGCGCAGCGGCCAGACCGGCGAAGCTCGCGCCGCAGATGAGCACGTCATAGCGGCCGCCGAGCGGTGTGCGCTCGGCCCCGCGCTTGGTGGCCCGGACGGGCATTGCCACAGCGTTATACCGCTAGGCTCTGCAGTCGCTATGTCATTGACCACCGAACCTACGACCGACGCCCCTGAAGCCAAGATCGTCGAGGGCAGCGACGGGCTGCTGCTCGAGATCGACGGCCAGATCGTCCCCAACTACGACGCGACCTTCGCGGACTTCGAGGAGGGCGAGGTCGTCACCGGCCGCGTCGTCCGGATCGACAACGACGAGGTGCTCGTCGACATCGGTTACAAGAGCGAGGGCGTCATTCCCTCCAACGAGCTCTCGATCCGCAAGAGCGTCGACCCTCACGACGAGGTGGAGATGGGCGAGGAGGTCGACGCGCTGGTCCTCACCAAGGAGGACCAGGACGGCCGGCTCATCATGTCCAAGAAGCGCGCCCGCTTCGAGAAGGCGTGGCGGCGCATAGAGGCGGCCGCCGAGAGCGGCGAGCCGGTCGAGGGGACGGTCATCGAGGTCGTCAAGGGCGGCCTGATCATCGACCTCGGGGTGCGGGGCTTCCTGCCCGCCTCGCTGGTCGACATCCGCCGCGTGCCCAACCTCGACGAGTTCATGAGCACGAAGATCGAGTGCAAGGTCATCGAGCTCAACCGCTCGCGCAACAACGTCGTCCTGTCGCGCCGCGCGGTCCTCGAGGAGGAGCGCAAGGAGCAGCGCCAGGAGATCCTCGACGCGCTCCAGCCCGGACTGGTCGTCGAGGGCGTCATCTCCAACATCGTTGACTTCGGGGCGTTCGTCGACCTCAACGGTATCGACGGCCTGATCCACATCTCCGAGCTCTCGTGGTCGCATGTCAACCACCCGAGCGAGATCCTCAATATCGGCGACGAGGTCCAGGTCAAGGTCCTCGACATCGATCGCGACCGCCAGCGCATCAGCCTCGGCCTCAAGCAGACCCAGGAGGATCCATGGCAGCGCGTCGTCGACACCTACCGCGTGGGCGACGAGCTCGAGGGCGCCGTGACGAAGGTCGTGACGTTCGGGGCGTTTGTCGAGATCCTCGACGGCGTCGAGGGCCTCGTGCACATCTCAGAGCTGGCCGCCCACCACGTCGAGAACCCGCGCGAGGTCGTCCAGCCGGCCGACGTCGTCCGGGTCCGGGTGCTCGAGATCGACTCGGAGCGCCGCCGACTCTCGCTGTCGGTCAAGCGCGTCGAGGGACAGGTCCTCCCCAGCGAGGCACGGGCCGCGGCCGGAGAGGTGTTCGACCCCGGTACGCCCGACGACCCCGCCGAGCTCGGTCTGAGCGAGGAGGCCTTCACCGGCGTAGACACCGGCGTGCAGGCCGCGCCGGAGGCTGACGTGCAGGCCGAGCCGGAGGCCGATACGCAGGCCGAGTCGGAGGCCGATACGCAGGCCGAGCCGGAGGCCGATACGCAGGCCGAGCCGGAGGCCGATACGCAGGCCGAGCCGGAGGCCATGGCGCCCGTGGAGGCCGAGGCCGAGCCGGAGGCCGTCGCGCCCGTGGAGGACGAGACCGAGCCGGAGGCCGTCGCGCCCGTGGAGGCCGAGACCGAGCCGGAGGCCGTCGCGCCCGTGGAGGCGATCGAGGAGGACGCGCCGGAGGCAGCGCCCGAGGAGCCCGCCCCCGTCGACGTGGCGCCCGTGGAGGCCGCCGATGCCGACCTCGATGGTGATGCTGCTCCGGCCGGGCAGCAGCCGTAACGGAGGAGCCGGCCGGACGCTCCGGGGTCGGTGACCTTGGGGACTTCTCGCGTTCCCTTCGTCGGGCTCACGGGCGGGATGGGCGCGGGCAAGTCGACCGCGCTGGCGGCGCTCGGACGCCTGGGCGCGGCCACGCTGTCCACGGACGCCGTCGTCCACGAGCTCTATGCCGACCCCGAGATCATCGGGCTGGTGGTGCAGCGGTGGGGCGATGGGGTGGCGCCCGAGGGCGTCGTTGACCGCTCAGCCGTGGCGACCGCGGCCTTCGCCTCGCCCGAGGAGCGCACGTGGCTCGAGGGCCTGTTGTGGCCGCGGGTCGCCCAGCGCGTGGCGGTGTTTCGCGACGAGGCGCTGGCGGGCGAGCCCGCGCCTCGCGCGGTGGTGGTCGAGACCCCGCTGCTGTTCGAGGCGGGCATGGAGCAGGCCTATGACGCCACGATCGCCGTGATCGCCGACGAGGACATACGCGCCCGGCGCGCGGACGCCCGTGGGCATCACGCCGACCACGAGCGCTCCGTGCGCCAGCTCCCGCAGGAGGAGAAGGCACGGAGGGCGACGTTCGCGATCGAGAACTCCGGCACGGTCGACGAGCTCGAGACGGCGTTGTCCGCCGTCCTCGCGAAGCTGGATGCGCCCTGATCGTGCGCCGCCGCCTGACCCTCCTGGCCGCTGTCGCCGGGGTCGCGGGGGTAGTGACCACCCTGGTCCTGCCCGCGTTGAACCACACGCTCAGCGAGCTCACGCTCCCCCTGCGCCACGATGACATCATCCGCCAGCAGGCGGCCGAGAAGCACCTCGACCCGGCGCTGCTGGCCGGCGTGATCTACGCCGAATCGAAGTTTCGCGACGTCACCTCTCCGGCGGGCGCGATGGGTCTGATGCAGATCACGCCGGCGACAGCGCGGTACATCGCCCACCTCTCGGGAGGCACGAAGTTCGAGCTCGGGGACCTCTCCACGCCCCAGGTGAACATCTCCTACGGGGCCTACTACCTGCACTATCTCATGGGCCGCTACGGCGGCAATGTCGTCCTGGCGCTGGCTGCCTACAACGGCGGCGAGGGCAACGTGGATCGGTGGGTGGGGCAGGCCAGCGCGCAGGAGCGATCCCTCCGGGTGCGCGACATCCCGTTTCCCGAGACCAAGGCCTACGTGATGCGCGTCATCGACGCGCGCGGCAAGTACGCGCGCGAGTACCGCCGCGAGCTCGGCCTCTGACGAGCACACCGCGAGGTCGCGTGGGATGTGCGTCACGAAACGTCCCTATGTCAGTCGAAACGTGACTCGCGGTCGAACTCCCGGCCGGGGTCGGGCCGGGGCGCACCGGGGTTCCAGCGGTCCGCCCCGGGCCTAGACTGAGTGGGTGCCCGCGTTCCGCCTCGATCCGATCTTCACACCCGCGGCGGACCAGCCCAAGGCCATCAGGGAGATCGCCGAGTCGGTCCGCCACGGCGACCGCGCGACGACGCTTCTGGGCGCCACCGGCACCGGTAAGACGATGACGATGGCCGGGGTGATCGCCGAGGTCCAGAAGCCCTCGCTGGTCATCGCCCACAACAAGACCCTGGCGGCGCAGCTGTGCAACGAGTTCCGCACGTTCTTCCCCGAGAACGCGGTGGAGTACTTCGTCAGCTACTACGACTACTACCAGCCCGAGGCCTACGTCCCGTCCAAGGACCTCTACATCGAGAAGGACTCGGCGATCAACGACGAGATCGACCGCCTGCGCCATGCCGCCACCGCCGCGCTGTTCGCCCGGCGCGACGTGATCATCGTGGCGTCGGTCTCGGCGATCTTCGGCCTCGGATCGCCCGAGACCTACGAGCGCAACATGCAGGTGCTGAGGAAGGGCGACTTCGTCGATCGCGACGAGCTGCTGCGCAAGCTGGTCTCCATGCAGTACTCGCGCAACGACGTGGCGCTGGGGCGCGGGCACTTCCGCGTGCGCGGCGAGGCTCTGGAGATCTTCCCGGCCTATGCCGAGTCGGCCTACCGCGCGACGATGTTCGGCGACGAGGTCGAGCGCCTGCAGCACTTCGATCCGCTGACGGGCGAGCTCATCGGAGACGACCTCGAGCACATCGCCATCTGGCCGGCGACCCACTACTCGGTCAAGGAGGGAACAGTCGAGCGCGCGGTCGAGGAGATCGGCCGCGAGCTCAACGCGCGCTGTGCCGAGCTCGAGGCCGAGGGAAAGTTGCTCGAGGCCCACCGCCTGCGCCAGCGCACGCAGTACGACATGGAGATGCTGCGGGAGATGGGCTTCTGCAACGGCATCGAGAACTACTCGCGGATTCTCGACGGCCGCCCGCCCGGCGCGCGGCCCTACTGCCTGCTCGACTACTACCCCGACGACTTCCTCTGCTTCATCGACGAGTCCCACCAGTCGGTGCCGCAGATCGGCGGCATGTACGAGGGCGACCGGTCACGCAAGCAGACGCTCGTCGACTACGGCTTTCGCCTGCCCTCCGCGCTGGACAACCGCCCGCAGACCTTCGACGAGTTCCTCTCCATCACACCGCAGATGGTGTTCGTGAGCGCCACGCCGGGCCAATACGAGCGAATTCACTCCAACGCTGTCGTCGAGCAGATCGTCCGCCCGACCGGCATCGTCGATCCGGCCGTCGACGTCCGCCAGACGCGCAACCAGATCGACGACCTCATGAACGAGGTCCGCCAGCGGGTCGACAGGAACGAGCGCGTGCTGGTCACCACGCTGACCAAGAAGATGAGTGAGGACCTCACGGACTACCTGCTGGAGATGGGGTTCAAGGTCCGATACCTGCACTCCGAGGTCGACACCCTCGAGCGCATCCAGATCATCCGCGACCTGCGGCTGGGGGAGTACGACGTGCTGGTCGGCGTGAACCTCCTGCGCGAGGGCCTCGATCTGCCCGAGGTCACGCTCGTGGCCATTCTCGACGCCGACAAGGAGGGCTTTCTGCGCGGCGAGACCTCGCTCATCCAGACCATCGGCCGGGCGGCTCGCAACATCGAGGGCAAGGTGATCATGTACGCCGACAAGGAGACCGACTCGATGCGCAAGGCGCTGGCGGAGACCGATCGGCGGCGCCAGATCCAGCTCGCCTACAACGAGGAGCACGGGATCACGGCCACGACGATCTCCAAGGGGATCTCCGACATCGCCGAGTTCCTCATGGCCGAGGGCAAGACGCCGCGCGGCAAGAAGCGAAGCGTGCGACGGGCGAAGGCCAAGGCCGGGGAGATGTCGCTGTCGGACATCGAGAGGACGATCGTCGAGCTGGAGGAGGAGATGCACGCCGCGGCCGACGATCTGCGCTTCGAGTACGCCGCGCGGCTGCGCGACGAGATCCGTGAGCTGCGCCGGGAGATGCGCGAGGTGCAGGAGGCGTCGCTCTAGCCCCGGGCGGCTCGACGGGACGGCGGCTCAGCGTCGCCGGTATTGGCTGATGAAGTGCTCGCAGCCCACCGCGCGCGGGCGGTGGTGGCCGTAGAAGACGGTGTCGTAGCCGCTGCCGCAGTCGACCGTGCCGTTGACGGGGTGGACCAGGAACAGGGTGTCGTCGCCCGGCCCGGCATCGATCGTGTTGCGGCCCCGGCTGCGGGTGCGGATCGTGTCGTCACCGGAGCCGCCGATCAGGACGTTGCGGCCGATGCTGCCCTGCAGGTAGTCGTTGCCCGGGCCGCCGTCGAGCCGGTTGAACCCCCGGCCCCCGTAGATCGTGTCGTTGCCGGGCCCGCCGTCGATGTAGTCGCGGCCGTCGTAGCCGCCCGGCTTGTTGTCGAGATCGCCGAAGGAGACGTCGTCGCCGCCCTCGAGCCAGAGATGGTCCGTGCCGCGCCCGCCGTTGATGATGTCGTTGCGGCTCGTGCCGTGCTTGACGCCCCCCGTGTTCGGCGCCGACCAGTGGATGCCCTTGCTCGGGTCGGCGTAGACGTGCGCAACGATGATGTGCTCGCGGCTCTCGAGCTGCCCCAGGCGCTGCCGCCTCTCGGGCCAGAACCCGCCGGGCTCACCCCGCGCGGTGACGACGAGCGTGTCATTACCGGGACCGCAGTCGACGGGCCCCATCGCCGTGCCGTTGTTGGTGTAGACGACGTCGTCGCCCGGTCCCGCCCAGATCTCGTCGGCCTGACCGTCGGAGTAGATGACGTCGTCGCCGGACTCGCCGTAGAGATAGTCGTGGCCAGTCCCGCCGTGGATCAGGTCGTTTCCGTCGCCGCCATGGATCCGGTCGATCGCGTTGCCGCCGTCGAGGACGTCGTTGCCCGCGCCGCCGTCGATGCGGTCCAGCCCGAACCCGCCGAAGACGCGGTCGGCGCCGTCCCCGCCGGAGAGGGTGTCGCCGCCGCCGTCGCCCTGGAGCTGATCGGCCCCGCCACCACCGTAGATCCGGTCCGGGGAGGTCTCGCCGTAGAGGCGGTCCGAGCCGTTCCCGCCGATCATTAGGTCCGCGCCCTCGAGCCCGTGCATGTCCACCCCGCTTCCGGAGCGGGCCCGCATCCGGTTGTTGTCGGGGTTGCCCCACTGCACCACGCGCCGGAGGACCGGCAGGGCGTCCAGCACGGGCGCCGTCGCCAGCCCCGGGACGTTGTTGGCGGCGAGGACCTGCTCGAGGTCGGCGGGCAGCGGCGTCGGCAGCAGTGCGGCGGCAGACGGCGCCGCGCCGGTCAGGAGCAGAGCGAGGGCGGCGAGAAGGGCCGCGTAACGGCATGCGGGCACCTGACGGTTATCGGTCGGCGCGGCCGGGAACTGAAACTCGCGCCGACGTAGTCCCGACGAGAAGAGGCGGTGCGGGTCGATCGCCGTCCGTCCCGCCGGCGGCCTGATTCCGGTTCCCCGGCGCTGAGCGACGCGCCCTCCGTTAGGCTGCCCGGTCATGCCCCTGGACCGCCAGACCATCGAGAAACGCGACTTCCCCATCGGCCGGCGAGGCTATGAGCCCGAGGCCGTCGATGCGCACCTCGCTCGCGTGGCCAACGAGGTCTCGGCGCTCGAGCGCCGGCCCGAGCCGCGGGGCCCGGAATCGATCTCCACGCTGGCCAGCCAGCAGGTCGCCGCGATCGTCCAGGCCGCAGAAACCACCGCTGCCGACATCGAGCGCCAGGCCCAGGACGAGGCCGACCGCATTCGCCGCGAGGCCGAGGCCGACGCCCGCTCGACCCGCGATGAGGCGATCGAGACCTCCCAGGCCCACACGGGGCGTGTGGGTGAATCGGTGGGGCACATGCTCCAGCGCGTCGATGCGATGGAGACCGAGCTCAGCACGCTGGTCGAGAGCCTGCGCACGGGTGCCAACCGCCTCCAGGCCGACCTCACGCTGCTCGAGGGCAACATGGGCGAGCTCTACGGCTCGGGTGAGGCCGGGCTCGCCGGCGGGCGGACCGACGCGGTCGCCGCGATGGGCACCCAGCGAGAGGCCGACGTGCCGCCGGTGCCCCCCTCCGTGCCAGAGACGCCACAGGAAACCGCGGGTGCAGTCGCGCCCGCGGACCCGTCGCGGCCCGCCGAGGAGGAGCGTGTCCCGCCGCCCGTCGAGGAGGTAGAGCGTGGCTCGCCGGCGGCCGCGGGGGCTCAGGGGGCACCCGAGCCGGCGGACGGCGAGGACGAGGACGTCGAGGGCGCCCGGCTGATCGCGCTGAACATGGCGCTCAACGGCACCTCGCGTGGAGAAACCGACCGCTACCTGGCCGAGAACTTCGATCTGTCCGACCGCGGGGCGCTGCTCGACGAGGTCTACGCCTCCGTCGAAGGCTGAGACCGCAAGCTGCGGGAGTTTCCGCGGCACGAACGTCTGTTCGGCGCTCTATCCTGAGAGAACATGGCGCGGCACTCTCAGATCGTCGTCTCGGGTGCGCGCGAGCACAACCTCAAGGACGTCACGGTGGCCCTTCCGCGGGACGCCCTCGTGGTCATCACGGGTCTCTCCGGCTCGGGCAAGTCGTCGCTGGCGTTCGACACGATCTACGCCGAGGGACAGCGTCGCTACGTCGAGTCGCTGAGCGCCTACGCCCGCCAGTTCCTGGGCCAGATGGACAAACCCGACGTCGACTCGATCGAGGGCCTGTCGCCCGCGATCTCGATCGATCAGAAGACCACCTCGCGCAACCCCCGCTCGACCGTCGGCACGGTCACCGAGATCTATGACTACCTGCGCCTGCTGTGGTCTCGCATCGGGCAGCCGCACTGCCACATCTGTGGCAAGCCGGTCGCGGGCCAGTCGGCGGAGCAGATCATCGACCAGGTCATGGAGCTGCCCGAGTCGACGCGCTTCATGGTCCTGGCACCGATCGTCCGCGGCCGCAAAGGGGAGTACGCGAAGCTGTTCGAGGAGCTGCGATCCGAGGGTTTCTCGCGCGTGGTCGTCGACGGCGAGCTGCGCCAGCTCGAGGACATCGATGCGCCGCTCGACAAGAAGTTCAAGCACGACATCTCGCTGGTCGTCGATCGGCTCGTGATGCGCGGCGAGATCCGCAAGCGGCTGGCCGACTCGATCGAGACCTCGGTGGCGCTGGCCGATGGGATGGTCGAGGTCGAGACCGTCGCCCGGGAGGGCGAAGAGGCCCAGCGCTGGCTGTACTCCGAGAAGTTCGCCTGCCTCGACCACGGCCCGGTCATCCCCGAGCTCGAGCCGCGGATCTTCTCCTTCAACAATCCCCACGGCGCCTGTGAGCGCTGCACGGGCCTCGGCTCGATGATGGAGATCGATCCCGAGCTCGTCGTGCCCGATCCGACGCGGACGATCGGCGAGGGCGCGATCGCGCCGTGGGCGAACTCGTCGTCGAACTACTACGAGCAGCTGGTGCAGGCCCTGGCCGACGACTACCGGATCGACCTCGAACGCCCGTGGGAGCAGCTGTCGGCCGACAAGCAGAACCTCTTTCTGTACGGGACGGACGGCAAGCGCATCCATGTCTCCTACAAGAACCGCTACGGCCGCCGGCGCTCCTATGCGACGCGCTTCGAAGGTGTCGTCGACGGCCTGGCCCGTCGCTACCGGGAGACCGACTCCGAGCACGTCCGTGAGAAGATCGAGGAGTTCATGTCGCTCGTCCCGTGCCCCGCGTGCACGGGCTCGCGGCTACGGCCGGAGTCGCGGGCGGTGCTCGTGGGCGGGCTGGCCATCCATGAGTTCACGCACTTCTCGGTGCGCCGGGCGATCGAGTGGATCGCCGCCCTGACGCTCACGGAGACCGATCGCCACATCGCGCGGCTGATCCTGAGGGAGATCACCGAGCGCCTGCAGTTCCTGGAGAACGTCGGCATCGGCTATCTCTCGATGGATCGGGCGGCCGCGACGCTGTCGGGTGGGGAGGCCCAGCGCATCCGGCTGGCGACGCAGATCGGCAGTGCGCTGGTCGGTGTGCTCTACGTGCTCGACGAGCCGTCCATCGGCCTGCATCAGCGCGACAACGCCAAGCTCATCGGGACGCTCGAGCGCCTGCGCGACCTGGGCAACAGCGTCCTGGTCGTCGAGCACGACGAGCAGACCATGCGGGCGGCCGACCATGTCGTCGACCTCGGGCCCGGGGCCGGTGAGCACGGCGGCTACGTCGTGGCCGAGGGCACCGCCGAGGAGGTCTCGAGGGTGCAGGACTCGCCCACCGGGCAGTTCCTGGCCGGGACGCGGCGCATCGAGGTGCCGGCCAAGCGGCGCACCCCCAGCGGGTATCTCGAGGTCAAGGGCGCCACCGAGAACAACCTCAAGCGCGTCGATGCGAAGGTCCCGCTCGGGGTCCTGGCGTGCGTGACCGGCGTCTCGGGATCGGGCAAGTCCACGCTGGTCAACGAGATCCTCTACAAGGCTGTGGCCGGCCGGCTGATGCGCGCGCGAGCACGGCCCGGCGCCCACCGTGGCATCAGCGGCCTGGACGAGCTCGACAAGATCATCGCGGTCGACCAGTCGCCGATCGGGCGCACGCCCCGGTCCAACCCGGCGACCTACACCGGGCTCTTCGACGTGATCCGCGACCTCTTCTCCAAGGCCCAGGAGTCGCGAGCACGCGGCTACAAGCCGGGCCGCTTCTCGTTCAACGTCAAGGGCGGCCGCTGCGAGGTCTGCCGCGGTGACGGGCAGATCAAGATCGAGATGCACTTCCTGCCCGACGTCTACGTGCCGTGCGAGCAATGTCACGGCAAGCGCTACAACCGCGAGACGCTCGACATCCGCTTCAAAGGCAAGAACATCGCCGACGTCCTGGAGATGCCGGTCGAAGAGGCGCTGGAGTTCTTCGAGCACATCCCGAAGATCCGTCGCCGGCTCGAGACGCTCTCCGCCGTGGGCCTGGGCTACATCCGGCTGGGGCAGCCCGCGACGACGCTGTCGGGTGGTGAGGCGCAGCGCGTCAAGCTCGCCACCGAGCTCTCGAAGGTCGCGACCGGGCGGACCCTCTACATCCTCGACGAGCCGACGACCGGGCTGCACTTCGCCGACGTCCAGCGGCTGCTCGACGTCCTGCAGCGCCTGGTCGGGCAGGGCAACTCGGTCGTCGTCATCGAACACAACCTGGACGTGATCAAGACCGCCGATCGCGTCATCGACATGGGCCCCGAGGGCGGGGAGGATGGCGGCAATATCGTTGCCACCGGCACGCCGGAGGAGGTGGCCGGCACGCCGGGCTCCCACACCGGCGAGTTTCTCGCCGGGCTCGTCACGCCGGCCGAGCCCAAGGTCCGGCGCAGCCGGGCCTCGCGCGCCAAGGCCCCCGCCGCAGCCTGACCTACGGTCTAGAGTCCGGCCCGTGAAGGCGGCCGAGGCCAAGCTGTGGCTGCAGAAGTGGCGCTGGTACGAGCGCAACTCCCTGCCGTGGAACCGCGCACGTATCCATGCGGAGTTCGCCGGTCGCCAGGCGTTCTGCCGCTGGCCCGTGCAGGGCAACGTGCTCGAGGCGCTACGGGCCGGGCGCCTGGAGATCGGCCCGCACGCGGTGCTCGAGCCGGGCGTGTGGATCACGGCGCCCGCGCCCGCGCGGGTCCGCATCGGGGGCGGGACCTTCCTCAACATGGGCGTTATGGTCGCCGCCGTGGAGCTCGTCGAGATCGGCGAGCACTGCATGCTCGCCAACGGGTGCTTCATCACCGATGGCAGCCATCGCTTCGACGATCCCGACCGGCCGGTGCCGTGGCAGGGGTTCACCACGAAGGGCCCCACGCGTGTCGGCGACAACGTCTGGTGCGGCGCCAACGTCGTGGTGACCAGCGGCGTGACGATCGGCGAGCGCTGCGTCATCGGCGCCAACAGCGTCGTCACGGCCGACATCCCGGCTTTCTCGATCGCCGCGGGCGCGCCGGCGCGTGTGCTCAGGACGATCGACTACGGCGTGCCGGCCCTGCCGCCCAACGTCGCCTGAGATCAGTGGTCGGCCTCGGGGAGGCCCGAGCCCGACGAGCCCGATCCGGAGCTCCCGGAGGTGGCGACGAGCACCGGGTCCGAACCGCCGCTGAGCTCCGAGCCGCTCGACCCGGAGGAGCTGATCGCGTCGCGCCGCGAATCGGAGCTCGTCGATCCGGAGGTGCCCGAATCCGACGAGCCCGAATCGCCCCCCGAGCTCGCCGCGCTGCCCGATCCCGCGCCGTCCGAACCGGTGCGAGCGGAATCCGAGGACGACCCGGAGTGGGATTCGCCCGGCCCGCCGCCGGCCGCCGGCGAGGCTCCGGGACGATCGTCTCCGGAGCCCCTCTGCGAGCCGCCGGGACGTTCGCCCGTGCGCTCGAAGCGGTGGCCGTCACGGTGCGCAGCGGTCGGGCTTGAGCCCGTGGACCGGCGACCCACGGCCCCATCCCGGGAGCCGGGGGCTCCGTGGCCGCGGTTGTCCTGCGCTCCCACACCGACGGGCGAGAGCCGCTCCTCGCCGAGGTGCGCTGGGGAGACGCCCCGGTCGGCTCGAGCGTTGGCTCGACCGGCGGTGCCGATCCGGGCTGCGCCGGCCGGTGCTGCGGAGGATTGGTGGAGGTCGGCGAGCGGGATGGCTCCGGTGCCGCCGGCTATCGCTCCCGCGGCCAGGACGCCGGCCCCCACCTTCACCGCGGTGGCGCCGAGGCCCGCGCCCGCTCCACCGAGCACCGCCGCCCTGGTCGGCTCTCCGCTTCCGGCCATGGCGTAGCGGGCGAGGAGCCCGTAGGGCGTGATCGCCGAGACCGCGGCGCGGATCGTGGTCCGCGCACGATGCACGTGCTGACGAGCGGCGCTCGAGGAGACGCCGAGCGCCGATGCGATCTCCTCGTGGGAGCGGCCCTCGAGAGCCTGGAGCGTCAACGCGTCGCGCTGTGGCTCGGGCAGCAGAGCGATCGCCGCGAACGCGGCCTGCAGGCGCTCGCGGTCCTCGACGTCCTGCTCCAGCCCCCCGGTGGACGGATACCGGTCGTCCAGCTCGACCTGTTGGGGGCTCGAGCGCAGCACGTTGAGGCCCGCGTTGTGCGCGATCCGATACAGCCAGGGGCGCAGCCGGATCTCGCTCCGGGAGGAGGTCATCGCGGTGTGGGCGTTGAGAAAAGCCTGCTGGACGACGTCCTCGGCGCGCGACTCCCCGACGATGCGGGTGCAGTAGCGCAGGAGCTCGCTGCGGTAGCGGTCGACGACAGCGGTGAACGCAGGGTCGTGCCCATCGCGGACGAGCGCGACGAGCCGATCGTCGGCCTGCAGCCGCAGAAGCGAGGACCCGGCCAGGCGGGCGGCATCGGAGAGGAGGTGAGGTGACATTCGTGTCTCGCGATCATGGACGCCTGGAAGCGGGGGAAGGTTCCCGGCTCAGTATCGACAAACCGTCCTTCGCCCTTGACGTGACGAAGTTGGCGCGACGCCGCTGGTCGCCGCCCGTGGCGCTCGCTCGGGTGCCCGCCTATACGTCTTGACGGACGGCGGCGGGCAGCCCCGCCAGCTCGTCGGCCGGCATGGAGTAGCCGTGCTCGGGCCCGGGATAGCGGCCGGTGCGGACGTCCTCGGCGAAGGTGGCGACGCCCAGCGCCATCTCGTCGAGAAGGTTGGCGTAGCGCTTGACGAAACGGGCGCCGAGCCCCTCCCGGATGCCCAGCAGGTCGTGAAAGACCAGCACCTGCCCGTCGGTGGCGGGGCCGGCGCCGATGCCGACGACCGGAACGGCCATCAGCGGCATGATCTCCCGGCTCACCGCGGACGGAATCGCCTCGAACACGACCGAGAAGCAGCCGGCTTCCTGAAGGGCGACGGCCTCGCGGGCCACCCTGGCGGCGGCCTCGGCGCTGCGTCCCTGAGCCTTGTAGCCGCCGAGGGCGGTGGCCGTCTGGGGGGTCAGGCCCACATGGCCCATGACGGGAATCCCGGCTCCCGCGATCGCGCGGGCGCGGGCGACCGAGGTCGAGCCGCCCCCCTCGAGCTTGACCGCGTCGCAGCCGGCCTCCTTGACGAAGCGGATGGCAGTCCCCACCGCCTGCTCGTCGGAGACCTCATAGGAGCCGAAGGGCAGGTCGCCGACGAGAAACGGCGTGCGCAGACCGCGGCGCGCCGCGGCGGCCAGCATGAGCATCTCCTCGAGGGGCACGGGAACCGTGTTGGGATAGCCCAGGACGGTCATCGCTCCCGAGTCGCCGACGAGCACCATGTCGACGCCCGCCATCTCCGCCGCCCGCGCGCTGGGGAAGTCATAGGCGGTCACCATGACGATGGGCTCGCCGAGTGCCTTCTTCTCGTGCAGGCGGGGGAGGGTGACCGGGAGCCGCCCGGGCTGGGGCGTGGTGGCGGAGATCTGCGAGGGGTGGGCGGACATCAGCAGGCCTCCGTGAGCAGGGTGGCGACGTCATCGTTGACGTCGATGACGGCGTTGGATGCGTCGACGTGAACGACCCTGGGCTCGTAGCCCGCGATCTCGGTCCCGTCGTAGGAGGCGTAGGAGATGACGATGATCGTGTCGCCGCGATGCACCAGCCGGGCGGCGGCGCCGTTGACCATCATGGCGCCCGATCCCCGCTCGCCGGCGATCGTGTAGGTCTCGAAGCGCGCCCCGTTGTCGACGTCGACGACCGCGACCTGCTCGAACTCGAGGATGTCGGCGGCCTCGAGCAGCTCGGGGTCGATCGTGATCGACCCGACGTAGTGCAGGTCGCAGTCGGTCACCGTGGCACGGTGGATCTTGGACTTCAGCATCGTGCGCTGCATTACGTTCTCAGCCTCCCGCGCTAAGGATGGTGTTGTCGATGAGGCGGACGCCGTCCACGCGGGCGGCGATCGCGAGTAGGACCTCGCGGTCGATCGTCTCCACCGGGACGAGGGTGTCGGTGTCGACGAGCTCGAGGTACTCCGGCTCGACGGAGTGAGACGACAGGGCAATGAGCGCGGCGTCGCGGACGCGGGCGGCGTCGCGCTCCCCGTCGGCGACCGAGTCCAGGGCGGCGCGCAGCGCGCGGCTCAGCGCGACGGCCCGGCCGCGGCCGCCGTTGAGCCGGGCGTTCCGGCTCGAAAGCGCGAGGCCGTCCGGCTCGCGGATCGTGGGGGCGACCTCGATGCGGACGGGCATGTCGAGGTCGCGCACGAGCCTGCGGACGACGAGCGCCTGCTGGGCGTCCTTCTGGCCGAAGTAGGCCACGTCGGGACCGACCATGTTCAGCAGCTTGGTGACGACGGTGGTGACCCCGTCGAAGTGCTCGATACCGCGCTGCGCGCCCTCGAGCGGCTCGGTGATCCCGCGAACGGCGACCGTGGTCGAGAAGCCCGCGGGATAGACCTCCTCGGGCGCCGGAGCGAACAGCAGGTGCGCGCCCGCCTCGGCCGCCAGTTCGGCATCGGAGCGCTCGTCGCGAGGGTATGCGTCGAGGTCGGACGGGTCGTCGAACTGGGCAGGGTTGACGAAGAGCGAGACCACCACCTCGTCGCACTCCCCGGCGGCGAGGCGGACGAGCGAGGCATGGCCCTCGTGCAGCCCGCCCATGGTGGGGACGAGCCCGATGGAGCGGCCCTCCCGGCGGGCGGTCGCCAGCGCGGCACGGAGATCGGCAACGGTGCGGATCGTCCTCATCGGGTCACCGCCGCCAGATCGCGCGTCGCATCGGCCAGGGCGTCGAAGACGGCGAGCAGCTCGGGCGCGCGCTCCAGCACGGCGCCACGCTGGAGCTCGACCGTGCCTTCATCGCCCCGGGCGATCGGCCCGGTCAGGGCGCGGTCGGGACCCAGCACGGCCCAGTTCTCGACGGTCGCGCGGACGAGCGGAACGAGCACGTCGCGCTCCGCGCCCGCCGTGGCCAGCAGCTGCTCGGCGGCGGCCTCCAGCGTGACCAGGAAGTTCGAGGCCATCGACGCGGATGCGTGGTACGCGGCGCGATCGGCGTCGTCGATCTCGAAGGGGATCATTCCGGTGCGGGAAGCGACGTCGCGCGCGGCCGCCAGGGCACGCGGCGTCGAGCCCGTCACGGCGCAGGGGGCGGCTGCGAGCGCGGAGCCTTCCTCGGGCACGGTCATCAGCGGGTGCAGCGAGAATGCCTCATGGGGCGCGAGCACCTCGAGCGTGGTGGCCCCGGAGCAGTGGCCGACGAGGCGGCCAGGGGCGACACACGCCGCGGCAGCGGCGATCTCGGCGTCCGGGACGCACAGGAGCACGATGGCGCCGCCCGCCCCGTCGCTGCCCCGCCCGAGCGGTTCGCCCGCGCCCAGCGCAGCGGCCAGCGCGGACCCCAGTCGGCCACGTCCGATGACGGTGATGTCAGTGTTCAATGTCGGTCCAGTTCCACGGGGGATACCGGCGCGTGCTTCTGTCACACAGAGTACCCCGCAACGTGCGGTGCCAACACCTCTCGTTCGACCGCAGACCGGGTTAGCATCGAAGGCGTGCCCTCTCGGGAGGAACGGCGTGAGTCCCTCATGGCCCTCTACGAGCAGGCGAGGGGCTGCGTCCGCTGCCCCCAGCTGGCCGAGACGCGCCGCACCGTGGTCTTCGGCGCGGGGGACGCCGACGCCGACCTGATGTTCATCGGGGAGGCGCCGGGAGCCACCGAGGACGAGCTCGGGAGGCCGTTCGTGGGGAGGGCGGGAAAGCTGCTCGACCGCCTGCTGGCCGAGATCGGGCTCGCCCGCGAGAACGTGTTCATCCAGAATGTGCTGATGTGCCGGCCCCCCGGAAATCGCGACCCGCTGCCCGCCGAGATCGAGAACTGCACGGACTACCTGCTCGAGAAGATCAGGCTCGTGGAGCCCCGCGTGGTCTGCACGCTGGGCAACTTCGCCACCAAGCTCCTGCGCGGCGAGCCGGTCGGCATCACCAGGCTGCACGGCAAGGCCGAGATCCGCGTGATCGGCCGGCGGGCCGTCCGCCTGTATCCGCTCTTTCACCCGGCCGCCGCGCTGTACACGCCGTCGAACGTGGAGCTCCTGCGTCTCGACTTCTCCCGTATCCCGGCGCTCCTGGCGACCGAGCCGCCGCCTCAGCCCGCGGCCCCGGAGCCCGCGATCGTCGAGCCATCGCCCGGACCCCGGACCCCGGAGCCTGCACCGCAACCGGTGGCCGCCGGCCAGCTCAACCTGTTCTGAGGACGTTGGTCGGAAGGGCTCGCGCGCTCATGCGGCCGCCGGTCGGCCGCGCAGCCCGACGGTGACCAGCCCCGCCGTCGCGGAGGTCTGGACGCCGAGCACGATCAGCGCGAAGGTCAGCAGCGAGAAGTCTCCGGCGACGAGCAGGAGCGGCTCGGCGAGGGCGACGGCTCCGAGCACCCACAGGAAGCCACCCCGGCCGAGGGCCACGAGGTACTGGACGGTGAGGTAGGTCACGGCCAGCAGCGTCATCGCCGCGCCCAGGACCACCAGTGCGCCGGCGGCGTTCGTGTACTGCTCCCCGAACGCGACCGACAGGATCAGACGCGGCGCTACCGCGAAGAGCACCAGCGCGGGCACCGCAATAAGGCCCGCGATCTGCAGGGCCCGGACGAGCACGGGCCGGGGGTCGAGCCCGCCGGCGGTGCGCCGAGTCGCCTCGGGCAGCAGATGCAGGCCGATGCCGATGGCCACCCAGACGAAGGTCTTGGCCGCGACGGCGGCGGCCGCGTAAGAGCCGGCGCGCGGGCTGCCGAGCTGATGCTTGACGACGATCACGTCGATGTTCTGCAGCGAGCCCAGCAGCGCCAGCCCGGCCATGGGCCGCCAGTTGGCGGCAAAGAGCGCTCGCAGCCGGTGGCGCTCGTGGGGTTCGCCGCGTCCCAGCCGCCGGCGTAGCTCGACGGCCAACCAGACGCTGGTGGCGGCCAGCGCGAGCGGGGTGCCGAGGAACGCGCCGGTCACACCTGCGCCGGCGGCGACGAGCAGCAGCGCGAAGCCGAGCCGCCCCACCGACTCGGTGATCAGGCTGCGTGCCACCGGTGCGTAGGCGTGCAGTCCCTGCAGGACGCCCCGCTGCAGACAGAGGCCGAGCCACAGGACCCCTGTGGGCAGGATCCCCGCCGCGGCCCAGGGGTGCTCGGGAACGCCGACCAGATGGGCGATCGGGGCTCGCAGGAGGACGGAGGCCATCGTCACCACGAGCAGCGCTGCCCCGAGCCGGCGAGCCCAGTCGCTCAACGTGCCCGCCAGTCGTGCCCCATCCCCGAGCTCTCCGAGAGCCGTCTCCCGCGCCGCCGCGACCTGCACGGCGGATCCGGCGACCAGGAGGATGAGGAAGGCGGAGATGAGCACGGCCAGCGAGCCGTAGTCCGTCACCCCCAATCGCCTCGTGAAGACGATCGTGAAGATCAGCTGGATGGCGTTGCCCGCCAACGTGGCGGCTGCCAGCCCGGCCGCCTTGGCCGTCTCGGAGCGCGCGACCGCATCGCGGACGCGGACCCGCGAGCCACCGGCCGCTGCGGCGAGCACCTCGAGCGTGTCCTCCGTGGCCTCGGCCACCCGTGTGTCGCCGTAGAGCAGGGGCCGGTGGAGGTGGTCGAACAGCGCCAGCCCCAGCCGTCCGCGGCCGGGTGCGCCGCGTCTGACGGTCACCACGCGAGGGGCATCCAGCCATCCCCACAGGGGCGTCAGGAAGGCGGCCCCGTCGACGACCTCCAGGATCACGTCGGCGTCGCGCCCCGCTCCGCGAAAGCTCTGCCACGCCGCGCGCAGGCGCTCGAAGGGCCGGCCGGCGCCGCCGACGATCGTCACCTCGCAACCGGCCGCAACCCACGTGGCCGAACGCGTGGCCGCCCCGTCCCGCGCGACCACGAGGACGCGGAGCGGCTGCGCTTCGGGAGGCGAAGATGGCATCGCGCCGCTGAAGGTATAGGCCCGATCGGCACGAGACCGAGCACTAGGCTTCCGTCGATGGTACGGGCTCGAAGCGTCGCGATCGTCCTGTCGGCCGGGGCCCTCGCCGGCGCGGGGACCGCGTACGGGCAGGGATCGGGTGGCGGTGGCGGTCCGGCGCTCAGCCAGCATCCGAACCTCGGCGGCGACACCGGCTCGTCGTCCCCGGCGCCCGGGGCGGGGACGGGGTCGCAGACCGGCACCGCGCCCGGCGCCGCCACGGGCGCCGCGCCCGGCGCCGCCACCGGCACCGCGCTGCCGAACACCGGAAGTGACCCACGCGAGACCATCCTCGCCGGCCTCGCGCTGTTGCTGTCGGGCCTCGGCCTGCGCCTGCGCACGGCCGATGAGATCTTCTAGCGCCGCCCAGACCGAGGCGGTCGCCGTCGAGCTCGCCGCCGGGCTGCTTCCCGGCGACCTCGTGCTCGTGCGCGGGGAGATCGGTGCAGGTAAGACCACCTTCGTCCAGGGAGCCTGCCGCGCGCTGGGCGTCATGGTCCCCGTCACCAGCCCGACGTTCACGATCGGGCGACTCTACGACTCGCCGGCGGGCCTCGTGGCCCACCTCGACCTCCACCGCCTGACGAGTCTCGAGGACGAGGATCCCGCGCTTCTGGCCGACTACATCGGGCCCGGAGCGATCGCGTTCGTCGAGTGGCCCGAGGTGGGCGGCGGCGAGCTGGCCGAGCGGGCCACGGTCGAGGTGCTGTTGGCCCACGCGGGCGGGGACGAGCGCGAAGTCGAGGTCGTCCACCGGTGAGCGCGATCCTGGTTCTCGACACCGCCACCGCGGCGACCGTGGCCGGCGTGGTCGTGGACGGCCGGGCCTTCGAGCGCCGCCACGACCCGCTTCCCGACGAGCGGCCGGGGCACATCAGCCAGATCCTGGCGTTGGCCGAGGCCGCGCTGGCCGATGCCGGGATCGGGTTCGGAGCCCTGGGGCGCATCGGTGTCGGCGTCGGCCCCGGTTCGTTCACCGGGCTGCGCATCGGGATCGCCACCGCGCGAGCCCTGGCTCACGCCACCGGTCTCCCGCTGGCACCCGTGTCCACCCTCGGGGCGCTGGCCGTCGCGGCGGGGGATGAGCCGGTTCTGGCGGTGCTCGACGCCCGCCGCGGGGAGGCCTTCGTGGCCCGCTGGGAGGGTGGCCGGCCGGTGACGCCCCCGCGCGCCGTCCGCGCCGATGAGCTCGCCGTGGAGGTCGTCCGAGGATCGCTGGCGGTGGGCGACGGGGCGGTACGCTTCAGGGCCCCGCTCGAGTCGGCGGGGGCCACCGTTCCCGTGGACGATTCGCCGCTTCACCGGGTCGGCGCGGTGGGGCTCGCACGGCTCGCCGCCCTGAGGGCGCCCGTCGACCGCGACGCGCTCGTCCCCGACTACGTCCGGGCCCCTGACGCCAAGCCCCGCTCCGAGCAACGATGACCACGGACCTGGATATCCGCCGCCTGACCTACGCCGATCTCCCGCAGGTGGTCGCGATCGAGCGCCGTGCCTTCCCGACACCGTGGTCGTTGGCGATGTTCGTCCTCGAGCTCTCCAAGCCCGGGGGGGTCTGCCTGGCGGCGACGGAGGTCGGAGACCTCGCGGGCTACCTGATCTGCTCGCGCTACGACGTCGTCTGGCACGTGATGAACGTGGCGGTCGACCCCGTCCGTCGCCGCCGGGGCACCGCCACGGCACTGCTCGCCAACCTGCTCGGGCGGGTCGGCGACAGCGCGCGGCTGACCCTGGAGGTGCGCACGTCCAACGCGCCTGCCATCGCCCTGTACGAGCGCTTCGGCTTCCGGTCGGCCGGAGTACGGCCCCGCTACTACCAGGACAACGGCGAGGACGCGGTCATCATGTGGCGCACGCCCGATGGCGTGCCGGTCCTGTGATCCTCGGGATCGAGACCAGCTGCGACGACACCTGCGCCGCGGTGGTGACCCACGGCGGCGAGATCCGCTCGAACGTCATCTCGTCACAGGGCATCCACGATCAATACGGGGGAGTCGTTCCGGAAATCGCCTCGCGTCATCACCTCGAGTTGGTCGACGCGGTCGTCGACGACGCTCTGACGCGGGCCGCGGCCACCCTCGACGACGTCGATCTCATCGCGGTCACACAGGGCCCCGGACTGGTCGGGGCCCTGCTCGTCGGGATCGCCAGTGCCAAGGGACTGGCGGCGCCGAGGCGCCTGCCGCTGGTGCCCGTCGACCACCTGCAGGGTCACGTGGCCGCGAACTTCCTGGGCGCACGGCCGTTCGAGCCGCCGTTTCTCTGCCTCGTCGCCAGCGGAGGGCATACGTTCCTCGCGCGCGTCGCGGACCGCGACGGCTTCAGCGTGCTCGGCCAGACGCTCGACGATGCCGCGGGTGAGGCGTTCGACAAGGGCGCACGGCTGCTCGGCCTGCCGTTTCCCGGCGGCCCCCACATCGAGCGCCTGGCCCTCGAGGGAGACCCCCACGCGTTCGCCTTTCCCGTGGCGGCGGGCGTGGCCGGCCTGGACTTCTCCTTCAGCGGCCTCAAGACCGCGTTGCTCTACAAGCTGCGGGAGTTCTCCGAGGACACGGCGCCCGTGGCTGATCTCGCGGCGTCTTTCCAGCACGCGGTGGTAGAGGCGCTGGCGCTCCGGGTGGAGCGCGCGGTGGGCCAGACCGGGCTGCGCCGCGTCGCGTTGGGCGGCGGCGTGGCGGCCAACACCGCCCTGCGCGAGCGCGTGGCCGGGCTCGACGATGTCGAGGTCCACGTGCCGCCGCGCGAGCTCTGCACCGACAACGCGGCGATGATCGCCGGCGCGGGCCGCTTCCGGCCCGCGCTGGCGCACCCGGACTACCTGGCTTTGGACGCCTACGCCTCCGGCAGCCGATCACCGGCGTGATGACGAGGCGACTCGTCCTCTACGGTCGCGACGGGTGTCACCTCTGCGAGGACGCACGCGCCGTGCTGGCCCGAATCGGCCATCCGTTCGAGGAGATCGACATCGACTCCGACGACGATCTCCTGCGGCGCTACCTCGAGCGCATCCCGGTGCTGACGCTCGACGGGAAGGACCTATATGACTTCTACATCGACGAAGCGGACCTCCGGGCACGAGTAGGATCGGCCGCGCATGAGCATCGGCGAGGCGCCACCGACTGATCGCCTTTCGCTCGGCGTCGCCGCACGGCTGGCGCGCTACCTCCAGGTCCTCACGCAGGCCAAGAAGGAGGGCAAGGAGACCGTCTCGTCCCAGGAGCTCTCGGACTGGACCCATGTCAACCCCACCCAGATCCGCCGCGACCTGTCCGGCTTCGGGAAGTTCGGCAAACGTGGTGTGGGTTACAACGTCGACTCGCTTCTCACGCAGATCCGCAGGATCCTGCGAACGGCCGGCCAGCACAACATCGCCCTGTTCGGAGCAGGCCACCTCGGCAAGGCGATCGCCTCCTCGGACATCTTCGCCGACCACGGCTTCCGGGTCGTCGCCATCTTCGACACCGATCCGCGCAAGGTCGGCTCGAAGGTCGGCAACCAAGCGGTGCGTCGCATCGAGGACCTGTATCAGGTCGTCGAGGACGAGGACATCGTCGTCGCCGTCCTCGCGGTGCCCACGGGCGCCGCCCAGCCGCTCGCCGATCAGCTCGTCGACGCTGGGGTCAAGATCATCTTCAACTACTCCGAGTCGCTCCTGCAGGTGCCCCCGGAGGTGACCGTCCACACGTCCAGCCCGGCCGTCGATCTGCTGTACGCGCTGTACTTCTATCTGACGTGATCGATCTGGACGCCGCCGAGGAGGTCTTCTCGGCCTCGGTCGACGGAACCGTCGGGCTCGAGGAGGAGTTCGCCATCCTCGATCCGCAGACGCTGAGCCTCGTCCCGCGCTTCGAGGAGCTGCGCGACAGCGCCCCTCCCGAGCTGGCTCCGCAGATCACCGGCGAGCTGATCGCCAGCGAGATCGAGATCATCTCGGGCCGGGGAGCGGACCTCGAGGCGGCGCTGAGCCAGCAGCGCCGGGCGCGGCGGCTGCTGTTCGAGCACACGGCGGCCAGAGGCGCGCTGCTGGGGGCGACGGGCACACACCCGTGGGCCGACTACCGAGAGCAGCCGAACATCGAGACGGACCACTATCGGCGGGTGGTCGACGGGCTCGGCTACGTCGCGCGGCGCAACAACACGTTCTCATTGCACGTGCACGTGGGCGTGCAGGGGATCGACCGCGCGATCAGGACCTGTGACCGCCTGCGGCCGCTGCTCCCTCTCCTGCTCGCGGTGAGCGCCAGCTCGCCGTTCGTCGACGGCCGCGACACGCTGCTGCACTCCGCCCGCAGCGAGACTTTCACGCGCACCTTCCCGCGCTGCGGCGTGCCGGATGCGTATGGCTCGTGGGCCGTCTACCGCGACTACATCGACCTCCTCGTGCGGACCCGCTCGATCGTCGAGTACACGCAGGTGTGGTGGTCGGTGCGGCCTCATTTCTCCTTCGGCACCGTCGAGATGCGCATCTGCGACGTACAGGCGACCGACACCGAGTCCGACGCGCTGGCCGCCCTGATCGTCGGGTGCATCCGGCGCGCCGCGGCCGACGCGGACGAGCGGGTGCCGTTCCACGATCCGCCTCACCGCCTCGTGGAGGAGAACCTGTGGCGGGCGATACGTCACGGCATGGACGGGCATCTCATCGACTTCGCGGCCCGTGAGGAGGTGCCCATGCGCGAGGCTCTCGAACGGACCGCGGAATGGGCGGGCGTCGAGCTCCAGCTTCCCGAGCGCAACGCCGCCCAGCGCCAGCGCGACCTGGTCGCCGGCGGGGCGTCGCTGCCGGACGTCTACGCTTCGATCGTCCAAGAGACCCAGAGGACCTATGGATCAGCAGCCACCACCGCCTGACGACATCTCCGAAGAGGAGCTCCGTGCCGCCTACGAGGAGCAGCTCAAGCACCTGCGCGTCGAGGACGTCCTGGTGCAGACGATCGTCTCCCTGCTGAACCTCGGGGGCCGTAGGGCCGGCCTCGCCGTGGGCCTGGAGGCGGAGAAGGACCTCGAGCAGGTGCGACTGGCCATCGAGGGCGTCCGGGGGCTCATGCCGCTCGTCCAGGACGCGCTGGGGCCCGATGCCCAGCAGCTGCGGGATGTCCTCTCACAGCTCCAGGTGGCCTATGCCCGTGATGTGCCCGCCGGAACGCCGACCGGAGGCGACCCGACGGGGACTCCCGGTCCGAAGGATCCCCCCGCCGATCCGGCGGGCCCTGCGCAGGCCAGCGGGCGCCTCTGGGTGCCGGGCCAGTAGCCCTTCGCGTCCGCGGGACATGGGAAGCTAGACTGCGCGCCCTGTCGGCAGGGCCTCTGCGCCCGACGCCCGGCCCGTATTCGACTTCCCTGCAAAGGACTCCCTCTTGAGTGACTTCCTGACCAACCATGGTGTGGTCATCGCGCTGGTGTGCGCGGGGCTTGCCGTGGCCTATGGCCTGCTGACGACGCGATCGCTGCTCGCGCTCTCGCCCGGCAACGCCGAGATGCAGCGCATCTCAGGCGCCGTCCAGGAGGGCGCCAAGGCCTACCTCAACCGCCAGTACACGGTCATCGCTCTCGCCGGGGTTGTCCTGTTCGTCGCCCTCTTCTTCATCCAGGACGGATACGTCGCCTTCGGCTTCCTGACCGGCGGCCTGCTGTCGGGCGCCACCGGGTTCATCGGCATGAACGTGTCGGTGCGGGCCAACACCCGGGTGGCCGAGGCCGCCCGGGGCGGCGTCTCACCCGGCCTCGACGTGGCCTTCCGCAGTGGCGCGATCACCGGCATGCTGGTCGTCGGCCTCGCCCTGTTCGGCGTCGCGGGCTACTACGGCCTGCTCACGACGGTCTTCGACCGCTCGCAGAAGGAGGCGGTCGACGCGCTCATCGGCCTGAGCTTCGGCGGCTCGCTGATCTCGGTCTTCGCACGGCTGGGCGGCGGCATCTTCACCAAGGCGGCCGACGTCGGCGCCGATCTCGTCGGCAAGGTCGAGGCGGGGATCCCCGAGGACGACCCGCGCAACCCGGCGACCATCGCCGACAACGTGGGCGACAACGTCGGCGACTGCGCCGGCATGGCCGCCGACCTGTTCGAGACCTACGCGGTCACCGCGGTGGCCGTCATGCTCCTCGGCGTCCTGACCTTCACGAGCGCCGACGCCACGGCGGCGGCGCTGTATCCGCTGGTCCTGGGCGCCGTGGCGATCGTCGCGTCCATCATCGGCACGTTCTTCGTCAGGACGAAGACCGACAACGTCGAGGGCGCGCTCTACAAGGGCCTGATCGCCTCCGGCGTCATCGCCGCGGCGCTCTTCTATCCCGTCACCAAGTGGCTGATGGACGGCGTCAAGTACACCGGCAGCCAGGCGTCCGAGACCCCCGGGGTCGGCGAGCTGTACCTCTGCGCGCTCATCGGCATCGGGGTCACCGCGCTGCTGTTCGTCATCACCGACTACTACACGTCCACGCGCTTCGGCCCGGTCAAGAAGACCGCCGCGGCGTCCCAGACGGGTCATGCGACCAACATTATCCAGGGCCTCAGCTCGGGCCTGCAGGCCACCGCGCTGCCCGCGCTGGTTCTCTGCCTCGGCATCCTGGGAGCCTGGAAGCTGGCGGGCGGCGGCGTGATCGGCATCTACGGGATCGGCGTCGCGGTCATGGGCCAGCTCTCGCTGACCGGTCTGATCGTCGCGCTGGACGCGTTCGGCCCGATCACCGACAACGCCGGCGGCATCGCCGAGATGGCCGACCTGCCCGAGGAGGTCCGCACGATCACCGACAAGCTCGACGCGGTCGGCAACACGACCAAGGCGGTCACGAAGGGCTACGCGATCGGTTCGGCGGTCCTGGCGGCGGTGGTGCTCTTCGCGGGCTTCCGGTTCGAGCTCTTCGACGCCGGGGTCAGCGCCCAGACGCTCAACTTCGACGTCGGGAACCCGGCGGTGCTCATCGGCCTGCTGCTCGGGGGCCTGATGGTCTGCCTGTTCGCCGCGATGTCGATGGAGGCCGTCGGCCGGGCGGGCGGCGAGGTCGTCGAGGAGGTCCGCCGTCAGTTCCGCGAGAAGCCGGGCATCATGGAGGGCACGGAGCAGCCCGACTACGCCCGCTGCGTTGACCTCGTCACGAAGGCCGCACAGCGCGAGATGATCCTCCCCTCGCTGTTGCCGATCGCGATGACCTTCATCGTGGGGCTGATCGACATCCAGGCCCTCGGTGGTCTGCTGATCGGGGTGATCGTCGTCGGCTTCTTCTTCGCCGTCCTGATGACCGCCGGCGGCGGCGCGTGGGACAACGCGAAGAAGCTCATCGAGGACGGGGCGTTCGGCGGCAAGGGCTCGGAGGCCCACGCCGCGTCGGTCACGGGCGACACGGTCGGCGACCCGTTCAAGGACACCTCGGGCCCGGCGATCAATCCGATGATCAAGGTCGCCAACATCGTGGCGATCCTGATCATCCCGATCATCACGTAGGGCTCGGCCCTCCAACACCCCAGGCGAGCAGGTAGGTAGAACCTCCCTACAACACCGTCCGGCGAGCCGCATTGCGACGGCGCTCACGGCGGCTGGCGGAGGAGCCTGCGGAGATCGGCGACGAGTTCGCCCCCCTCTCGGAGGTGGCGGCCCGTCACCCGGATCGTCCGCCATCCGTCGGCGAGGTTCGCGCGATCTCGAGAGCGATCGCTCTCGAAGCGACGCGCTGTGCCGTGGGAGCCGCCATCGAGCTCGACGATCAGCCCGTGCTCGACCCACACCCCGTCGGCCTCGATCCGCCGGCCGTGGATGGTTCGCGAGACGTTGGTGTCGGGGCGCGGAAGGCCATGGGCATCGAGAAGGGCGAGGAAGTCGGCCTCCATCTCGGTGCGGGTCCGGTAGCGCCCGGGTCCGTGAGCCAATGCCCGCCGGGCCGAGGCATTGCCCCTGCGGCGGCGGTGTCGCGCCAGTAGGACGGCGAGGGAGGTCGGGCTGCTGAGCCGCTGGTATTCCGCCTCGTGAAGGCACGCCTCCAACTGCTGTGGGGCCAGGACGGCGGCGAGGTCGAGAATCGTGCGCGCCACGGTGGTCGTCGGGATCCCGTGAAAGTGCGTCACCTCGTCCGCGGCCAGAGCCGAGGCGTGCAACCTGAGTCGTGCCCGCCTGCGCCGGGGGATCGGAGTGGTCACGTCGATCAGCCCTGAGGCACGGCGCAGACCCCACAGCGCCGCGGCGGAGCCGTGGCTCAGAACCGCCCCGTCTCCGGCGGCCAGCACCGCGGCCATCCAGTGGCCCTCGATTCTCAGGCACCGGTGGCCGGCGGCGTAGACACCGCGATGCAACGGTCGCAGGCGACCGGCAGCGACCCTCCGCTCAACGGCCCCTTCGGCAAGACCGATGGCCAGCAACTGTCGCCTCGCCACCACTCCGTGCTGGCCTTCCGCGAGCGTGGCGATCCTCTCGTCCCACGAACCCCTCACTTCCCCTCTCATATCGACGGAAACGTCGAACTGGTCGGCCATGCGCCGGATCGTGGCGCGATGGAACGCGCGCGGGGCGCGCGTGGGGCGCGCGAAGAGGCACGAAACCGTGGCAACTTCGATTTGCGGACCTCCGGCCCGCGCGCGATGATCGCGCCCATGGACACCCTGGGGGACTCGCCCCCCCGCCCACGACCCCCCGCCCTCGACGCCGGGACGCTGTGCGAGGCCCTCGTGACGAACGCCGCGCACCATGCCGACCACATCGCGCTGCGGACTCCGGAGGACCGGCCGTCGCTCACCTACGCGGGGGCGCTGGAGCGCGTCCGTATTCTCGCTGCCGGACTGCACGGGCTCGGGGTGCGCCGCGGCGACACCGTCGGGCTGATGCTGGTCAACCGCCCGGGATTTCACCTGTTCGACGCCGCCGCGATGATGCTCGGCGCCTGTCCCTTCAGCGTGTACAACACCTCGCCACCCGAACAGGTCGGCTTCGTGATGAGCGATGCCGGCAACCGCGTGGTCGTCACGGAGCGCAGGTTCCTGGACGTGATCGCTCTCGCCGCCGACCACGGCTCGCATGCTGCGACGGTTGTCTCTCTCGACGGTGGGGAAGGGGCTCTGGGCATCGGCGACGTCGTCGCCCGGGCTCCGGAGGACTTCGACTTCGAGGCCGTCTGGCAGGCTGTCGAGCCTGACGACCTGCTGACGCTCATCTACACCTCCGGAACGACCGGCCCTCCGAAGGGCGTCGAGATCACCCACGCCAACATGCTCGCGGAGCTGCGCGGCGTCCACGACGCCGTACCCATGACGGGCGGAGGCCGCCAGGTCTCCTTCCTGCCCGCCGCGCACATCGCCGACCGCTGGGCCTCGCACTACTCGGCGTTCATGACCTACGGCAACGCGGTCACGTCGATCGCCGACCTCACCGACCTGCTCGCCGTCGTGGCCCAGGTACGCCCCACGGTCTTCGGGGCCGTGCCGCGCGTGTGGGAGAAGCTCAAGGCGGGCCTGGAGGCCAAGGGCGTCACCCGTGAGACGCCCGGCGAGCAGGTCCGGGCGATGCTCGGCTTCGACGAGACCGAATGGTTCGTGACCGGCGCCGCGCCCACCCCCGTCGACGTCCTCGAGTTCTACGACGCGCTCGGAATCCGCATCTGCGAGGTGTGGGGCATGAGCGAGACCTCCTGCATCGCGACGACGAACACGCCGCACGAATGGCGCGCCGGCAGCGTCGGCAAGCCGCTGGAGGGCATCGAGCTCGATCTCGACGACGACGGCGAGCTGCTGGTTCGCGGCCCCATCGTCATGCGTGGCTACCGCAACCAGGCCGAGAAGACCGCCGAGACGATCGGCGAGGATCGCTGGTTGCGCACGGGCGACGTCGCGGCGGTCGATGACGACGGCTTCTGGTGGATCGTCGACCGCAAGAAGGAGCTGATCATCAACGCGGCCGGCAAGAACATGTCACCCGCGAACATCGAGGGCCGGCTCAAGGCGGGCCCGCTGATCGGCCAGGCGTGCGTGTTCGGCGACCGGCGTCCGTACAACGTCGCGCTGCTCGTGCTCGATCCGGACGCTGCGGCGGGCCTCGACCGATCCGATCCGGACGTCGTGGCCCGGGTGCAGGCCGAGGTCGATGCCGCCAACGCGCAGCTCTCCCGGGCCGAGCAGATCAAGCGTTTCCGCGTCCTGGCGTCCGAATGGATGCCCGGCGGCGACGAGCTCACACCGACCATGAAGCTCAAGCGCCGGCCGATCGCCGAGAAATACGTAACGGAGATCGAAGGTCTCTATGCCTGACGCGGGACTCCACGGACCGTAGACTCGTCGGCCGCACATGGCCGAACGTCGCCTTCACGGACTGCAGCGCGTCCTCGGCACGAACGCTCTGGTCTCGACGGCCTACGGAAACGTGGGCTCCTCGATCTACTACGCCCTCGGCCTGGTCGCCAGCTTCGCGCTGGGCCTCACGCCGGTCGTCTTCATCATCGCGGGCATCATCTTCTACCTGACCGCGGCCACGTATTCCGAGGCCACGGCCATGTACCCGGAGGCGGGTGGCTCGAGCTCGTTCGCCCGTCGCGCCTTCAACGAGCTCTGGTCCTTCTTCGCCGCCTGGGGCCAGATGCTCAACTACGTCATCACGATCGCGATCTCGGCGTTCTTCGTGCCCCACTACCTCGGCAGCGTGGTCGGCATCGACGCGCTGCGCCACGGCCCGTCGGACATCTTCTTCGGCATCGGCGTGGTGGTGGTGCTCGCGCTGGTCAACGTCCGCGGGGCCGAGGAATCGGCCGCCGTGAACATCGGGCTCGCCCTCGCCGACTTCGCCACCCAGCTGCTGCTGGTCCTGGCCGGCCTGTTCCTGGTCTTCTCGCCCGACACGCTCGTCCACAACGTGCACCTGGGGCTGGCTCCGACGTGGAAGCAGTTCTTCCTGGCGATCCCGGTCGCGATGATCGCCTATACGGGTATCGAGACGATCTCCAACATGGCCGAGGAGGCCAAGGACGAGTCCAAGACGATTCCCGAGGCGATCAGGCGGGTCGTCATCGCGGTGTTCGCCATCTACGCGCTGCTGCCCGCCGTCGCGCTCAGCGCGCTGCCCGTCGTCCAGGACAAGGCGGGGCACTTCTACACGTTGCTCGGCCGCACCGAGGCGCAGGGCGGCTTCGCGGGCGACCCGGTGCTCGGCGTGGTCAAGCACCTGTCGCTCGGGGGCCTGCAGGGCGCTGCGGAGATCTACGTGGGTCTGCTGGCGGCGACGATCCTGTTCATCGCCACCAACGCCGGGATCATCGGCGTGTCGCGCCTGGTGTACTCGATGGGGCTGCACCGCCAGGTCCCCGACCGCCTGCGCCAGCTGCACCCCAGGCACGGCACGCCCTGGATCGGGATCCTGATCTTCGGGGCGATCGCCTGCCTGACGATCATCCCCGGCAAGGCGGACTTCCTGGGCAACATGTACGCGTTCGGGGCCATGCTCTCGTTCACGATCGCGCACGTCGCCGTGGCCCGGCTGCGCTTCAAGGAGCCAGATCATCCGCGGCCCTACCGGGGGCCCGGGAGCATCCCGATCGGCAAGGGCCGCGAGCTGCCGCTGTTCGCGGTGCTCGGTGGGCTGGGCACCGGGATGGCGTTCGTCGTCGTGACGTTCCTGCACCTCGCCGTCGCGGCGGCGGGCACCGCCTGGCTCCTGCTCGGCCTGGTGGTCTACGTCGTCTACCGCCGCCGTCAGGGACTCGACCTGACGACGACGGCGAAGGTGGCGGTCCCGCGGCAGGTCACCGACGCCGAGGCCGAGTACGACTCGATCCTCGTGGCCTTCGACGGCCTCCGCTACCACCCGCAGGCGGTGGCCACGGCCGCCAAGCTCGCGGCCCGCCGCCGGCGCGGCATCCACGTGCTCGTGACGGTCACGGTGCCGGCCTCCTCGCCCATCGACGCGTCGATGCCCGAGCAGGAGATGGCGGCCAAGGGGATCATCGAGCAGGCGCGCATCCAGGGAGGCCGGAGGCTGACCGGGCACATCGAACGCGTCCGCGCGGGGCAGGCCGGCCGGATGATCGTGGACGAGGCCAGGGAGATGCGCGCCCGCGCGATCGTCATGCCGCTGGCGCGGCGAAGCGGCAACTCGGTGTTCGGCAAGACGCTCGAGACCGTGCTGGCCAACCGGCCGTGTCGCGTGATCATCGAGTCCGAGCCCGGCGACGGCGAGGTGCCGCGTGCCGCGTGACCTGCTGCGCTCCGGCACGACGGCGTTGTCCACGGCGATGCTTCTGATCGGCATCGCCATCGTCGTCCGGACGATCGCGGCCGGGGGCGGGGCGGTGTCCGTCGGGATCCTGCTCGGCGTGTTGTTCGCCCTCGCCGGTGCGGGACGCCTGTGGGTGGCCCGGAAGCAGCGCTCCTGATGGGCCGGCGGACCGTCGGCTCGCCGCAGCTGTTCGTGGTCATCTACACGCTGCTGGCCAGCGCGATCTACTTCTCGCTCGGGGTGGCTGCCGACCACGCGCTGACGCTCACCCCGCTGGTCTACCTGGTGGGCGGGATCTTCTTCCTGCTGGCGGCGATGACCTACGTCGAGGGCGCCTCCCTCCATCAGGACCGCGCGGGCGCCACGGTCTTCGCGCGCTATGCGTTCAACGAGCTGTGGAGCTTCGTCGCCGGCTGGGCGCTGTTGCTCGACTACGTGATCCTCGTCGCGGTCACGACATTCTCGGCGACGAACTACCTGTCGGCCTACTGGGCGCCGCTGGGAAACGGCGCCGCGTCGCTGATCCTCGGCCTGGGGTTCATCGCCTACGTGGCGGTGCGCAACGTGCTCGGCTTCTCGAGCGGACGCGTGCGACGGGTCGCCCTGCTCGTCCTGGCCGACTTCGCGCTGCAGTTCGCGCTGATCGTCGCGGGCCTGGTCCTGTTCTTCAGCTGGAGCCGGATCACCGGCCCCGTGAACATCGGGACCACGCCGACGTGGTCGGGCCTGGTCTTCGCGGTCGGTCTCTCGACGGTGGTGTTCACGGGGCTGGAGTCGGCGTCGGGGCTGTCGGGGGAGGTGGCGGTCAGCCGCCGGGGGCTGCGCCGGCTGATCGCCAGTGCCGGCGCCGTCGTGATGATCGTCTACGTGGGCGTGGCGGCCGTGGCGGTGAGCGCGCTGCCCGTGACCGCGGGTGCCCGCGCGATCGGCCCGCATTGGCTCGACGCGCCGATGCTCGACGTCGCCGGAGCGTTCGACGGTCGCTGGGGCAGCGGTCACGCGGTCCGCTACGTCGTCGCGGCGGCGGCAGCGGCGACGCTGATCGCGGGCGCGAACTCCGCCATGCTCGGGCTCTCGCGCCTGGCCTACTCGCTGGCCACCAATCGCCAGATCCCGAGCGCCGTCGGCCGCCTTCACCCGACGCGATCCACGCCCGTAGTCGTCATCGTGGTGGGGGCCATCATCGCCGGGGCGCTCGAGGCCAGCGAGGACGCTGATTTCCTCGTCGGCATCTTCGCCTTCGGCGCGCTGCTGGGACTGACCATCGCCCACCTGTCGATCATCGTGCTGCGCTACCGCGAGCCCGACCGCGACCGCCCATACCGCATGCCGCTCTCCGTGCGGGTCGGCAACGGTGACCTTCCGATTCCCGCCGTGCTCGGCGCCCTGCTGTCCTTTGCCGCCTGGATCGGCGTCATGGTCACGCACGAGGGGGCGCGCTACGTGGGTGTGGGCTGGATGGTGGCCGGGATCGCGCTGTACGTCGTCTACCGGACCACGCAGGGCAAGTCGCTCGTCCAGCGTGTGATGGTTCCGGCGACGGCGCTGCAGCGCGAGGTGGTGCGGGCGGCGTACGGCTCGATCCTGGTTCCCATCCTCGGCCTGCCCCTCGACGACGACATCGTGCAGACCGCCGGGCGCCTGGCGGCCGAGGAGGTACGGGGCTCCGACGAGGAGGAGGGCGCCACGATCGAGGCACTGTGGATCTTCGAGGTGCCGATGGCGCTGCCGATAGACGCGCGGCTGCCCGAGGTCCAGCTGGAGACCGCTCGCACCGCGCTGCGGCGTGCGAAGGCCGTCGGTGAGGAGTACGCGGGCGTGCAGGTGGCGACGGCCACGGTGCGCGCGCGACGCGCCGGGCAGGCCATCGTCGAGGAGGCAAGGCGCCGTGGCGTCGAGGTGATCGTGCTCGCCGCGGAGGAGCCGTCCCGGATCCGCGGCGGCGGCGTGCTCGGCGGCCGGGCGAGCATGGAGAACTTCGTGGGCGACGTGACCAAGTACGTGGTCAACAAAGCGCACTGCCGGGTGATCCTCACCGCGCCACCGGCGGAGGACGAACGGCCCGATCCCGTCGCCGGATAAGCTCCCGGCGGTGTTCGTCCTGATCGTCGGCGCCGGCCGGGTCGGCTCCACCGTGGCCCGTGCGGCCCTCGCCTCCGGGCACGAGGTGTCCGTCCTCGACGAGGACCCGCTGAGTCACGAGCGCCTCGACGAGGGGCAGGCCACCACGTGGGAGGACGCCGGCGGCCGCTTCACGGTCGGCCACGCGATCGAGATCGATGCGCTGGAGGAGGCCGGCATCGCGCAGGCCGACGTGTTCATCGCCTCGACCGACGGCGACAACACCAACCTGGTGATCGCGCAGATCGCCCAGCGCCGGTTTGACGTCGGCCAGGTGGTGGTCCGGGTCATGGATCCGGCGCGTGCGACCTGGTACTCGGCCCAGGGACTGCACACCATCTGCCCGACCCAGGCCGCGATCGCCGAGTTCAAGTCGGTTCTCGGGGCGGCCTGATGTATGTCGTGATCGCCGGGGGCGGCAAGGTGGGCTGGAACCTCGCACGCGAGCTGGAGAGCAAGGGCCACGAGGTCACGCTGCTGGAGAACAACCGCCGCCGCTATCTGGGCATCGAGGAGGAGCTCGAGCACGCCGTGCAGTACGGCGACGCCTCCGAGCTCTGGGTGCTCGAACGGGCGGGTATCCAGCGCGCGGATCTGGTGATCGCGGTCACCGGCGACGACGAGGACAACCTCCTCATCTGCCAGATCGCCCGCGAGAAGTACCTGTGCGAGCGCATCATCGCCCGGGTCAACAACCCCCGCAACCTGCAGTGGTTCGAGCTCTTGGGCATCCAGCCCGCGGTGTCGGCGACCGACCTGATCCTGCGCCTGATCGAGCACGAGGTGCCGTCCTACGGGCTGGTGCACCTGCTCGACCTTCCCGCCGAGCAGCTGGAGATCATCGAGGTGGAGGTCGCCGATCAGGCGCCCGCGGCGGGCAAGGCGGTCGAGGATGTCCTGCTCCCCGACGGCAGCCTGATCATCTCGGTCCTGCGCGGCGGCAAGGGGTTCGTGCCCAAGGCCGAGACGATCATCGAGGTCGGCGACGAGGTGCTGCTCGTCCTCGACCCGGGCCTCGAGGAGGCCATCACACGGCAGTTCGCGCCCAACGGCGGACCTCCGGGCGCGTAGCACGGATGACCGACGTCGACGTCCTGCTGATCGGCGGCGGTGTCGCCTCGGCGGCCTGCGCCACACAGCTGCGAGACGACGGGTTCACCGGCTCGGTCCTCCTGGCCGGCCGGGAGCCCGATCCTCCGTACAACCGCCCGCCCGTGTCCAAGGGCTATCTCCTGGGGGAGGAGGACCGCCAGGCCACACTCGTGCACCCCGACGACTGGTGGCGGGAGGCCGACATCGACGTGCGGACGCGCACGAGCGTCATGAAGCTCGACACGAAGGCCAGGGTGGCCACGCTCTCGACCAAGGACGACGTCACGTTCGACATGGCCCTGCTCGCCACCGGCGCGAACGTCCGGCGCCTGCCCGTCGACGGCTCGGACCTCGAGGGCATTCATTACCTGCGGGCATTGCGCAACGCCGACGTCCTGCGCGACGACGTGGCCGACGCCGAGTGCGTCGTCCTGGTCGGCGGCTCCTACATCGGCTGCGAAGTGGCGGCATCGCTGACCAAGATGGGTAAGCGCTGCGCGATCGTGATGCAGGAGGACGTGACCCTGCAGACCTTCGGCCCGCGGGTGGGGGCCTACTTCCAGGGCGTGCTCGAGGAGCACGGTGTCGAGGTTCACGGCGGTCAGCAACTCGCGCGCTTCACGGGCGCGGGCGAGCGGGTCGAGAGGGTCGAATGCGAGAGCGGGCTGGCGCTGGAGGCCCAGGCGGTCGTGCTCGGTGTGGGCGCCGTGCCGGACGTGATGCTCGCCCGCTCCGCGGGACTCGAGATCGGCCCGGCCGGCGGTGTGTCGTGCGACGCAGGGCTGCGGACGTCTGCCCCCTCGATCTGGGCGGCGGGGGACATGTGCGAGTACGACAGCGCGCTGCACGGCCGCCACGCCCGCGTCGAACACTGGGACGTCGCCATCGAGCAGGGCAAGCACGCGGCGCGGGCGATGCTCGGCGCGCAGGATCCCTACGAGGTGGTGCCCTACTTCTTCAGCGACCTGGCGGATTGGACGGCGATGGAGTTCGTCGGCGTCGCGGCGGGCGGCGGCGAGGAGATCCTGAAGGGCTCGCTGGAGGCCGGCAGCTTCTCGGTCTCATATCTCGAGCAGGGCCGGGTGGTGGGCTGTGTGGTGGTCGACCGTCCCGGCGATCTCGACCGCGCCCGGGAGCTCATCCGCGAGCGCACCGTGGTCGACGGTGATGCCTAGGTGAGTGCCCGCAGCGCTCCGTCGAGGCGGTGCCCGGCGCACAGCTCGGCCAGCGTCTGACGGGCCGCCGCCGGGTTGTAGGGCATGGCCTCGAAGGCGACGAGGCCCATCCGCAGGTCGTCGAGCCGCATCGTCGGCGTCTCGAGGCTCGCGCGGGCAAGCCAGCGCACGGCCGCGCGCTCGAAGCGCTCGTCGTCCTGATCGCTCATCAGCAGGCAGATGCGCAGGGCGTCCTCGAGGTCGACCTGGGGAAGCTCGGCGGCCGCGGCGTGAACCAGCGGAAGGCTCCCGGTGGCGAGTGCGCGGCGGAAGCGGGCGTAAGGCGAGCCGGCGTTGGACACGAACACATGTTCGCACACTCAGCGGCGTGTCCCCCGGAGCTCCGGGACAGGGACTCGAACCCCAAATTCGTGCTCCAGAGGCACGCGTGTTGCCAATTACACCATCCCGGACCGAACGCCGGGGCAGTGTAGTAAGGCGCATGGCGCTCAGGCGGCGGCCTGCTCGGCCCAGTCGCGGTAGAGCGCCCAGTAGGCGCCGCGGGCGGCCATGAGCTCGTCGTGGGTGCCCTGCTCGGTGACCCGGCCGGCCTCGAGAACGACGATGCGGCCGGCCTGGCGGATGGTCGAGAGCCGGTGGGCGATCACGACCGCGGTGCGCCCCGCCAGCAGGCGGCGCAGGCCCTGCTCGATCTTGCCCTCCGTATGCAGGTCGACGTTCGAGGTCGCCTCGTCGAGGATCAGGATCCGCGGGTCGGCGATCAGGGCGCGCGCGAAGGCCAGCAGCTGCCTCTGTCCCGCCGAGAGCTGCGCGCCGCGCTCGCCGACCTCGGTGTCATAGCCCACCGGCAGCGCCCGGATGAAATCCGCGGCGCCGACGGCCTCGGCGGCTGCGGCGATCTGCTCGGGAGTGGCGTCAGGCCGTCCGAAGGCGATGTTGTCGCCGACCGTGCCGCTGAACAGAAAGCCCTCCTGCGGAACGATCCCCATCTGCGATCGCAGCGAATGGGCGCGGACATGACGCAGGTCGACCCCGTCGACGAGCACCCGTCCCTCGGTGGGGTCATGGAAGCGGGCCACCAGCTTGGCGAACGTCGACTTGCCGGCGCCCGTGGCGCCGACCAGCGCAACGGTCTGCCCGGGTGGCACCACCAGGTTTATGCGGGTCAGGGCGTTCGTGGCCCCGTCCGCGGTCCGGTAGGCAAAGGTCACGTCGTCGAAGCGGATCTCCCCTCGAATGCGCTCCAGGACGATGGCGTCCTCCTCCTCGATCAGGTCAGAACGCTCGTCGAGCAGCTCGAAGATCTTGTCGAGCGCCGCCATCCCGGACTGGTAGGTCGTGTAGAGCTGGGAGAGCTGGCCGATCGGATCGAAGAACCCGTTGAGCGCGGCGACGAAGCCGACCAGCACTCCGATCGCGAGCTGGCCTCCGATGATCTGCGAGCCACCCACCAGCAGGATGAGGACCGTCGTCGCCGCACTGATGAACTCGACCGCCGGGAAATACGCGGCGTTGAGGGTCACCGTCGTCATGTTCGCGTCTCGGTTGGCCGTGTTGAGCTCGTGGAAGCGGGCGCGGTGGCGCGGCTCCTGGGCGAACGAGCGAGTGACGCGGATGCCCGACAGCGACTCCTGCAGGTATGAGGTGATGGCTCCGATGGTCTCGCGCGTGCGCTTGTAGGCGTCGGCCGACGCGATCCGGAAGGCCAGGGATCCGACGGCCATCACGGGAAAGATCGCAAAGGTGATCAGCGCGAGCTCGAGGTCGAAGGACAGCAGGATCACCACCGTCCCGATCAGCGTCAG
Source organism: Solirubrobacterales bacterium (assembly GCA_038199185.1). Lineage (GTDB taxonomy): Bacteria > Actinomycetota > Thermoleophilia > Solirubrobacterales > Solirubrobacteraceae > BP-464. The sequence goes on from JBBPZE010000045.1 coordinate 99,691, forward strand.
CGACGACTGAAAGAGCGTGACGACGCTGTCGGTCACCAGCGAGTTCAGCGCCTCGACGTCGTTGGTCATGCGCGAGATCAGCACGCCCGTCGGGCGGCGCTCGTAGAAGGCCACCGGCATCCGCTGCAGATGGCGGAAGATCTGAAGCCGCAGGTCCTGGAGCGCGCGCTGGCCGACCCAGCCGGTCAGGTAGGTCTGCACGTAGGTCGCGGCCCACACGACGAGGGCCGACACGACGAACGCCGCGACGATCCAGTTGAGCGTTCCGAGGTGTCGGGGGACGATGCCGTCGTCGATGGCGTGCTTGGCCAGCGGAGCCGGTGCCAGGGACGCCGCCGTGCCGAGGATGAGGGCGGCGAACATCGCCACCACGCGCCAGCGATAGGGCGCGAGCAGCACGAGCAGGCCGCGGAGCTTGCGCCCGCGCCCGCTCGTCCCGCGCAGGCGGCGACGAATGTCGTCGAGCCGGCTCTCCGCCGCGGCCGCCGCGGGAGCACTCACAGTCCCGCCACCTCGCGCTCAACCGGCTTGCGGGTCAAGAAGACCTGGTCGGGTAGCCCCTTCTCGACGATCTCCCGGTAGAGATCGGAGACCTCCAGCAGCTCGTCGTGTGACCCGTGGGCGGCGACCCTGCCGTCCGCGAGGACGACGATCTCGTCGGCCAGGGCGATGGTCGAGAGCCGGTGGGCGATGACGAACGTGGTGCGTCCCGCCATGGTCTCGCGCAACGCCGTCTTGATCTGCTGCTCGGTCGAGGCGTCCACGCTCGACGTGGCGTCGTCGAGCACGAGGATCCGCGGGTCGGCCAACAGCGCGCGCGCGATCGCCACCCGCTGGCGCTGGCCGCCGCTGAGGCTCAACCCGCGCTCGCCCACCCGGGTGTCGTAGCCGTCGGGCAGTTGCTCGACGAAGTCGTGGGCCCGGGCCCGTCGCGCCGCCTCCTCGACCTCCGCTCGCGACGCGCCGGGCCGGGCATAGGCGATGTTCTCGTGCACCGACGCGCTGAACAAAAACGGCGCGTCGTCCACCACGGCAATCGCGCTGCGCAACGACGCCGGCTCCAGGTCGCGCACGTCGATGCCGTCGATGAGCACCGCCCCGTCGGTGACGTCGTAGAGCCGCGCCAGCAACGCCACCAGCGATGTCTTGCCCGAGCCCGTCGCGCCGACCAGCGCGACCGTCCGGCCCGCGGGCACGTCCAGCGACACGTCGTGCAGCGCATCACGGGAGGCGCCCTCGTAGCGCAGCGTCACCCCGCGCAACTCGACGTGTCCCGCATCGTCGCGCCCACCCGGCAGCGCGCGCGCTCCCGGCCTGGCCACGATCCGAGGCGCTCGGTCGAGTACCTCGAAGAGCCGCGCGCCGGAGGCGGTCGCACGCTGAGCCATGCCGAGCGAGCTGCCCAGGGTGCGCATCGGGCCGAGCAGCATGAGGAGGTAGACGTAGAACGCGGTGAAGTCGCCCAGCGTCATCGCACCCTCGATCACCCGGCGGCCCCCGAAGAACAGGATCGCGGCCAGCCCGAGCTGCGGGAGGAACCCGATGAGCGGCGTGTAGAACGCCTGCAGGCGCGTGGAGATCATCGACTGCTCGAACACCCGGCCCACGCTGTGAGTGAAGCGCTCGAACTGCCGGTCCTCTCGGGCGAAGGACTTGACGACGCGCACCCCCGAGATGTTCTCCTCGACGTCCGCCGTCAGCTCGGCTATCCGTTGCCGGACCTCCTGGATGGCGGGACGCCCGCGGCGCCCGTATCGCGCTGCGACGAAGATGACCAGCGGCACGGGAATCAGCGACAGCCCGGCCAGCCTCGGGTCTGTGAGGAACATGGCCGTCGCCGCCAGCAGGATCGTCAACGCCGATTGGACGATGAAGATCAGCCCGTAGCCCAGGAAGAACCGCACGGACTGCAGATCGACCGTGGCCCGCGACAGCAGCTGGCCCGTCTGGCTGCGGTCGAAGAACCCGAGCTCCAGCCCGAGCAGGTGTCCGTAGAACCGCTCGCGCAGGTCCATCTCGACGCCGAGGGACACGCGGCCGGCGATCAGCCGTCGCGTCACCGTCAGCGCCAGCCGCGCCAGTCCCGCGAACGCGACGCCGATTGCGAGGTCGCGCAGGCCCGACGAGTCGTGCGCCCGCACACGGTCGATCGCCCGCCCGGTCAGCCACGGGATGGCGACCGTTCCCGCCATCGCCAGCGCCGCGAGGCCCAGCGACCACCCCAGGCCGCGCCGGTACGGTGTCAGGAAGCCGAGCAGTCGCCGGAAGGTGGCCACCGCACCATCGTAGTTGTCTGGGCAACGACCGGTGTCCTGCCAAGATCGGCCGCGGCCATGGCCCCACCTTCCAACGGACTCTGCGACGCGTGCGTGCACCAGCGGGTGATCCGCAACACGCGCGGCTCCTCGTTCTCGAAATGCGAGCGCTCGAAGACCGACGCGCACTTCCCGAAGTACCCGCGTGTTCCCGTGGTGCGTTGCGACGGGTTCGCGGCGCGCGACGCCCCGGCTAGCTCAGAGGCTTGAGGATCAGGAACGCGCTCTGGTCGCCGTTGGCCTGCGAGAAGCTGAAGCGGAACTGGTGTGGCGTCGTGATCCGGTACACCGACTGGGCGTCGGGCGAGTGCACCATCGTGCTGGGCAGCGGCGCCGTGCGGGTCAGCGTGGAGCCCAGGGGCTGCTCGAGCTGCTTGCCGACATCGGAGCGCCGGAAGAACACGGCCTGCGAGGGCTTCTTGCCGGGCGCGGGCGGGATGAACACCACGACGTTGTCCGCATCGACATAGCGAAACGTGTAGAGGGCGAGCTCGAGGGCCTCGCGGCGCAGCAGCAGTCCGCGCTCGGTCGAGGGCTTGCCCGCAGCGATCGAGCACTGTGGGCCCAGGCCGCACATCCGGTAGAGCACGCCCTTGCCGTCCACCTTGAAGAAGCTGCCCCCCTGGGACACGGGCTGCTGGAGCACGATGTCCATCGGCAGCCCCGCGATCTCCAGCGGCCCCCCGGTCACCACCACGAGCTGCTCGCCGGTCCCGAGGTGGTAATGCTGGCCGACGTGCTGGGCGATCTGGGCCGGGGAATCGCCGCCGTGGGGGCGCCAGGCCGACCAGAACGGCTCCGGCGGACCCGTCCGCTTGCCCTGCATCGCGAGCGCGACGACGGCAGCCACCGCCGCCAGGCCGACGGCGAACAGCGCGCCGAGCAGGAACTGAAAACGTGGAGTGTGTGGCGAGTCCGTCCTTGCCCCGGCGAGCACGGGGGGAGCCGGGCCCCGCAGTCGGTCGGGCAGCAGGCCGGTCTCGTCGGGCTCGACGACCTCGGCGTCGGTGTCGGCTGTCTGGTCGTGGCCGGGATCGGGATCGGGGACCAGCGGCTCGCGGATCGCGGGCACGAGGGACTCCCGGTCGACCCTGGGCTTGGTGCCGGCGGGATCGTCAGGGCGCAAGCGCGGATCGGGGCGGTCGGGAGGGCCGGGCTCGCCGGGCAATCCCGGATCGTCGTGCTGGGGCCCCTGGTCGTATGAGCTCACAGCTTCGGCCAGATCGCTTCGTCGGTCACGTCGATGTCCGGCGCCTGGAGATCGGCGGCGTCGAGCACCTCCACGACCTCGTCGCCGTGCAGCTCCCGGCGCTCGACGAGCGTCTCGGCGATCCTCAGCGTCTGCTCGCGGTTGTGGCGCACGAGGCAGACGGCCGTCAGGTAGGCCTGCCCGAGGATCTGCGCCGCGGCGCGCCGCTTGGAGGGGTCACCGAGGATGGCCGGGATCGGGTCGCCCGACTCGCGCATGCCTGCCGCGCGGTTCATGATCTGCAGGCCCACCCGCTCGAAGCGATCCATGATCTCGACCTCGAGCTCGCGACGCTCCGCGGTGTCCGAGGGGCCCCTGCCGTTGAGCTCGATGGGCTCGGGACCCATGCCGCACATGCCGACCATCCAGGCGGCGCGCGACGTCGCGCTCTGGACGTCGCCGCCCACCCCGGTGGAGTTCTCCCCGTAGAAGACGTGCTCGGCCGCCATGGCTCCGAGGGTCCAGACGAGCTTGCCGACCTCCTCGTGACGCCAGCTCGAGAAGCGCTCCTCCTTCTCGATCGCCTGGTGGTGGCCGAGCGAGCCCCCGCGCTTGCGGATCGACAGCCTGGTCGAGAGCACGTCAGCCATGTACACGTGCGAGGCCACCGCGTGACCCGCTTCGTGGATCGCCACGGCGCGGGTCTCGTCGGGCACGTAGTCGACGCCCTGGGCGGTGCCCGACTCGATCGTGGTCATGGCCTCGACGATGTCGCCCCAGCCGAAGACCTCGCGCGCGTCGGAGTGGGCGAGAGTCAGGGCCATGGAGCAGACCTGCTCGATCATCGCCGGGGAATAGCCGTTGGTGATCCGGGCCAGCTCGTCGCGGCGCTTGTCGGAGTCCAGGTCGGTGTCGTGATCGACCTTGGTGAGGTAGAGGTCGAAGATGTCCTTGCGATCGTCCTTGGTCGGCGTCCGGAACCAGATGTGTCGACCCATTCGCCCGGGGCGCACGAGCGCCGGATCGAGCCGGTCGATCGGGACGTTGGTGGCGCCGATGAAGTAGATCTGCTCCGAGCGCGGCTTGGCGGTGGGCAGGCGCAACCGGTGAGTGCCGATCCGCCGCGGGATCAGGTAGAGCGCATCGAGGAGGTTGTTGATGCGGTTCGTCCAGAACTTGCGCATGAACGGCGGCTCGTCGACGCCGTCCATCTGGATGAGCAGCTGGTTGAGGGCCATGCCGCCCCCGCCGCCCATGCCGCCCATGCCGCCGGGGAAGATGAAGTCCGAGATCCGCGAGTAGAAGGCCGCCAGCCCGGGTGGAAGCGCCGGCGCCGGCGACGGCGCGCGGTGGGCGAACAGGCGCTCGCGCCACGCGCGCGTCTCGAGGATGAGGTCGCCGCTGGCGGTCTGGGCGCCCCAGGGGCCGTGGAATGCGAGATCCTCGAACGACGGCGTACCCGCGGGGGAGAAGGCCCCGGCCGTGCCGCCCCCGCCCAGCGCGGCGCGGCGCAGGCCCACGGCGTCGATCTCGTCGATGAAGACGATGCACTGACCGCCCCACTTGCGGGCGAGCTTGCGAGCCTTGCGGATCAGGAACAGCACGACGATGACATCCATGCCGATGAAGGTCTGGGCGAAGCCCGAGCCCGGCATCGTGACGATGGGGGAGTTGAAGCTCGTGGCGATGGCCTTGGAGAGCATCGTCTTACCGGTGCCCGGGGCCCCGATGAACAGCAGGCCGCGCTCGGGCTTGCCGCCCGCCCGCCGGAACTCCTCCCCGCCCTGCCACAGCGTGATGACGCGGGTGACCTCCTCCTTGGGCTCGGTCTGGCCGCGCACGTCGTCGAGACGGACCCCCCAGTCGGCGTCACCCGGCTCATAGCCCTTCATCTGGCGCAGCCCGAAGATGAGCATCGGGCCGAAGAGGATGAGGAAGTTGAACAGGAAGAAGATCGGCAGCTGCAGGAAGATGAACAGCAGCTGCGGGTTCTGAGAGAAGGCGTCGGTGGCGCCCGACACCATCGAACCGGGAGTGGCGCCCGAGATCAGGTAAATCGTGCCGAAGACCAGCGCGATTGCGACCGCCAGCCGGTATTTGCCCCGCCAGAACCACAGCCGCCGCCGAGCGGTGGCATCGTCGAGCAGGGCTTCGCGATCGGCGTCATAGAGGCTGGCCCCGGGGATCAGCCGGTGCGCGAGGATGTCGACGAACCCCCGGAACGCGGCGATGGCGCCGATCGTCGCCAGCAGCGCCCAGCCGACGGGCCAGTCGTTGCGGGCGACGAGGACCGCGAAGAACGCCGGGCCGGTGAGAACGGCCACGAACGTCGCCGCCCGCGAGAGCTTTCTCCACTCGCCGGCCAGCGACGCGTTGCGCTCGGAGAACCGTGAGCGGACGGGAGGTGTCGAGTCGCTCATGAAGGTGGTGAGGGTACTGCGCGGACGAATGACCTATCGACCCCCGCTCGGCCCGTGACGAGTAACCCACCATGGGCATGGATTCACCTGCCGTTTCCTGCAACGGCTGCCGGCGCTCGTGGAACAGCGTGGCGATGGCCGAGGGCCTGCGCGCCCTTGGTGCCTGCCCGCGCTGCAACGGCCGGCTGACGTTCGCCGACGCCGCGTCGCCGGTGCCCGCGGCGCCCGAGACCACGGTGACCGTCGCGCCGCACCTCGTGCTCGGCCTTCCTCGTCGATAGCGGGATAATCGAAGGCCATGACGCCGTCTCGCGAGCTCTTCGATCGGGCCATGGCCGCCATCAACGCCGGCGACGCCGAGGCCCTGCTGGCGCTCTATGCCCCCGATGCAGTCCAGGTCGGCTACGAGCGCACCGTCCATGGCCGAGAGGCCCTGCGACCGCTCATCGGCGAATGGCTGGCCTCGGGGCCTTCGGTGCGGGAGGTGGCCTATGCCGAGGGCGCCGATACGATCGTCTTCGAGGCCCACGACGGTGACACCCACGGCTACGGGACGCTCGTCCTGCGTGACGGGCTGATATGGCGAGAGACCGTCGGGGCGATCCCGGCGGCGAACGCCGGGACGGCCCGGCCGGCGCCAGGCGGCGCGGCCGTGGAGCTCGAGCCCTACGGTGACTGGACGAGCCGCCCGGTGCCGGATCCGCGCACCGGCGGGCGGGATGCGCTGATGCCGGTCGTCATGGAGATCGTCGATGCCGAGGGCCCCGTCCTCGCCGGCCGCGCCTTCGGCCTCTATACGCGTGCATCGGGAGGCAGGAAGCTCACGGGTGCCGCGAAGGCGCCGCTGACCGGGGCCGCTTGGCGGTTGAAGATCCAGAGCCGGTTGGAGATCGCGCGTGACGGTGCGACCACCATCGAGAACCACGACGTCCTGCGACCGGCGGGATCGCCCGCGGTGCGCGTTCGCGGGCTGGGGCCGCGCACGCTCGAGGAAGTGCCGCTCGACGAAGTCGCAGAGCTCATGCGCCGCCTGCGCGACGCCGGCGCCACCGACCTCAAGCGCGCGGCGCTCGACATCTACGGGCTGACCCGCCTCACGGCGCGGGCTGACGAGTATCTGGAGCGCGCGCTGGAGCTGGCGTCCGGGCCGCGACGATGACCCTGCCGTCACGGCGGGCGAAGACGTCGGTCCACGGCGGCCTGCGCCGTTCGCGATAGGCCGCGTGGACTGGAGGTGAGCCGTCGCGTGAGGGGCAACGCGCCGGCCGTTGGTCCGGGGTAACGACCATGGGCATCGCAACGCTACCGGGCCGAAGAAGGGCCCTCCCGAAGGAGGCCCCTGGGCCGACGACGGGCCTCCCGAAGGAGGCCGCACGCCGTCGCGACTACAGGAAGTTCGCGACGCGCTTGGCGGCGCCGGCGACGACCTTCGTGCCGCCGGTGACGACGGTCTGAACGGTGTTGCCGACAACGGCCCCGACGAACTCGGCCTGCGCGAGCACCGGGCGCACCTGCTTCTGCGCGGACGGCTTGTTAACGCTGCGCTTGGCGTTGGTCTTGGCGCGCGACGCGTTCGACGCGGCGGAGTTGCGGGCGCGGGTACCGGCCGCCTTCTTGGCGGTGGTGCTGCGCTTGGTCGCCGCGGTGCGGCGCTTGACGGTCTGAGTGGTAGGCATCGGAGCTTCCTCTTTTCGGGAACAGGTGTTCTCTTTCGAGGCTACCCCATTCCCATCCGGACAAACGCCTGTTCGTGTGATATCGCTCACGCCGGCTGAAGGCGAGTCGCTAGGGCGTAGCCAAGGATTCGTTCGGCCGCCTCGCGGCGGCGAGCGGGAAGTCGACCATCTCGACCCCGTCGCCCATGCCCGGCCTCTCGAGGAGCCGTTGGACCTGCGCGGGGCCACGAACGACGATGAGTCGCCCCCCGAACAGCGCGGCACGAAGACTGGCTTCGACGATGAGATGAACCCCCGTGACGTCGATGAAGGTCAGCCCGCGCAGATCGAGGATCACGAGCCGGGCACCGATCTACCCCTTCCGACGCCGATAGCAAGCGCTTCGCCGGAGCCTCGACGTCGAAGGGGTCAGGCGGTGTGCGAAGCCGAGGCCTCGGGTAGCTCGTGGTCGTCGATGAGATCGGTCGGCCCCAGGACGAAGACCTCGCACATGAGGTCGGGGTCCTGCTGGTTGCCGCTCATGAAGCCGATGACGGGACGGCCGGTGGCGCCCTCGATCACGTCTGAGAAGCGGCTGCGCATGAGCTCCTGGAACTCCATCCGCTGCTGGATGACCGCAGACCCGCGGCCGCCGTCGAGAAGGGTCTGCTCGACGCGCGAGAAACCGCCGCGCAGGACGCAGACGACGAGGTCGTCCTGGTAGTAGGACTTCGTCCGCGTCGGACCGCGACCGTAGAATTCCCGCAACAGGGACACCATGCCGTCGGAGATGGCGGTGAGGACTTCACCATGGTCTCGCATGATCACCGCAAGCGTACCGGACGGCCGGGGCGCGTCCACACCACCGGCCGACGATGCGCGAGTTCTCGGATGGAACCCGCGCGAGCCGGGTAGCGCCAGGTTCGCATGGCCTTTCGCTCCCGACCGCGATCCAAGAGCGACGACGAGTCGTGGCGGGAACGCCTCACGCCGGAGGAGTTTCGGGTGCTGCGCAAGGGCGGCACCGAGCAGCCCTTCACCGGCACCTACAACGACTGCAAGGAGCCGGGCCTGTACCGATGCGCAGGCTGCCGGAGCGCGCTCTTCTCCTCGGAGGACAAGTTCGACTCCGGGACGGGCTGGCCGAGCTTCACCGCTCCCGCCGCCGAAGGCGGGGTCGACCTCCGCAGCGAAGGCCTGATCCTGCGTCGCACCGAGGTGCGGTGCGGGACCTGCGACGGCCACCTGGGTCACGTGTTCGGCGACGGGCCGGCCGACCGCGGCGGGCAGCGCTACTGCATCAACTCAGCGGCCCTGCACCTGGAGGCGGGCGCCCCCGGCCGAGGGTATCCTGCCGGCTCGGACTCCGGCCGTTCTGACCCATGCTGAACTTCGACATGGAAACCACGCCGGTCGACGGCGGGGTGGTGTTAAAGCTTCGCGGCGACCTCGACATCCAGACCGTCCAGCTCGCGCGGGCGGAGCTCGATGTGATCGAGGCCGAGCCTCCGGCCCTCTTGGTCATCGACCTGTCGGGGCTTTCGTTCATGGACTCGATGGGCCTGGGGCTCGTCGCCGCCGCCCATACGCTGGCCGCCGCGCAGGAACGCCGATGTGTGGTGGTGCGGCCCCGCCAACCGGTCGACAAGGCATTTTCGATGACCGGCCTCGCCGAGGTCTTCGAGACGGTCCGCTCGCTCGACGAGATCTGACGGCCGAGCCCTACCGGGGTGTCGGGCCTGCCGTGGCGCCGAGCCCTACCGGGGCGTCGGAGCCATCGACCCGGCTAGCATCAGCCGCCGATGCGTCTTCTCGCTCCCCCCGCGATTGCCGCGTACCTCGCGCTCGCCGTGTACGCGTTGCTGCTGGCAGCGTCGGCGCCGGCCTCCGCTCGAATCATCGCCATCGCCGACCAGAACCCGGCCATGTTCTCCGATCCGCTGTGGCGGTCGCTCGGCGTCAGGCATGCGCGCGTGGCCGCTGCCTGGGACATCGCCACGGGAGTACCCGATGGCCGGACCGTCGCCTGGCTGGACAAGGCCCGAGCCGCTGAGGTCGAGGTCCTCGTCTCGTGGACGCCCTCCGAGGGAGATCGCCTCCCGACGCGGGCCGCCTTCCGCAAGGCGTTCGTGGCGTTTCGTGATCGCTGGCCCAACGTGCGCGAGTTCGCCACCTGGAACGAGCCCAACCTGCGGGGACAGCCCGCCGAGAAGCATCCCGGGCTGCTGGCCGGCTACTGGCGGGCGATGAGAGCCGTCTGTCCCGGTTGCATCGTGCTGGCTCCGGAACTGGTCGATTTCCCCTCCGCTCCCGGATGGGCCCGGCGCTTCGAGCGGGCGGTGGGACGCCACGGCATCACCTGGGGCCTGCACAACTACCGCGATTCCAACCGCTTCCACACGCTCGACCGCTCGGTCACCGCGCAGATGCTGCGAGCCGTCAGCGGGCCGATCTGGCTGACCGAAGCCGGCGGCATCGTCCGCTTCGCGAAGGGTTTTGCCTGCAACGAGCGTCGCGCGCAGCGGGCCGTACGACACATGTTCGCGCTCGCCGACCTCAGTCGTAGCCGGATTCGCCGCACCTACATCTACCAGTGGAGAGGCCCTCGGGGCCGAAACGCAATCTGGGACTCCGGCCTGCTGGCGGCCAACGGCCATCCCCGCCCGGCCTTCTGGACGGTGGCGGCGCATCTGGGCGTGACCAGGTCAGCCAGGGCCGTGCTGGCCAAGGCGCACAGGCAGCGAACCGCGCGCTGTCCGCACTGACGGCACACGTTCTCACCGACGTGGCGAGGTTCTCACCGACGTGGCGAGGTTCTCACCGACGTGGTGAGGTTCTCACCGACGTGGCGAGCAAGGCCCGGCGTCACCGCCGCGCCCCGACCAGAGGGAAGAGCTCGCGGTCGAGGTAGGGCCCCAGCAAGGTGGAGAACAGCAGGCTGAGATGTCCGCGGTTCCAGTGGGTCCTGACGCCCCCGACCACCGGGTAGCAGTAGAGCGAGTCGCAGAAGTAGCGCGCCATGTCGACGATCTGGACGCGCGGTGAGTTCAGCTGCCGGGCCGCCAGCTCCGCGGCATCGGTGTGAACCGCGCTCGCTCTCGGCTCTCGGCAGTCATAGCCCGGGTGTCCGTGTTGCGACAGCGAGCGCTCCACGCAGGCCTGTGAGTCGTCTGCGATGTAGGGCGTATCACGGATGACGATGATCCTGGTCACCGAGCGGGGCAACGCGTTCCAGGCCGCGATGTAGCCGCGGATCGCCTGGTCGAGGGTGGAGCTGTCGTGGTACTCGTGCTCGGAGACGATCACCGTGTCGATGCCGGGGTGGCCCTTCATCCAGGCGACCGCGTCGTCGTTCCACCGCTGGCACGCCGGGTCACCGGCGAGGTTTCCGATGACCCGATTGAACGGGCAGTGGGTCTGATAGAGCGAGTAGACGTGCCAGCTGCGGCGGCGTGCTACCACGGTGAGCGCGGCACGCCAATGGACGGAGTGGCTGTCGCCGATCAGGGCCACGCGCCGCCGGGCCCGGTGGCGCGCAACCCCGAACGTGCAGACCTGGGGCCGGGCCCTGCGGCGCACCTCGCACGGCGCGTGGCGATGGGCGATCACCTCGCTGAGCGAGGGCATCGCCATGCGTGCGAGGGCCGGGTTCTCACACGGGTGCAGCGGGTCGAGCGAGGCAGGGCCCAAGCAACGTGGAGGGGAGGCCCCCAGCGCCGACATCGCCACAGAGCCGACCACGAGCGCCAGCACCGGCAACGTTGCTCTGCGAATGCGCAATTCCTGAGGACGATCGTCAGCTGCAGTGTTGGGTGGCCATCGGCTGGACCGTACCGCGTGCAGCAAAGTGGCGACACTCCCTGGTCGATGGGCGGGAGACAGTTGCTCGAGCGCGGCGACGACCTGGCGGCTCGACCCCCGACCATCATCATCGTGCCGTCCACCACGTGGTCGCGACAGGTTCACTCCTGGTCAGCTGCCGGGTTGACGAGCGTGACCCCGGCGGCCTCGAAGTCTCGACGGTTGAGCGTGGCGAGCGCGAGGTCGTGCGTCAAGGCCGTAGCGGCGATGAGGCTGTCTTTGATCGGCATCGCCCGCCCGCTGGCGCACAGCGAGGCGAGCAACTTCGCCCAGCGCAAGCCGGTCCCCGCGTCCCACGGCAGGCAGTGCAGGCGCGCGACGCCCTCTTCGAACCAGCGCTCGAGGCGGGTGCGCCGCCGGCCACGCTGGAGCAGCAGAATCCCGAACCGGATCTCGCCGAGGATGATCGGATCGACAGCGAGATCGCGCTCGCTCCGGCGCAACCACTCGACCACACGCGGATCAGGA